>DIVN01000102.1 GCA_002435875.1 Anaerolineales bacterium UBA6131
CGACCTCGGGCTTGTTCGCGGGCTTCTTTGCCTCTTTGAGCACATGGCCCTCGACCTCAGGCTTGTTGGCAGGCTTGTTTGCCTCTTTAAGCACGTGCCCCTCTACCTCAGGTTTGTTGGCTGGCTTGTGGGCCTCCTTGAGCACGTGGCCTTCGACCTCAGGCTTGTTGGCAGGCTTGTGGGCCTCCTTGAGCACGTGGCCTTCGACCTCAGGCTTGTTGGCAGGCTTGTTTGCCTCTTTGAGCACATGGCCTTCAACCTCGGGCTTGTTCGCCGCCTTGTTTGCTGTCTTGAACACGTGACCCTCCACCTCAGGCTTGTTCGCTTCTCGGTTACCCTTCTTCAACATGGTCGCCTCCCCTTTCTGTTCGCTCACCGGTCGGATAACAGGCTTGAATGCATGTCCTTCGGCCTCCGGATACGAGCGTAGCACCATGGAATCCAGCAGACCCCGCTCGTCGCTGCGCAGCGTTTGCCTCACGGCATTGAGCCGTTTCATAAGCCGCTGCAGAGCTTTGGCCTGCTTCTCGTCCATCGTTTGTCCCTCCTCGCCCTTGCCCTGATTCTCGCGGATGCGGCGATCTTCTCCAACTTTCTGCCCACAGAATACTGGATCCTGGCTGCGGTGTCTGTCACCGTGCTGACACAACGCAGTCAATCTCGGGCGAGGACGGGTTCTGACCTAGGTCTCCTCCTCTTCTACTAGGCCGCGTAACGCGGCGCGGTTCAAGAGTACAATGCGGCCTCGGCCTGTCAAGATCCAGCCCGAGCGCCGCCACTTGCCCAGCAGTTCAGCTACGGTCTGGCGTGCGAGGCCCACCCGCTGTCCCAGTTGTTCCTGCGAGATTACGATATAGCCCTCCGCACGCGATTGGCGATCCAGTTCCACAAGCACCCTGGCCAACCTGGACGGCGCACTCAGGAAGGCTAGAGCGCCTTCACGCTCACTCGATGTGCCCAGACGATGGGCAGCCGTCTGTAGCAGGTTGCGCGCCAGCGCTGGCTCCGACTGCACGGCTGCGAGGAAATCCCGCTGTGGGACCACCAACACGACACTGTCTTCGCGCGCGACAGCACTCGTCGAGCGTGGCTCGCCGGTCAGCAGGGCAAGTTCGCCAAAGCCATCGCCTGGGTGCATTTCGTTGATCACCAACTCACGCCCGTTGGCGCTGTCGAGCCCCAGGGCAATGCTTCCAGAGTGCACAACAAAGAAGGCCGCAGCGCGGTCGCCCCGACTGAAAAGCAGTTGGCCCTTGCCGAGTCGCCGCAGCTGCACTACCGCCGCCAAATGTTCCAGACCGAGGTCGGACATACCGTGGAAAACCGCTGCCTGGCGCAGTAGTACTTCGATGGTACCGCCCACTGCTTTCCTCATCTAGCCCGCCTGTGCCGCGATCAACAAGATGTCGTCCTCAGGAGCTGACGAACCGCAAAAGAAGCGTACTGCATCGTAGATAGCTTGGCACAGCTCCTGCGCTGAGGCCGCCTGCGCATGACAAATGGCGCTGTAGATCTGACCGGCCCCGAACAGGGCTCCGTGGGCGTCGCTGGCCTCCGTCACACCACCGGTGAACAGCAGCAGCCGACTTCCAGACGGCAGAGTCAACGTCTGCGAATCCAGAAGCACTTCGCTGAATACGCCGATCGGTTGCCCGGTTGCGGTGGGCGGGCAGATAAGCTTGTCCTGTGCATCGAGGACCAGGGGAGGCGGATGGCCAGCGCGGGCATACGAAAAAGTGCGATTGGGGCCATCGAGGATTCCGTAGAGCAAGGTGACGAACATGTCCGAGTCGCTAAGTCTCAGCAGTTGGCGGTTCAAGTTGCGGAGCACGCTCGCCGGCGAGGCCGCGCGGCTGGCCTCGCCGCGCAGCAAGCTGAAAGCCAGGGCCATAAACAGCGCAGAACCGACGCCATGGCCAGTGACATCGCCGATAGCAATGCCGAGGCGGTTACCCTTCAGCTGAATAAAGTCGCAGAGATCTCCTCCAACGCTTAACACTGGCTCAATCAACATGCCCAGATCGTATCCAGCCATGTGCGGTGCGCGGCGGGGCAGGAAGCTGCGCTGGATGGTGCGCGCTACCTGCAACTCGGCGTCGAGGCGCTCCTTCTCCACCAGTTGAGCCTGTGCGGCGCGAAGCTCGTCATAGGCTTGCGTAAGCTGACGGTTCTTCTCCAGCAGCTCCTGAATCGTGAGCTTCTCCGCATCATCCAGGCGCCGGCTGATGGTGCGCATCACCTCAAAGGCCAACGCCGGCTGGCGGCTAAGCAAGGCGGTCATCTCACCGCGCGCCATGTAGATGGCATCCAGCTCTGTCTTGGCCCGTACGCTGGCGGTGTGGAGCCCTTCGCGACTGAACAGGCTCATCTCGCCAATAAAGCTCCCGCGCCCGCGAACGGCTAACAAGCGCTCACCGGTCGTACCCAGGGCTTTGATAATCTCCACCTCACCCTCAGCCAGCAGGTACAGCCGCTCGCTGGCCTCTCCTTCGCGCACGACAAGGGTGCCGGCCGCGATACGCTCTCGTTGCAGCCTGGATAGGAGGCTGTCCAGCTCTAGTTGTGGCAGAGAAGCCACTGCGGGCACCAGACGGATCAACTCTTCCCTGCTCACTTCAGACATGGCTATGCCAACCCTTGTACGGAGAACACGTGCACCGGCTTCTGCTTGCCTTTGATCTCAACTTCGCCCTGGTCCTGCAACGTGAATTCGGGTCCAAGCCCTTCTTGCGTTGCCTCATCGATAAGAATGGGCTGCCCGATCACCTTCGTGTGTGACTCCAGACGCGCTGCCAGGTTCACCGTGTCCCCGACGCACGTATACGTGGCGCGGCGCTGGGTCCCGGTGTAGCCGGCGATTACATCGCCAGAAGCAATGCCGACTCCGATCTTGATGGGCGTGCGTTTCAGCGCTGTTCGTTCGAGATTGTACTGCTCGATCAGCTCGATCATCTGAAGCGCCGCAAGCGCAGCATGCTGGCGACGGTCAGCGCATGGCCGTGGCGCCCCGAAAATGGCCATCAATCCATCGCCGACAATCTGGTTGACGACACCCTCTTCGCCGTTGATCGCATCCATCATGAGCGTGTAATAGTCGTTCAGCAGCTCGATGGTGTCCTCTGGCGGCTGAGACTCGGAGATGGTGGTAAAGCCGCGGATGTCGGAGAACATCACGGTGGCAGGGATAAACTTGCCGCCGAGAGCAAAGCCAGACGCCTCCAAATCTTCAGCAACCTCTTTGGTTGCGAACTTGCGGATCAGCTCACGCTGCTGGTCACGCAGGCGTTTCTTCTCCAGACTGGAGCTGATGCGCGCCTTGAGCAACACCGGATTGATAGGCTTGGGCAAATAATCCTCTGCGCCCAGCTCGATACATTGCACTACGCTGTCGAGCTCGCTAACTGCAGAGACCATCACGACCGGCACGTTCTTCAATTCCGTGTCGGACGTAAGCTCACGCAGCACCTGATACCCGTCCATCTCTGGCATCAGCACATCCAGGAGCACCAGGTCGAACGTTTGGCCACGCAGCATCTCCAGCGCCTGCCGCCCGTTCTCGGCAAAGGAGACCCGATGTCCTTGCTGTTCCAGACCGCGAGCCAACAGCAAGCGGTTCATCTTGTTATCGTCTACGACCAGAATGTGGCTTTGCTGGGTCATCGCTCACCCTCTCTGAGAATCACTGCCCAAGGCTAGAGGGCCGCGCGCTTGCGTTCCAGAGCAGCCTTGACCCGTCTGAACTCGACATCTGCTGCGGCAACCTTGGCAGCTGCACCGTCCAGCGTGCCGGCCTTACCCATCATTTCCATTTCTTTGGCCTGCTCCGATAGCATGAGAGCACCCAGGCTAGCACTGTTCGATTTGAGCGAGTGGGCGGCGCGACGGAACGTTTCGGCATCCTTCGTTGTCAGCGCGGTGCGCATCTGTTCAAAGAGCGCCGGCGCATCGCCAAGGTAGGTGTCGATCAATTCGCGGATAAAGTCGGCGTCGCCGCCTGTGGATGCCACCAGTTCATCGAAGGTGGCTACGTCGATTACCATGTTATCGGTCACTGCTCCTCCCGCGGGCGTAGTTGAACTCTGGGTGAGAGCGGCCACCAGCTCGTTCACCCGGATCGGTTTGCTCAAGTAGTCATCCATTCCAGCAGCCAGGCACATCTCCCGATCGCCTTGCATGGCGTTGGCAGTCATGGCAACGATGCGCGGCCGCTGCCCGACGGCCCACCGGCGGCAGATCTGCCGGGTAGCCTCCAGTCCATCCATCTCTGGCATCTGCACGTCCATCAAGACCACATCGTAGGCCTGGCGCTCGAGGGCCTGAATGGCCTCCAGCCCGTTGCCAGCCACGTCGGCGCGGTAGCCCAGCTGCGATAGCAGTCGCAAGGCCAGTTTCTGATTGACCGCATTGTCCTCTGCCAACAAGATGCGCAGAGGCAGCCTCTCGGCCATGCCCTGATCGATGACTGGCGTCGCGGTTTCGCGCGTGGCTCGTCCAACGGTGCCCACAAAGATCGTCGCCAGTGCATCATACAGTTGGGATTGCTTGAGTGGTTTGTTCAGAAAGGCGGCGATGTTCAGAGCATCTGTCTTTTCCTCGCGACGCCCCAGGGATGAACAGATGATCACCGGCAGTTCCTGAGCGGATCGCTGCTCGCGGATGGCGGCGGTGAGCTCGAGCCCGCTCATCTCCGGCATGCTCACGTCCAGGATGGCCACGTCGAAGGGGTCGCCACGGCGGATCCACTCCAAGGCCTCCCGTGGCAAGGCCGTGTCGCGGGCTATCATGCCCCAGGCGCGCACCTGCCGGGCGATGATCAGTCGGTTGGTATCGTTATCATCCACAACGAGCAGTCGCCTGCCCGTGAGCTGCGGCTGTGCACCCTCATGGCGCGAGCGAATCGCGAAATCTGGCGCGGCAGGAGCCGCGATCGTGAACGAGAACTCGGACCCCTTACCTGCCTCGCTCTCGACCCAGATGCGTCCCCCCATCAGTTCGGCAAGCCTCTTGCTGATGACCAGGCCCAGGCCTGTGCCACCGTAGCGCCGGGCCGTGGTCGTATCCACCTGGCTGAAAGACTGGAACAGCCGGTCCAGCCGATCTGCCGGGATACCGATGCCCGTGTCGCGGACTGTGAAGAGCAGCTGCGGCACCGTGGTTGCCGTGGGGGTGGCAGGCTCATGACTCACCGTGACCACGACCTCGCCGTACTCGGTGAATTTGACCGCATTGGTCAGCAGGTTGATCAACACCTGCCTGAGCCGCGTCAGGTCCCCGACGATCGCGGGAGGCAAATCGTCCTCCAGGACGCAGGCCAGGTCGAGGCCCTTCTCAGCAGCCTTGCCTGCCACGAGATCGAGCGCACTCTCCACGCAAGCCCGCAGCTCAAACGGCTGACTCTCGAGCTCCATCTTGCCGGCCTCGATCTTGGAAAAGTCCAGAATATCGTTAATGATTGTCAGCAGGGCGTCCGCACTGTTGCGGATGGTGTCCGCAAAGTCACGCTGCTCGGGATTTAGTGGGGTATCCATCAACAGACCACTCATGCCGATGATGGCATTCATGGGNNTGGGCGTGCGTATCTCGTGGCTCATCGTAGCCAGGAAGGCGCTCTTGGCCGCGTTGGCCGAATCCGCGGCAGCTTTGGCCACCCTGAGCTCCTCCTCAGCTTGTTTGCGGTCGGTGATATCGCGAATGGACTCGATCGCCCCAACCACCTTGCCCTTGGCATCTCTCAAGACCGAGGCAGTGGCGAACATGTGTCTGCCGCCCCCCAGCGCCGGCGTGAAAGATTCGCCGGTTAGCGTGGCGCCTTCCCGATGGATCGTTGCGTACTTTTTCTCGATCTCCTCTTGTGGCAGGCTCACCAGATCGATCAGGATCGGCCGTCGCTCGCCGTAGAACGGCAACGCGTACTCATAGTTGCCCTTGCCAAGCATGTCGGCCGCCTTCACGCCCGTCATGCGCTCCATGGCCCGGTTCCAGGCGATGACCTTGCCCTCCCGGTCGATAACCAGTGTGGCATCCGGGAAGAACTGGATGATGTCCGACATTTGTTGGCTCGTGGCATCTGCCGCAACGCGAGCAGCCTCGGCCTGTTCGTACAATCGGGCATTTCCTATGGCAATGGCCGCCTGACGAGCCAGGCCAATCGCAAACTCGAGATCGTTGGGCGTAAAGCCGCCTTGGCTGGCTTTGTCGCGCCACAAGCTCAGCACGCCCAGCGCCTCGTCGCCTGCGCCAAGCGGGGCCAAAGCCAGAGCCTCACTCTCCTCGTCGTGCTCTGTGCCAGGAATGTGGACCATGCGTGGGTCGCGCAGTGGATCATTCACCACTTCAGCGACGCCACTCTCGAACACAGAGTAGGTGATGCCTTTCCCGGGAAGCACAACATCATCTCTCAGCAAGTCGGCATTCTTTCCGCGGGCAATCACCGTGCGCAGGCTGCCGTCTGGCTGTAGCAACCGCAGCGCAACGTCACGCGCATTCAGAACTTCCAGAGCGCGGACCGCGATGCGCTCAAGGATTGTGTTCTGATCGAGCGTTTCCGAGATCTCGCGGCCGACCTCGGTCAGGGCAGTCATCTCATCGCCGCGCTGTTCGGCCTCGGCATACAGACGCGCGTTCTCCAAGGCCACGCTCATGTTCAGCGACAGGGTAGTCAGCAAGCGCAGGTCATCTTGGCTAAAGGCCTTCTCGCGGTCGAGATTCTGCAGGGTGATCACTCCGCGGGCCTCGCCGCCCATCAGCAATGGTACACCCAGGTACGATTTGGGAGCCTCACCGGCAATCACCGTGCTGCCGTACTCGGCGGCCACCGACTCCATGTTCTCGTTGATCATTAGCGGACTGCGCGTCTTGAGGATGTGGCCAGAAAAGCCCGATGCTGCTCGCGGTGCCGGGTATTGCCGCTTGCCCCTTTCCTCAGAGTAGCGCCAGGTGCACAACTCGGACTGGCGATCGTAGGTGATGATGCTGACTACCTGAGCGTCAAAGACCTCCAACAACTTACCACCCATGGCCTCGTAGATGCGCTGCAGGTCGAGCTCGCCCACGAGCATCTGGCCGACATCACTGATCTCTTTCAGTTCGGCCGCGCGGATCTCAGTCTCGGAAAGCAGACGTTTGGTCTCGTCGAACAGGCGCGCGTTTTCCATTGCCACACTCATGGACGAGGCCATGGTGGTCAGTAGCCGCACATCCTGCTCGTCAAATGCGTGTTCACGGTCGAGATTTTGCAGGGAGATCGACCCTCGCACCTCTTCGCCTACGATCAACGGCACATACACCAGCGACTTGGGCTCGTCAGTGCCGGGGATCAACTGCATGCCGAATTCAGACAGACGCTCCATGGCGTTCTCGTTGATCAGCAGTGGCTGCCGTGTGCTCTGAAGATGCTCCACGAGCCCACCCTGTGCGATGGGACCGGGGTGCTCAAACAGCCGCTTGCCCCTTTCCACCAGGTAGTTGCGGTACACCGTGCGCGTCTTCCAGTCATAGGTGCTGAGGGTTACCACCTGCGTGTCGAACAGTTCGCGTATCTTGTCACCGACCAGATCGCAAATGGCCTGCACATCCAGTTTGGAGGCCAAGCCTTGCTGCACGCTGTTAATGATCGCCAGCTCCGCGGCACGCTGATCAGTCTCCTTGAGCAAGCGTCTGGTCTCCTCAAACAGTCGTACGTTCTCCAGGGCACCGCTCATCGAGGAGGCCAGCGTTGTGAGCAGGCGGACATCCGCGTCGCTGAAAGCGTGCTCGCGATCCACATTCTGAATCGAGACGCAGCCCCTGAGGTCGCCGCCCGCGATCAGAGGAACATAAACCGAGGACTTGGGTGCTTCTGTCCCCGGAGTAACCCTTTGCCCGCCAAACTCAGCCATGCGTTCGGCCATCTTCTCGTTGATCACGATGGGCCGCAGCGTCCGCCGCATCTGCTCAGCCACACTTGGCGTAGGTATGGGGCCTGGTGGCAGATCGAGCCGTTGGCCCTTTTCGATGTTGTAGCGAGGCGTTCGCGTGTGGTGTTGCCAGTCGTATGTCGTGATGGCAACCACCTGGGCGTCGAAAATCTCCCGCATCTTGTCGCCGACGAGGCTGTAAATGGCTTCAGCCTCCAACGTGAGCCCCAACTCGTGCTGCACGCTGTTGATGATGCCAAGCTCCGCCGCTCGCTGGTCCGTCTCCTTCAGCAGGCGCTTTGTCTCGTCGAAAAGACGCACGTTTTCCAGTGCCACGCTCATGGACGAGGCCAGAGTCATCAGCAGGCGGACATCTGACTCACTGAAAGCGTTCTCGTGGTCAATGTTCTGCAGCGAGATGCCGCCTCTGACTTCGCTGCCGGCAACCATTGGCACGTATACTGCCGACTTGGGTGCCTCAGTGCCGGGAACAATGCTTGCGCCACCGAACTCGACCATGCGCTCGGCCAGGTTCTCGTTGATCACGATCGGCTGGCTGGTGCGCCGCATGTGGCTAGAAATGCCACTGGCTATGATGGGGTAAGGCTCGTCGAAGAAGCGCTCGCCCTTCTCAATGCCATAACGGGGCTGGGCCATGTTGGCATCCCAGTCGTACGTGGTGATGGACACAGCCTGGGCATCGAACACCTCACGGACCTTCTCTCCCACGAGGTCGTAGATGGCTTGCACGTCCAGCTTGGCGGCCAGGCCCTCCTGCACGCTGTTGATGATCTGCAGCTCCGCCGCGCGCTGGTCAGTCTCTTTGAGCAAGCGCTTGGTCTCGTCGAACAGCCGTGCATTCTCCAGCGCCACGCTCATCGAGGAAGCCAGCGTGGTGAGCAGCCGTACATCTGAATCGCTAAAGGCATTCTCGTGGTCAATGTTCTGCAGCGAAATGCTACCCCTGAGCTCGTTTCCGACCATCAGTGGCACGTCGAGCGTGGATCTGGGCACTTCTGTGCCGGGCACTACATCTATCCCGCCGAACTCGGCCATGCGTTCGGTGATCTTCTCGTTGATCAGGAGGAGCTGATGAGTGCGTGCGAGATGCTCCATCACTCCGCCCTGTCGCATTGGAGCGGGCTCTGGGTAGATGCGGACGCCCTTTTCGATGCCGTAACGGGTCTGCACCGTACCGTCCGGCTCGATGGTCGAGATCAGCATCGCTTGGGCGTCGAAGAGATCGCGGATCTTTTCGCCGACCAGCTCATAGATGGCCTGGACATCGAGCTTGGAGGCCAAACCTTCCTGCACGCTGTTGATGATGGCCAGCTCGGCCGCGCGCTGGTCGGTCTCTTTGAGCAGGCGTTTGGTCTCGTCGAACAGGCGCACATTCTCCAGGGCTACGCTCATCGACGAAGTCAGAGTGGTCAACAGGCGCACATCCGATTCGCTGAAGGCGTTCTCGCGGTCCGCGTTCTGCAGCGTGACGACTCCATAGACCTGGTCACCCAGGACTAGGGGTACAAATAGGGCGGACTTGGACGGCTCAGTGCCCTTGACGGTTGTGCTTCCGTACTCGGCAAAGCGCCGCCGGGCATCGCTGTTGATGAGCACAGGTTGCCGTGTGGAGATCAGCTGATCAGTGAGCGTATCAAAGCGGAACGCGTCGGCGCGAAAACGTCTGCCCTTTTCGAAACCGTAGCGGCACTGGCCCTGCCTGGCCTCGTGATCGAGGAGCCAGATCGCCACACTCTGCGCATCAAAGATGTTGCGAATCTTCTCACCCACCAACTCGTATATGGCTTGGGCATCCAGCTTGGAGGCGAGGCCCTCCTGCACGCTGTTGACGATCTGCAGCTCGGCCGCCCGCTGGTCGGTCTCTTTGAGCAGACGCCTGGTCTCATCGAAGAGACGCACGTTCTCCAACGCTACGCTCATCGACGAAGTCAGAGTGGTCAACAGGCGAACATCCGATTCGCTGAAGGCGTTCTCCCTGTCCAGGTTCTGTAGGCTGACCTCGCCCTTGTACTCCTTACCAACGACCAGTGGCACAAAGAGTGCCGACTTGGAGGGCTCGGTACCAGGTACGGTCGTCATTCCCGCCCCGGCCATGCTCTGAACGGTGTTGAACACCTCTGGCTTGCCGAGCGACTTTTCGGCAACGCGTTCGGGCGTCATCTTGTGCGGGGGGGCAAGCTCCGCCCGCTGGCCGCGCTCCAAGGCATAGCGCTCCCCAATCATCCCAGCCCGCGCGTCGTACACGGTGATGGTGACCACCTGGGCGTCAAAGATCTCACCAATCTTGTCGCCAACCAGGTCGATGATTCCCTGGTAGTCCAGCTGCGAAGAGAGCCCCTGCTGCACGCTGTTGATAATCTGCAGCTCGGCCACCCGCTGCTTCTCGGCCTCAAACAGGCGCGCGTTCTGCAGTGACACGGCCAGGCTGGAGGCCAAAGTGCTGAGCAAGCGAACGTCGCTCTCTTTGTAGCGGTTCTTTGGCCAGTCGGCAAGGTTGATCGTTCCGATCACTTCATTGCCGGCAATCATCGGCACGCCCAGCCACGACTCGGGTGTCTCCGATGTCGCGTCCTCTTCCGTATATGCAGCGCCCATGGCCCTCTGGTCAGCCAACGACCCCACGACCAACGGGCGTCGGGAAGCGATAACCGTGGAGGTCAAGCCGTCGCCAAGAGGTAGCGACTCGGCAGCAATACGCCCTCCCTCGAAGCCGACACTGTACGGGAATTGCAGCATGTTCGTGGTCTTGTCGTACAGGCAGATGGAGATGTATTGGCCGGCGAAGGTCTCGCGGAGCTTGTCTCCGACTACATCGACAATGGCCTGGAAATCCAACTCCTTGGCCAGGCCCTGCTGCACGCTGCTGATGAGCTGCAGCTCGGCCACGCGCTGCTTCTCCGCCTCGAACAGGCGCGCGTTCTGTAGTGACACGGCCAGGCTGGACGCCAGCGTGCTCACCAGACGAACGTCATCCTCGCTGTAGCGATTTTTCGGCCAATCTTGCACCGCGATGGCGCCCACCACATCGTCGCCCGAGAGCATGGGCACGCCAAGCCATGATTCAGGCACTTCTGCGTGGCCGTCGTCCACGATAAGCGCGCCCAGGGCCGTGCCCTCGGCCGCCGTGCCCAGAACCAGGGGTTGCCGTGAGTTGATGACGATGGACGTCAGCCCGTCGCCCAATGGCCTGGGCGGATCGTGAAGCTCGCCAGTGTCTCCTACCCAGTAGGGGAAGCTCAGTAGGTTTGTGGCCTTATCGTAGAGTGCGATCAGGACATTCTGTCCGCCCAGAGTGGCGCGGATCTTGTCGCCCACCACCCGCACAATGGCTTGCAGGTCCAGCTCTCTGGCCAGGCCCTGCTGCACGCTGCTGATGATCGAAAGCTCCGCGTTGCGTTGCTCCAGGGCGGTGTTGGATGCCGAGAGCTCGGCGGTGCGCTCGGCGACGCGCAACTCGAGGTCTTGATACAGGCGGGCGTTGTCGATTGCCGTAGCCGCCTGATTGGCGAAAAGTGAGAGCAGGTCCAGGTCAGCCGGTCGGAAGGGACCAAAGACCGCCCGGTTGTCGGCATAGAGCAGCCCGATCATCTGTCCCCGCGCGATGAGCGGGGCAGCCATGCAAGACCGCCATTGTCCCGGCGCGCCCTCGTGCGCAGGCTCGTTCACCAGGACGGGCAGGCGCGTATCGGACGCTCGATCCGTGACCCCCTTGGCCTGTTCCTGGATTTCCTCCATGGCTGGCGGTGCAATGCCGCGAGCGATGCGCGGGCCTGGCTGACCCTTTGCATCATAGAGCACCAGGAGTGAGCGCTCAGCGCCGTTCAGCTCTACAGCCTCATCCATGATGAACTCGAGCAGCGACTCGGGCTCGCGCTGCTCATTCATGCGCACGCTGATCTCCATCATGCGCCGCAACTGGTCCTGCAGGTTGCCTTCGAGAGGCCTGGCTTCGGGGAGGGGGATGCCGCGATCCCCTGAGACCCTCGTCCACTCCAAAAGGATCTGGCGGTTGACCGGGACTTTGTTGAGGTAGTTGCGTCTGAGTCGCTCGTCGCTCAGCGTGGCGACCGAGGCCATCATGGTGTCGTAGGCACGCTGGAGGCACTCTCCCCGTAGCTGCTCTGCAGCCTTGGCTGCCTTCCCTCGCGATTGCCCGAGCACCTGGTAACGCCACCACCATACGGCCTGAAAGGGGTACTCGGTGGCGACATCGGCGGTGACGGCGAGCTTCTTGGCGGCTTGCGCCGTGTGCCTTTCGGCAGCTCTCCAGTCCCCAGCGGCAAACTCGGCTGCTCCCAGCCAGGCCAGCGCTGTAATCTGGTCGCCAGGAGATTGGCCCACTTTCATCAGGCGCACGGCTGCCTCGAACTCCGGGACGGCTGCCGCCGGCTTGGCCTCGGCCAGGGCCACCATGCCGAGNNNNTGAACCCCTCGTTCAATTGGCTGCCGATGGATTGAGACAACTCCACACCTTCCTCGAGCAGCCGCCGGGCCTCTGCGTAGCGCCCAGCATCAACCAACGGACGCGCCTGGGTCTCCACAAAGGAAGACAGCACGGCTGGCGAGTTCAGTTTGCGCACTTCGACCAGCACCGCATCAGCATAGAGCTGCGCCTTGCGGTAGAGGCCCAGTCGCCAGTAAAGGAGAGCCAGGTTGTTCTGCACGGTCAGGATGCGCGGTTTGAATCCGATAGACTGGAAGATGTCCAGCGCCTGCTCGAAATGGGCACGTGCGCCCGCATGGTCAGCCGTGGCAATGGCCAGCATGTTGAGCGCGACGCCTTCAAGACTCCGGTCGCCTGCCTTGCGGAAGCCGGCCAGCGCCTCCTGTATATGCTGTTGCGCTTGGCGCAGGTCTCCGGCGGACTGCTCTGCCGCGGCGAGGCTGAGCAAGCTTTCTGCCTCTCCCGAGATGTCGCCTGCCTCGCGACAGAGCTGTAAGGCAGTGCGGGCCCACGGGCCCAGGTGAACATAGTCGGTGGCGGAGTTCGCGTACTGGGCGCGCGTCACGGCGACGCGTGCCAGCAGCCGTGCATCGCCAAGGCGAGCAGCGATCGTGTCAGCGGTCTGCAAGGCGGCAAGCGCTACCTTAAAGTCACCGCGCCAGGAGAGGCGGTCTGCCAGTGCGACCAGGGCTCGTACCCTCCGAGCTTCGTCCCCTGCCTTCTGGGCCAATGCTTCCGCCTGGCGCACGTCGGCAATCTGCGCATCCAAGTCGCCAAGCCGCCCATAGACCTGGGCACGCGCAAGACGCAAGTCGATTTCGGCTGTGGCCAGCGGCCCGCGGGCCTCCTGCGGAACCAGTGCCAATGCTTCTGTGTAGAGCTCGAGCGCCGCTTCGTTCTCGTAGCGACCGTTGGCGCGGTCGGCTCGCGCTTGCAGATCCTGCAGCTCAGCCGACACTGCGTTCTTGGCCACTGCCTCTCCCTTGGGGCTTGGGGCTCGATGCACTTTGGTCGCTGGTGCAGAGGGCGTGCCCTTGCGCTTGGTCATCGTTGATCCCCTTCTCCGGCACGCTGCTCACGCAGCTCACGCAGTGCCTGCTGGTCCAGCCCTGCCAACCTTGGCCAGTCTGCCTGGTGCGTGCGCCCGAGGCGCTCAGCCGCCGTGGCCAGGAAAAGGCGGCGCAGGTCGGCATGGCCAAGCCACGTGCGGAATGTCGCAGCCGGCACGGACAGCAATGTTCCTGTTTCTTCGGCCACCACGTTGGCCGTGCGTGGCTCGCCGCTCAGGGCAGCAATCTCGCCGAAAAAGTCCCCCGGCGCCAGGCTGGAGAGGGAGCGGTAGCCGCCCGCCGCGTCCGGGGTGGCAACGCCTGCCACCGCCTTGCCGGCCAAGAGGAAGTAGACCTCATCGGCTGTGTCGCCGTGACGCACGATCGTGGCACCAGCGGGGGCCTGGCTCACCTCAGCGCTGCTGAGCAAAGCTCGCCGTTCCTCGCCACCCAGCGTGCCGAGAGCTGGCAACAAGGCGATGAGGGCGTCAAAATCAGCCAGTGCAGCCGGGCGCGCCACAAGCTGCCCGACCGCAGCGGGGGCGCGGCGCAGGAGATCGAGCGCATGCTTCCATTCGGCTGCTGGTTGGCCCAAGCCTGGAATGACCAGTGCCCAGATGCCGGCGACCAGCAGCATCAGCGCGCCGGAGAGGTATACGAGCCGAATTGGGAAGACGTCCGCCAGGCCTGCAGCCGCCATGCCAAGCAAGAACAGCACATCGCGGCAGACAAAGAAGGCGCTGTTGACCCGCCCGCGCATCTCACGTGGGGTATACCGCTGAATCGCTAGCGAGCGTGCAATCGAAAGTGGCGCGTTGATGAAGCCAGAGACAGCGACAACGGCGATCGCCGGAATGACCGCGCGCATGGAGGAATAGCCAACGCCGGCGAGGGCCATGCCGATCAGGCCCAGCGCAATCCACTGCCCCTCGCGCAGCCGATCGGACACGCTGGCCATCCACAGGCTGCCGATGACAAAGCCGACCGAGGTCACGGCTTCTTGTACTCCGTACTCGAACTCTGTGGCGCCTAGCGCCTTGAGCGCGAACGGTAGCAGCAGCGTATTGGAGAGCCCAAAGGCGACAAAGACGATGGCAAAGACGACGAAAAGCGACTTGAGCATCGGCGTGGCAAGCAGCACTTTGGCGCCGGCGCGCAGGTTGCGCCCTACGGCGGCAAGGCCCGATTCGGCTGTCACGTTGAGCGCCGGGATGCGCGCGGCCAGGATCATCGCCGCCGAGAAGACGTATGCAAAGGCGTTCAGGTAGAATGCCCACTCGATGGACATTTGTGAGGCAATGAGCCCCGAGGCGGCGAAACCAATGGCTGTCGCGCCGAAGGAGCTGATGGCCATCAGCGAGTTGGCTGCGGCCAGTTCCTCGTCCGAGGCGATCTCAGGCAGCACGGCCTCGTGCGCGGGATCGAAGAACTGGGTCACGGCTGAGGAAAGCACTACGATGATGTAGAGCCAGGCGATGTTGTGCTGCAGCAGGGAGGGGATCAAGAAGACAAGCGCCGCGCGCGACAGGTCTGCGGCGACCATGATGCGCTTGCGATCGTAGCGGTCCACAACCACGCCGGCCAGTAGCCCAACCAGGATAGTGGGCGCTGCCGTCGCCATCAGCATCACCCCAACGCTGGCCGCCGAGCCGGTCAGGCGGTAGACCAGGATCGAGGCGGCCAGCGAGGTCAGCGAAGCACCGATGGTCTCGACAACCTGCCCGATCCAGAGCAGGGCAAAGTTGCGGTTGCGGAAGACTGCAAACGGCGACGGGCCGCGGGACACCGCGCTTATGGTCATTGGCAACTCCTTCGGTTCATCACAACCATGTCATGTAGTGCGAAGTGAAGAGCCTGCTGCCGCCACGTTGAGATGCCTCGGAGGGGCTCAGCGTGACAGGCTACTGTGTATTCTCCAGCTTCTCGATCCACTCGGCGATCAAGTCAAAGCCACCCTGCCAGAAATCCGGTGAGCTGATGTCGAACCCGGCCTCGGAGAGAATGGCGGCGGGCGAAGCAGAGCCGCCATAGCCCAGTATCCTGAGGTAGCGGGGCTTGAACGCCTCGCCTTCCAGGCGATAGCGCTGGTAGAGAGCGAGCACCAGCAGCTGCCCAAAGCTGTAGGCGTAGGTGTAGAACGGCGTGTGATAGATATGCGGGATGAGCGTCCACTCCCAGCGGAACTCGTCTGCCACTTCCACTGCGTCGCCGAACTGCTCGGCAAGGCTCTGCTGGTAGTGCTCGGCCAGCTCGTCGCTCGTCTTGCCCTCAGCCAGGAGCCGATGGGCGTCCTGTTCAAAGATGGAGAAGTACGCCTGACGCTCAACCGTGGCGTACGCGTCGTCTACCATCGTGGCCAGTATCTCACGACGTGCCTGCGGATCCTGCTCCGACGCCAGGAGCTTTTCGGAGAGGAGCATTTCGGCAAAGACGGAGGCCGTTTCGGCCAGCGGCGGGGTAGCGTCGAAGGTGAGCACCGAATGGCCGGCCGCCAAGACCGCGTGCACCGCGTGGCCCAGCTCATGGGCCAGAGTGGACACATCTCGCGCTTCGCCGCTAAAGTTAGTCAACACCCACGGTGTGAGCTCTGGCAGCGCCGCATAGCAGAATGCCCCTCCGCGCTTGTTTGGCCGGGCGGGCGAATCCAGATGAGCAGCCTGCAGCACGCTGCTGGCTGCGTCAGCGAGTGTGGGAGAGAAGCCCCGGAAGCAGCCCATGACTAGCTCGATGGCCTGCGCAAGCGAATACCGCCTGGCCGAAGTGGCCAAGGGCGCATAGACGTCATAGCGGCGCAGCTGTTTCCTCCCGAGCCAGCCGGCTTTGAGTTGAAAGTACCGCTGAAAGAGCGTTCGGTTGCTGCGGCACACAGAGAGCAGTGTCTCCACGACGTCATCTGGGATGTCATTCATCGTGTTCCGCGCGGAAATCGGCGACGCGAACTTGCGCAGGTCCAACATCTCCGAGTGCCAGTCGCCTACACGGTGCGAGTAGATCTGGGCCAGCACCGAACGGTGCTCCATGTATGCGCGATACATCTCGCGGTAGGCGGCGGCGCGCACATCTGGTCTGTGGTCGCGTACATAGGCGCCGACCTCCGCCTCGGTCATCGTCCTGCGCTCGCCGTCCACCTCCATCGTGAAGGTGAACGCATTCGTAATAACGTCGTAGAGAGTCACCAGCGCATCGACGCCGTTGACGTCCTTGAGCGTGATCACGCGCTCCTCGGGCTCAGAAAGGGTAAATGGTTTCAGGCGACGCCAGGACTCCAGGAAGTAACGCCGTTCACCCGAGGCGGCGATCAGCCGCTGAGCAGCGTCGTCCGATAGGTCCTTGAACCACATGTCGAAGAACGTCATGCGGTTCTCAACAATGGCAAGTTGCTGGTCAAGGCGGTTTTGCAGGCTGAGGGAGGCCTGATCCTGGGTGTCTTCGGCAAAGCGTAAGAAGGCAAAGGCCGCCAGGCGCCGCTCAAGGCTTACCGCAGCCTCATAGGTGTCGAGCGCCTGGAGAAAAATCTCTGCGGGGATGTCGGGCAGCAGAAGTGGTCGGTACGACTCGAAACGGGTGACGATCTGCTCCAGGGAAGCAAGGCTCTGCTCCACCGGAGCGGAATCCGCCTGACCAAACAGATCGCGCAGACTCCAACGAGCATGTTGCTCTGCCATGTATGCCTCCCGAAGCGTAGCGCCCTTGAACTTAAGTATGGCGGCTGCCAGGGAAACATCCAAAGTCCGCAGCCCGCCCCATTTTGTCTCGGCCAGGACCCAGGTTATACTCGCGACTAACCCGGCCAGGCCAGGGCATCATGCCACCCGCGAGGTACTCCATGACACGCTATGTTGCGCTTTCCCACATCCTCACTGACGACATCCAGTTCGCGGACGGAACCGAACTGCGCGGGCTGCTGGGAGGCGGAGCCTATGCCGTGGCTGGAATGCGCCTGTGGTCTGACAGTGTAGGCATCGTCAGCGGAGTTGGCGACGACTAGAAGAGCCTACATGGGGAGTGGTTTGCAGCCAACGGTTTTGATACGGCTGGGCTCCGCGTCCGCGATGCCCATACTCCACTCAACCGGATTGTCTATCTGCCCGACGGCGAGCGGACGGAGACCCCGTATTATGGGCGTCCCCATTTCAGAATGATGTACCCCTGGCCCGCCGATGTGCCTTCCAGCTTCAAGGAGGCGTCAGGTATGTACGTCTTTGCCGATGACGCGCCAGACTACTGGGAGGCCCTCTTTGCCCTCGGCAAAGAAATGTCGGCCAGCTGGATGTGGGAGATATCGGCCTCGGCCACCAAGCCCGAGCGCAGGGAGTCTGTCCGCAAATTGCTGCCCAGGATAGGCTGCCTCTCACTCAACCGCACCGAGGCCAGGCGGATGCTGCAGACTGACTCGATGCCGGCAGCCGTGTCGATGCTTCTGGATGCGGGAGTGGGGTCTGTGGCGCTGCGCATGGGTCAGGATGGCTCGCTGGTGGCCGATGCAACAGGGAGTTATCGCATCCCCGCGTGCCAGACGCAAGTCGTCGATCCGACTGGAGCTGGCAACGCCTACAGCGGCGCCTTCCTCGTGGGTTACTGCGAGCATCACGACATCGTAACTGCGGGCAAGTGGGGCAGCGTCGCAGCGTCGTTCATGCTTGAGCAGTACGGACTGCCTCCCAAGATTCCTGACCTGCAACCCGAAGCTCGCAAGCGGGCTGCTGCTCTGGCTGAGGAGCCAGTGAGCCTGAACCGCTAGGGCACAACATCTTCATCCAGGAGGCCATGTGAAGCGCATTCTATTGGATTGCGACCCCGGCATTGACGATTCGACGGCGATTCTCTTTGCTATCAAATCGGGGGCGTTGCACGTCGAGGCCATCACCACGGTGTCGGGCAACCTGACCGCTGATCGAACCTGCGCCAACGCGCTCAAGACGCTCGAGCTGCTTGATGTGGATGACATTCCGGTCTCGCAAGGGACCCTGCACCCACTCGTGCGGCCTTTCCCGCGCGATCCTTTCTCCCATGGCGATGATGGGCTGGGCAATACGGCCCTGCCACCACCAAGGCTGCAACCGACCGGCAGCTTTGGTCCTGATGTCATCGTGGACACGGTCAACCGGTATCTGGGTGAGATCACCCTGGTGGCTACGGGCCCGCTGACCAATGTGGCGGTTGCCCTGACCAAGGACCCGTCGCTCGCCAAGAAAGTGCAGAGGCTCGTGGTGATCGGCGGCGCATTCGGGTTCAACCGCTGGGCCTACACCTATGCCACCGGCGACAACCCGGCCAGCGAGTGGAATATCTTCGTGGATCCCGAGGCAGCAAAGATGGTCTTTGAGTCCGGCATGCCGATTACCGCCATCGGCCTGGATGTGGCGGTGCATCCGGATATCAACTTCCGCCCGGAGCACATCGCCCGGCTGGAGGCCTCAAGCCGACGGGAGGCCAGTTACCTGCTCGAGCTGATCCGCTTTGTGCGCGACCGCAAGTTCGAAAGCTACTGCGTGCTGATCGACTCTCTGGCCATCGCCGCGGCTATCGATCCTTCGGTCATCGAGACGCGGTCCATTCATGTCGGCATCGAGACCGAAGGTCAGCTCACGCGCGGGCAGACCGTGGCAGATATTCGCGCCAACTTCCGTTGGACGCACCTGCCCCTCATCGATGCTGCCTGCGATGTTGACTATCCACGCTTCATGAACATGCTGATCGATGCGATTACCGCCTAGCCGCCGCACGCACATCGCATCTGGCGAGTCGCGGCGGCAAACAGCCGAGGAGTGAAGGTGATGAACAAAGTGGAGGCACGCGAACAGGTCTGGTCAATGCTGCGCAAGGTCGCCAGGCCGGATAGCCGTTTTGATTTCGATTTTGAGCAGTACATTCCAGATTTCGAGGGCAGCCACGCCGCAACGGATCGTCTGATCGCTACGGGCGCTTACGCTGAGGCGGCTGTTCTCTTCATCACGCCTGACAACTGCCTGGAGGATCTGCGCGCCCAGGCGATTCGCGATCACAAGGTGCAGCTTGTGTCCACCTACGGCATTCGCCGCGGCTTGCTGGAATTGCGTCCAGAGGCCGTTCGGCCGGGCAGCGAGCAATACGCGGCAACACTGGATGGGCTCGAAGTCCTGGGCAGCAAGCTGTCGCTGGCGCAGCTCCAGGCGCACTATCCACGTGTTGACCTGGTTGTCACGGGCGCGTCCGCCGTAAGCCGCACCGGTGTGCGCTTTGGCAAAGGCCACGGCTACTTTGACCTGGAGTGGGCGATGCTCTACGAGCTGGGCATGGTTGAGCCCAGCACGCCGGTCATTGTTCTGGCACACGACTGCCAGGTCGTGGACGTAGATCTGACCCCCAGCGCTTTTGACAGTGTTTGCGACTGGATCGTCACTCCGACGCGCACCATTCAGGTGCCCGATCCGCACAAGCCTACGGTGGGCATAATGTGGGAGCGCCTGGCCCCAGGCATGATGGAAGCCATCCCGCCGCTGCGCGAGCTGCAAGAGATGCAGCGCTCCGGCAGCCTGAGACGTGCGCATGGCTGACGGCGTGCCCGACTGTCGAGTCAACCCACGGCATGGCTGCTCGCAAGACCGGCTGCCCGCATGGCTCCGGGGGAGCGCATGAGCACCATCGAGTCGCTGCTGCAGGGCATACGTATCGATGCGCCCGTACGCCAGGTGCTGGTGGGCGCCGTGTATACTGCCGTGGTGCTGGACAGCACCCCGCCCTCGTGTGGGCTTGCCGCGACCCTCTTCCAGCACTCTGTTGAACGTGGGGCACCGCCAGTACCGGATGCAGGCCGCCTGTGTGCGCGGAGTGGGCGTGAACTGGCTCAGATGTTACGCTCGCCTAGCTGGCTGGAAGCGAGCATCGGCATGGCCGCGCTGAATGCCTTGCTGGAGGTCGACGACAGTGTATGCGTGGATCGCAACGGCGGTGGCCTGATCCAGGAGATGGGTGCCGGAAGACGGGTAGCGATCATAGGCCATTTCCCGTTTGTGCCGCAGGTGCGGGCAATGGCGGCCGAGTGCTGGGTGCTGGAGCAGCGTCCTGCGCCGGGCGATCTGCCGGCAGAGCGGGCGCCCGACGTGCTGCCGCAGGCTGACGTGGTAGGCGTGACGGGCACCACACTGATCAATGGCACCTTTGATGAATTGATCAAGCTGTGTCGATCGGATGCCTATGTGGTGTTGCTGGGGGCCAGCGCCCCGCTCACGCCCCTGCTCTTCGAACACGGCGTGTCGGCGATTTGTGGCACGCGCGTGGTGGATGTGCCAGCTGCACTGGCTGCAGTTGGCGAGGGGGCTACGTTTCGGCAGATCCCCGGTAAGCGGCTGCTGACGATGACCCGCGAGCGGCCACGCTGAGCAGACTGGGTGGACCGCCGCGGATTGGGCGGACCCCTTCCTCATAGTTGACAGCAGGTGGCTCGGTGCGAGGTCGGCGGCGGCGAACGCAGAACTAGCGCGCGGCGCGGGTCAGGCGCTGGAGGGCCTGGGCATAGGTCGGCAGGTTGGTCTGACAGCCTACGGCCTCAACCACAAAGCTGGCTACCGCCGCGCCCAGGCGCGCCGCCTCTGGTAACGACTGGCCAAAGGCGAGCCCCGCAGCCAGCGCCCCCACGAAAGCGTCCCCCGCACCGACCGTGTCTACCAGTCGGTCAGGCCTGACCGCGGGGATGTCTACCTCACCGTCGCGGGTAACCACTCGGCTTCCGGCGCTGCCCATGGTCACCACGACGGCTTCCGGCCCCTCGTCGAACAGTGCCGCCTGCCCGATGCCGAGCTCCTGGCACAGCGCGGCGAGCTCATGGGCAGTGCACACCAGGAGCCGGCTGACCCCCAGTAGCTCACGGGCTAGCGCGGGCGCCGTGCTCAGCGCACCGCTGGCAATGACCAGGCTGCCGGCGGATGCCGCGATCCGCGCCGCCGCCAGTGCGAAACGGTCAAAGCGATAGTTCAGCATGGTAATCTTGCCCTGGGCCAGCACGGCAGCCGACGGGTCGAGCTCCTCCTGCCGCGCGGCGGCACCCAGGGCTGACAGGCAGATGGTGTTGCCGCATGGGTCGGTGAACAGAAAGCTGTGGCCGCTCTGCTCGTCCTCGAGCACTACCACGCCGCTGAGGTCTACCCCTAAAGCGGCCAGGTCATCCCAGTAGCCGCGCGTGCGAAAGTCGCGGCCGACCACGCTGACTAGCGCCGCACGCGCGCCGAGGCGAGCCGCAGCAGCGACGTTGTTGGCCGCGCACCCGCCCCAGAAGACCTGCTCCACGGCGGCAATCGGGCTGGTGATCTGCACGGTGTCGCCCGGCGCGGGCAGGCGCTCCACACGAAAGAGGTGGTCGAAGCAAGTCCATGAGCCGACCGCAACCAGGTCCAGTGGCAGCGCGGGGTTGATGGCCAGCGTCATGCTAGCGCTCCGTGCTGAGTGCGCGGGGCTGCCT
>DIVN01000028.1 GCA_002435875.1 Anaerolineales bacterium UBA6131
CCGATGTTTAATATACAAGCATCTCTCTGTCTATCAGCGAGATTCTTCGCTCCCTGCGGTCGCTACTAAGAAACAGCAGGCGCCGGAACTGCGACCAGTTGGAGGCCGAGGCTGGCAGCTCTGCGTTTCAGGTTGCGCACGGCGCGTTCCCGGCACTGCTGTTCGTACTGATTTTGGCCGGGGTCGACATAGGCGTTTCGATGTTTCAACATGTGATAGACAATGCGAGCCAGCTTGTGGGCGGTGGCGGTGTTGGCCTTCTCCGGTCCATGCTTGGCCCGCATGCGTCGGTAGAATGCGCCCAAGGCGCTGTCACTGCGACTGAGGCTTTGGGCAGCAAGACGCAGCGCAGTGTTGGCTCGGTTCTGAGTTTTCTTGGTGCGACTGCGCAGGACCCTTCCGCCCGATTTGTCGTTGTGCGGAGACACGCCCAGCCAGGAGGTGAAGTGTTTGACAGTAGGCCAGCGGGTCATGTCGGTGCCCACTTCGGTGAGAATTGCATGTGCTGTCAAGGCATCGATACCATCGATGGCAGTCAGATCGACGCCGGCCATGCGGTACAATGCAGTCCTCAGGTCAAAGCTCGGTTGATTCTTGCGCGGCTTGCCGCCCCTCGGTTTCGGAGGAGGCGATGAGCGCTCGTCCGTGTCTGCAGACGACAGCCTGGCATACATGGCCTCCATCTCAACGTCGCACTCGCGGATCTGCTGCTGGTAGAAATCGTACTGGGCCAAGGCTTGCTTAAGAACGAACACATGCTCGGCTTTGTAGTTACCATGCAGCGCCTTGGCGATGTCGGCCTCGCCGTGCGCACACTGCTTGTTGCGCAATCGCGCCAGAGTATGGGGGTCCCGTTCACCGGCAACGATAGCGCGAAGGATACTCAGACCTGTGACGCCCGTGATGTCGCTGACCACTTGAGTCAGCTTTACGTTCATCAGATGGAGTGCCTTCTGCATGTGCTGAATATGGGCGGATTGACACCGGATTAGGTTATCTCGATGCCGTGCCACTGCCCGCAGAGGACAAACCTCGTCGTCGGGACGGAAGGATGCACGCAACAGACCGTACGTGTGCAACTGCTGGATCCACTGGCAGTCCAGGACATCGGTCTTGCGTCCCGGCACATTCTTGAGTTGACGAGCATTGACCAGGTGAACTTTGAAGCCTCGCTCTTCCAGAATCTCATACAGCGGAATCCAGTAGACACCGGTCGATTCCATGGCGACCGTCTCGATGCTGCAGGCTGCCAACCAGTCAGCCAGAGCATGCAGATCAACCGTGAACGTGGGAAACATCCGCGCCGGCTGCTCCGCCCGATCGGCGGGTACGCAGACGTAGATCTCTTCGGCTCCGATGTCCACGCCGGCCGCGTTCAGATTGAGTTGCTGCAGGACTTCCAATGGCGTCGCCTCCTCGGGCGACTTCCGCTTGCGTTGCGTCATGGTCCGTATCTCCTGCTTAAGGATTTGGGTGTCCAGGCCCGACTATCATCTGAGTTACGTACGCTACTAATCGGGGTCCCAAGGCCACCAATCCATAAGCCACCGATAATCGGAACCAAGCTCAGAAACGGGCTGCAAGGCACCAGTGACTGACCGGTCTTGACTGCCTGGACATCCCCATTCTACACCACGACGCAAGTTTCTTATAGAATGAGTGGCGCGACAGCGCCATGGGACAGCTCAGAGCAACTGTCTTAGATGTCAAGAAGCAGCAGCGCTCAGACCTGTGGTCTCCGTCCATGTTTCACCTTTACGAAGCATGGCATTCAGGATAACCAGCAGTTTGCGCATACAGGCCGTGAGTGCTACTTTCTTTTCCTTACCGCGTCGAAGGAGGCTTTGATAGAAACTGCGAATGACGGAATTGCACTTCGTCGCAGATAGTGCGGCCATGTATAACGTGCGGCGGATAGATGCCCGGCCGCCAAAGATCCGGCGTTTGCCACGTCGGGGGCCGCTGTCTTTGTTGAATGGTGCCACGCCGGCCAGGGCGGCAATCTTCTGGCGATTCAGGATGCCCAGCTCCGGCAGATCGGCCAGGAGAGTAGCCGCCGTGATAGGACCGATGCCTGGGACACTGCGCATGATCGCCTCTTTTTCACACCACAGGGGGCTAGTGCGGATGATGCAGCCGATCTCTTCTTCCAGATCCGTCAACTTGGCTTGCAGCCAATCGACGTGCTCCTGGACGCCGGGGCGAAGACGCAAAGGGCTGGTGTGCAAGCGGTTCTTTTCCGCGGTGACCATGACGATGACCTGGCGGCGACGGTCTACCAGGCCGGCTAGATACTCCTCCTCTTCGGTGTGCAGCGTCCGCACCGGCGGGCAGACAACACTGCCAAAGTGGGCAATCACGCCGGCATCGATGCGGTCCGTCTTGGCCAGCTGTCCCAGGGAGTCGGCGAAACGTGGTACCCGGGTAGGGTTGACCACGGCAACCGGCAAGTGCGCTGCGCTCACCTCGGCAACCATGACCAGTTCGTACCCACCGCTGGCTTCCACGGTGACAAGCGTGGGGGGCAGCTGCTGCAAGAACTGGAGCAAGGCGCCAATCCCGTCCGCGTCGTTGTGGAACTGCCAGCTGTCCTGCTGGCCATGGATGCGCACATCAAGCTTGGCTTTGGAGACGTCGATCCCTACAAAGACTTCGTCGGTACTTGTCATCGCTGGGTCCTTTCAGTATAATAAGGACGAGCCCACACTAGCGAATTCGGACTCCAAGGTCCTGACAACTGTTCGGGCTCAAAGTGGACAAGACACGGCGATCGGAGCTCTGAGACGGCTTCGGCAACCGAATGACAATCGATCTGCCGTGTCTTTTCCATTCTACCCCACCTACCCCTATCATACTAATGACCTACACAGCGAAGTGCGGTTGTAGTACTAGNNCACCTACCCCTATCATACTAATGACAGATCGGCGAGAATGCAGCAGACCGGATCAAGAAAAGGAACACCCCCATTGACATTTCGCTGAAACCGTGCTAAAGTAGGGGGGTAGTGGCCTGCAGCCCACGCTCTCGTCGCAACGACGCAGGCAGTGGTGCCGGCCCCGAACCGGGGCCGGTTGCGCACGCCCTGGGCGTGCCGTTGCTCGTGGCGAGGTGCATTTTGAGTCG
>DIVN01000136.1 GCA_002435875.1 Anaerolineales bacterium UBA6131
TTCAGGCAGCTCTTGCCAGTTTGGGCGTGCGTGTCATCGCGGTGCCTTTGCCGTATTACGGAGGGCCTGTGGCGTGTCTGCACCTGATGTCTCTGATCAGTGTTGTGGATCACGATCTTGCCGTTGTCTATCAACCCCTTCTCCCTGTGCCGTTCTGGGAAGAACTGATCAGGCGAGGCTTCCATTTGGTCGAGGTCCCGGATGAGGAGTTCCTGACGATGGGCCCCAATGTGCTTGCGTTGGCGCCCCGTGAGTGCGTCATGCTGAGAGGGAATGTGGTAACCCAGCGTCGACTGGAAGAAGCCGGGTGTCGCGTGCACACATACAAGGGGGACGAACTGTCGCTCAAGGCAGAGGGCGGCGCGACCTGCCTGACACGCCCGATTCTGCGGAGCAACTAGCAGGATCGAGATACCAGCGGGATACCCTGCGGCTTGCTGTCGGTCACTCAAGTGATCCTACGTTCTGGGGGACGGGGTCCAGTGTATCAGGCTCTGGAGCCCCTGTGACGGCTGTGCTTCGCCTGCGGGCTATGTAGGCGCTGCCGCCAAGTGGTACTCGGCCCTCTTCCCAGCGGCGCCGCGATCAATCCTCGAAGAGTGGCACAATGCTGAATTGTGTCACGTCCACCAGGCCCTTGTCGGTCAGCTTGAGTGATGGGATGACGGGCAATGCCAGGAACGAGAGGGTCATGAACGGATCGTGCAAGGTGGAGCCGACGGCTTGCGCGGCTTGCAGTACCTCTTGAAGATTCTGCCGGACAGTTTCAAATGGGGCATCGGAAAGCAGGCCGGCAATAGGCAGCGGCAGCGAGGCGAGGACCTGGCCGTCTGCGACCACAGATAAGCCGCCGCGAATTCGCTCCGTCTCTTTGGCGGCCAGCAGCATATCACGCTCATTGGTGCCAACCACGATGAGGTTGTGCGAGTCATGCGCAACAGAAGAGGCTAGCGCGCCGCGTGTAAGCCCAAAGCCTCGCACGAACCCCAGACCGACGTTCCCTGAGGCAAGGTGCCGCTCGATGACCGCCAACCGGAGCTGATCACGGGAGATGTCGGCAACCGCGTAGCCGCCCTCGATTCTGATGTCTTCCAGCAGGCTATCTGTCATGACTTGGCCTGGTCGGACACCAATGACCCTTGCCCTGTGGCCCCGTGCTGGCACTCGGAGATCGCCGGTCTTTTCCCAGTTTACGTTGATCGAACTGCGTAGACGCACATCCCTGCGCTTCTCGTTCTGCGGGAGCAATCGTCCCTCCTCGGCCACGAGCTGTCCGCCGCGGAAGACCATCTTTGGTTGTATGTTACGCAGATCATCGAGTACGACCAGGTCAGCCCGCATGCCTGGACCCACTCCGCCCTTGTCTTTCAGGCCAAAGTAGCGTGCCGGGTTAATGGTTGCCATCTGTATGGCCGTAATAGGATCGAGGCCGAGCGAGATCGCTTTGCGCACCGCATAGTTGATATGGCCTTCCGTGAGCAGGTCGGTCAGATGCCGATCATCGGTAACGAACATGCATCGGCTCGAGTTCTGCGGCGTGACCGCAGGGAGGAGGCTCTCCAGGTCACGGGCGGTTGTGCCCTCGCGGATCATCAAATACATCCCGAGGCGCAGTTTCTCGACCGCTTCATCGACACTCGTGCATTCATGGTCAGAGCCGATGCCAGCCGCNNTTGGGCGCCCGCTGGCAATCTTGATCTTGTTGAGCACCTGCCAGTCGCGGAAGATTACGCCGGGGTAGTTCATAACCTCGCCCAGCCCCAGCACCCACTCGCTACGCCACATGCCGTCGAGGTCTTCTGCATTCAGCCTTGAGCCGGCCGTCTCCATTTCAGTGGCGGGCACACAAGAGGGCAACATCAGGTAGACGCTGAGAGGGTTGTTCTTGCTGGACTCGAGCATGTAGCGGATCCCATCCAGTCCCAGTACATTGGCGATTTCGTGGGGGTCCGCAATCACCGTGGTGGTGCCTTGGGCAACTACGACGCGGGCGAACTCTGGTACAGAGAGCATAGAGCTTTCGATATGCAGGTGGGCATCGATGAACCCTGGGCATACATAGCGACCCTCAAGATCGATCACCTTCCTCGCCCGGTAGTCGCCCGTGCCGACTACACGACTGTGGTGAATCGCAATGTCCGCAGGGTGAATGTCACCGGAGAAGACGTTGACGAGCTGCGCGTCCTTGATAAGCAGATCGACTTCGGTCTCGCCTCGAGCGACCTGGATTATTTCATCTAGAAGCATCGTTGCTCCTCCAGAAATGCGTGCGAACCTGCGAACCAGCCATGCACTCCTCTGCCCCGGCTTGAGCGTGGCTGCACTGCCACGTGACCTTTGGCAAGTCACTCATCCACGCGGCGCTCCGTGGCGTGGACGCCGTGCCGTCAAGCGATGCGATTGGGCGCTGAGCCCGCGCGTGGCGCAGATGTTCTGAACATGCGGTCAACCCATGCAGCAGGCAGCTCATTGAACGCGTAGTAGTGGTCGCTGAGATCAGCCTGATAAACAGGCCCGGTGGAGGTGTGATCGAAAACGCGGAGCGGCAACTCGGAACACGCCGCTACGGCCTTGCCCGAAAGAACTTGCATGGCCAGCTCGACGCATGTCAGCCCCATGTTGGTGCCCGCGCCAAATCCAAGGAATGGCATACCAAACTCACGTGCCGTGCGCAGCCAGCCATTCCAATCATCGCCCCCGGCAACCGGAGGTACTGGCAATCCATTCTCGGTCAGAGCCAGGACCGCGCCACGTGCCAAGACGCCGTCGAGTGCGATGATACCGTTCATGGTCCCGTCCCTGGCCATCGCGCCCACACGTTGTTGTGCGCCGGACACCGACCAGGGGCATGCGGCAAGATCCACTGTGATCGAGGGCTGCTCGGCAAGACGGCGCTGCACTGCGGACAACCACACATTGACGTCACCTGCCGCCTGAGCGCTGTACACCACAACCACACGACCACTGGTCACTGCATGGACCATCCAGTTTGCGGATTCGGTTCCGCGCTGCCCATCAGCTGCGTATATCCTGCTGAGACATGGTGCAGCGATCGTGGCCGTGCTGGTTACTATTGTGGGGACGCCGCGGGCCTGAGTTTCCGCCAGTGCCTGCTGTACGGCAGCGCCGGGCAACGGATCCACCAGGAGCAGATCAATGTCGTCCGACAACATGGCTCGCACATCCTCAATCTGCTTGTCGGGATCCCAGTTGGCTGCTATGCTTCGATAATGGGCAAAGTGTTCACGGTATTTTTCTCGTGCGGCATATTCTGCATGTGCAGTGAACTGCACCATCCAGGGGCTTATGTCGCCCCGGGTCGACCGCCCCAGCCTCCAGGGTGGAGGCTTTTGGAACAAGCGGGTGTCATTCCACCCTTCGCAGGTTATGGGCCAACGGTCAGCCTCCGTCTGCTCTCGGCATGTGGGCAAGAGGAGGGCAAACGAAGCTCCCGCCGCCAGTTGCAGGAAGGCTCGACGAGTGCACCGACGGGCAGGCGAGCGGGTGTGGTGTCGTGAATAGGCCACCTGGTCTCCCTCAAGGAAAGGATTGGCCACATTATGCAGTCAGGCGAGAGCTTTGTCAATGCCATGCCGAGCGCTTCACACATAGGTGGATTTGGCTAATACGGCGTGCTGTGCTATACTCATGTCTTGGATAGCATCCATCATACACGCTCCCGGACTGGATTGGCGTGCCAGCAGCTTCCTGAGAAGCCTGGCTCCTCTTCAGGGTGATGGGAGCGGAAGACAACAACGAAAGGCAGGTTACGGACACGTGGCAGTTGTACACATGAAGGAACTTCTCGAAGCTGGGGTGCACTTTGGCCATCGCAGCCAGCGCTGGCATCCCAAGATGCGCACGTACATCTTCACCGAGCGCAATGGCATCCACATTATTGACCTCCAACAGACAATGCGTTTGCTGGACGATGCCTACGGGTTTGTTCGGAATACCGTGGCTGAGGGTGGTACCGTGCTCTTTGTTGGAACCAAGAGACAGGCACAGGAGAATGTCGAGAGTGCGGCCGCCCACTGTGCAATGCCTTATGTGACGCAACGCTGGATGGGTGGCATGCTGACCAACTTCCGCACCATTCGACAGCGCTGCAATCACCTGCTCGAGCTCGAGAAAGAGAAGGAGCTGGGTGAGTGGGCCAAGCTGCCCAAAAAAGAGGCTCTGTGGAAGGAGCGGGAGCTGGCCAAGCTACAAAAGCGTTTCGGCGGCATCAAGAACATGTACTATCTGCCGAGCGCACTTTTTGTTGCGGATGTGTCGAGGGAGGTCATTGCGGTAAAGGAAGCCAACGCGATGGATATCCCTGTGGTTGCCATGGTAGATACCAATTGCGACCCTGATCCGATTGACTTTATCATCCCCTCGAATGACGACGCTATACGTGCGATCAAACTGATCTCTGGCAAGATCGCCGATGCTGTGGTTGAGGGGCAGCAGATGCGCGGCGTAGTGATGGCCGAGGAAAGCGTGTCGGCCAATCTGCCTCCTACAGCGCCCAGCGAGCCTGATATGGCATCAAGGAGAATGAGGCCTGCCGCTTCCGCTGAGGTAGCTGCAGACCTTGTTGAAGAAGATGCGGACGTTGCAGATGATGAGACCGAAGAGTACAACGACTCATTGCCTGGTGACGGCGAGAGCCTAAACTGAGGCCATTCGCTTGCGGGTGGGCCGTGCTTACTGGCCGGCCAACTCGGATGATTCTGAGATGACTGTTACCCTTAGTTGAGGAGATACCTATGCGAGTCACGGCGGACATGATCAAACAGTTGCGCGAGCTCTCTAGTGCCGGAGTGCTCGATTGTAAGGGCGCACTTGAGGCGGCCGAAGGCGACATGGCGCGTGCGCAGGAGATACTGAAGGAACGCGGCCTGGCGAAGGCTGAGAAGAAGGCCGATCGAGAGGCGCGACAGGGGCTGATCGAGGCATACGTACACCTCGGCAAAGCGGCGGGTGTGGTGGAAGTGAACTGCGAGACGGACTTTGTAGCACGAACCCCTGGGTTCAAGCAGCTTGCCCATGACCTGGCAATGCAGGTCGTGGCCGCCAATCCTTCCTATGTCAAGGAAGAGGATGTTCCCGCAGAGGTGTTGGAGAGGGAGGCGCAGAAGTATCGCGCTGAGCTTGCCGCAGAAGGCAAGCTCGAAGACCTCATAGGCAAGATTGTCGATTCCAAGCTCGCCAAGTTTCGTCAGGAAATCTGTCTGCTATCACAGCTCTTTATCAAGGACCCTGAGAAGACAGTCAAGGACATCGTGAACGAGAGCGTGCTGAAGAACGGCGAGAATATCGTAGTGCGCCGATTCGTGCGGCTTGAGCTCAACGAGAACTAACTCATTCAGGGGACGAGATCCATGGGAAAAGCTAAATACAGCCGAATCCTGCTCAAGCTGAACGGGGAGGCTCTGGCAGGAGAGGCTGGCTGGGGTATCGATGTACCCACGGTCGAGGCCATTGCGTCTCATATTCAGCGCGTACACGCACTGGATGTGCAGGTAGCCGTGGTCATCGGTGCGGGTAACATCTGGCGTGGTGTCAACGGCCTGGTTAGGGGTATGGAACGAGCCACTGCTGATTACATGGGCATGCTCGCGACCGTCATGAATGCGCTCGCACTGCAAGATGCCCTTGAGCGCGGCGGTCTCGAGACCCGTGCACAGACTGCTATCGAGATGCGGGATGTCGCAGAACCCTATATCAGGCGGCGTGCGATCCGGCATATGGAGAAAGGCAGGGTGGTGATCTGTGCTGCTGGCACGGGAAACCCTTACTTTACCACAGACACAGCAGCTGCACTTCGTGCTATGGAAGTAGATGCAGATGTGGTGCTGAAGGCAACCAAGGTAGATGGCGTCTACGACAAGGACCCAATGGTCTACCCTGATGCAAAGCGTTTCGACCATCTTACATACATCGACGCGTTGAACATGGGAGTTAAGGTGATGGACAGCGCGGCGATCTCGCTGTGTATGGACAACGATCTGCCGATCATCGTGTTTCGACTTGCCGAGAAAGACAGTGTCGTGCGGGTTGTGTGCGGCGAGCCTATGGGCACCATCATCAGCCGCTAGGCAGGAGGAGACAATGATCAACGATGCTCTTAAAGAGGCAGAGACGCGCATGGAAAAGGCCGTCGAATCGTTCAGGGAAGATCTCTTGGGCATTCGTACTGGCCGCGCCTCGCCCTCTCTTGTAGAACGACTGAGGGTCGAGTACTATGGTGCCTTAACTCCTCTCAATCAGATTGCCGCCGTTTCGGCACCTGAACCGCGTTTGCTGGTTATCCGGCCCTGGGACCCGTCGGCACTTGGGGCTATTGAAAAGGCGATCATGAAGTCCGAGCTTGGGCTGACACCCAATTCTGATGGGGTGGTTATCCGCCTGCCGATCCCCAGACTGACGGAAGAGCGCAGGCGTGACCTGACCAAGGTTGTCGCGAAGCGAACTGAGGAAGGGCATGTTGCTGTGCGCAACATCCGGCGCGACGTTCAAGAAGACTTGCGCGACTTTGAGAAGGAAAAGCTGATCACTGAGGATGAGCTGCGCGTGGGCCGAGAGAAGCTTCAAGAAGTGCATGATCGCTTCGTCAAGCAGATGGATGAGCTGGGAAAGGTCAAGCAGCAGGAGATCATGGAAGTCTAGGGAGCGACAATGAGTCAGACTTGCTCCCCCGATTCGACATCCGATGAGTTGCTTACTGTTCCTCAGCATGTGGCCATCATCATGGACGGTAATGGCCGCTGGGCACAGAGGCGGGGTCTACCGCGCTCTGCGGGCCATCGGGCTGGGACAGAGAACCTCCGGCGTATCATCGAAGCGTGTGTCGAGTACGGCGTGCGTGTGCTCACCATATATGCTTTCTCAACCGAGAACTGGCAACGTCCCAGGGACGAAGTCGCGGCTTTGATGAAGCTAATGTCGGTCATGATTGACCGCGAGATGGAGAGCCTGCACCGAAACGGCGTCCAGGTCAGGCACATAGGGTCATTGGACGAGTTGCCCAGAGGCTTGCAGGCGAAGATACGCCATGCAGTGGAGCTCACTTCCCAGAATGAGCGTCTTATACTGAACGTTGCGGTCAACTATGGATCGCGTCGCGAGATCGCGGAAGCGGTGCGTGCTCTCGTCTGTTCGGGTATCTCCCCGGATGAAGTGACTGAAGAATCCATTGACCAGCGCCTGTATACAGCTGGTCTGCCGGATCCCGATCTGGTAGTGCGGACCGCTGGTGAGATGCGCTTGAGCAACTTTCTTCTTTGGCAAGCGGCGTATGCCGAATTCTATGCTACGCCGATCCTGTGGCCAGATTTTGACCGCGCAGAGTTCTTTGGGGCATTGGTGGCCTACAGCCAGCGCACCAGGAGATTCGGCGGGCTCTCAGGAGCTCGCTAACTGACCTAGCCACACAGTGCGCATTTGGGAGCCCGGAAACCGATGATGCAACGCATTACAAGTGCACTTGTTTTGCTGCCGCTGGTTTTGGGAGCGGCCTACGTTGGAGGACCGGCCTTTGCCGCGGTCGTTGGAGTGGCGGCACTGATTGCTGGTTATGAGCTGTTTCGGATGGCCAGGAGCTTGGGCCATCGGCCATCGTACGTCGCCGGCCTGGGGGTGATCGCTGCGCTCATTTTGGATGCGTATCGGCCCAACATGGGCCTGGGCCGCTGGGCATTGATCTTTGCGGCCGGTGGATACCTCACGTGGCAGGTGTTTCACAAAGAAGGCCGGGGGTTCATATACGACTGGTCGATTGTGCTGGCTGGGGCCGTATACGTGGGTGGCTTGGCCGGCCATATGGTACTGTTACGAAACCTGCCGCGCGGATTGGACTGGCTCCTCTTCACATTCCTGGTGACCTGGACTTGCGACTCTGCTGCATTTCTCGTTGGCTCTCTCTCTGGGAGACACCCCTTCTTTGCCCACGTGAGCCCCAAGAAGACAGTGGAAGGCGCAATTGGAGGGTTCGTAGTTGGCATCGCACTGGGGACCCTCGTTGGTCAGTACATGGGCATGGCTCTATGGCAGGCGTTTGCCCTGTCGACGCTGTTGGTGTTGGGCTCAACTTTCGGTGACCTCTCCGAGTCGGTTCTGAAACGCCAGGTTGGCGTGAAAGACTCTGGCTCCCTAATCCCAGGCCATGGTGGCATGCTCGATCGCATTGACAGCCTGTTGTTTGCTGGGGCGATCACCTACTATTTTGTCATCTGGGTGCTGTCATGAGGTCGCATATTTCACCAATTGGCAGGCGCGCCAGACCGGCGGCAGAGCAGGGTTAGCAAGATGCCTGAGAACTGGTTTACGTCTGGCCTGTCAGTGGCTAACCTCGCGCTGGCTTCAGCCAACGTGATCACTGGCTTTTCGCTCCTGGTGTACATACTCACCAACAATCTCCGCAGTCCTGTGGCACGGGCGTTTTCGGCCCTGCTGGCCTTCATGACACTGGTCTACGCCGGAGATGTCCTAGTAGCCAACGTCGTCTCGAGGCCAGCTGTCTGGCTGTGGTTGCGCTTTCAGTGGATAGGCATAGCCTCGGTGCCTGCCGCATGCCTGCATTTTTCCGATGCCCTGCTGCAGACCACGAACGACATATCGCCGCGGCGGCGACTGCTGGTGAACACGGCATACGGCGTCAGCCTGGTGTTTCTGGTTCTCGCACTTGCCACCGACCTGGTGGTCCGAGATGGTGTCAGTTCTGAGCGCATTGCGCACCTACTTCCTGGCCCCTTCTTTGCGCTCTTTGCCGCGTATTTCTTTGCCACCGTGTTAGGAGCTGTGCTGAATGTCACCAGGGCTCGCCAACGCTGCTTGACCTCGACTTCGCGGCGACGAATGACATACCTTAGCGTGGCCATCGTGGCGCCGGGATTTGGCCTGTTCCCTTTCCTTCTGGTGCCGACCATGTCCAGCAGGTTGTCGCCCAACGCGGTGCTGGGTCTGTCTCTCGTTGGCAATGTCGCCGTCGCTTTAATGACCGTGGTTAGTGCATACACAGTTGCCTATCAAGGAGTCTTTATCCCTGATCGCGTCATCAAGCACAACTTGATTCACTACTTGATGCGTGGACCGCTGGTGGGCACCGTGGTGATCTTCCTTATGCTGGTGATTCCACGTGTGGAGGCGATTTTGGGCCTGCCGCGTGACACTGTGCTGATCTTTGCTGTGATTCTGGCCATTGTCCTGCTTCAGGTGCTGGTCAATCTGGCCAAGCCATATATCGATCGTGCCATATACCGACAGGACCGTGATCAGGTCGCCTGGATCGAACGCCTGGACAGTCGCCTCCTCACCAGCACGGACTTGGCGCAGTTGCTGGAGAATGTGCTTATCGCGCTCTGTGACCTGCTAAGGATTCGGAGCGCGTTTGTGGTTGCCATGCAGAATGGCAGCATGAAGGTTCAGGTCTTGTGCGGCCCTCGCGATGAGACACTGCAATTCCTCGAGGGGTGTGACTGGCAGAGTATCACTGCCTCGCTGGGCCAGGGCGAAGGAGGGTCACACCAATCCGCGGATTCTGGCAGCACTCCACCATTGCTTCGCACCCGGGATGATGGGTTGCGCAATGAGGATCTGATGTTGTACAACGGATACTGGTTGCTTCCACTCCGCAATGGGGCAAGGACGTTGACCCTGGGCGTCTTGGGGCTGCGTTCACCAAACGGAGTGCCTGGGCTGAGCCGACAAGAGTTGAGTGCAGTAAGCAACTTGGTGAGTCAGGCCGAGCTGGCGCTCGAAGACATGCATCTGCAGCAGGACGTCTTTGCGGCTCTGCAGAAGATCGTACCGCAGATTGAGGAGTTGCAGCGTTGGCGCAGCACCTTGCCCTACGCAGGTCCGGCGCGCCTTGAGCACATGGAAAGCAACCCCGTGTTTTCACCCGACCTGGTTCGGTTTGTGCGTGATGCGCTGCACGATTTTTGGGGCGGGCCCAGGTTGGAGTCCAGTCCCCTATTGCGCACACGCCTGGTTCGGAACGCCCTGAAGGAAAACGATGGTGTGCCCATCAGGGCCTTGCGCGAGGTGCTCACATCCGCAATTGAGCGCTTGAGGCCGGACGGTGAGCGCAGCATGACCGCGGGAGAATGGGTTATTTACAACATTCTTGACAACCGAGTCTTGCAAGGCAGACCCATTCGGGAGATCGCTGATCGTATGGCAATCAGCGAATCTGACTTTTACCGCAAGCAGCGCATCGCTATTGAGCAGCTGGCCAAGGCCTTGGTCACGATGGAGCGCGAGCTGGAGAGCCTGCCCGAGCAAGGCTCCGACGGTGAGTAGGGTGCCTTTCGCTCGGCTGAACTGCGGTGAGGTATAGTGCATGCCATTGTTTGATCTCAGTCTGCCCATCTCGCCGCAGATGGTCACTTGGCCGGGTGATCCTCCCGTGCTCGTTGAGCCACAGTCGCGCATTAGGGATGGACGGTCAGCCAATGTCTCGCGGCTTTGCCTCGGATCACACACGGGCACTCACGTGGATGCCCCCTATCATTTCTGTGAGCAAGGGCTCAGGCTCGACGAGATTGCCCTAGAGATGTTGACAGGTCCGGCCTGGGTCTGCGAGCTGACCTCTGTACAAACGGTTACAATAGAAGATCTGAGAGATCGCGTTCCTCTGGAGGCACGGCGTTTGCTGCTCAAGACAGAGAACTCGAGTCTCTGGCATACAGGACAGAGCGAGTTCGTTTCGGACTTTGTCGTACTTGAGCCGGGCGCGGCCGCATGGCTTGTACAGAGGGGCATTAGACTGTTGGGAGTCGACTACCTCTCTGTAGAGAGGCCGGACACACTCACACATCCAGTGCACCATACCCTGCTGGGTGCTGGGGTGATCATCGTAGAAGGGCTGGACTTGTCTTGTCTGTGTACAGGATGGTATAATCTGTGTTGTTTGCCCCTGAAAGTGACCGGTGGCGATGGTGCGCCTGCGCGTGTCGTGGCCGACGGACCCTTGCAGTGATGGCGTAGAACTTTGTATAGAACCAAGGAGGATCAGGAATGGCGTTCAAGATTACCGAAGACTGCATCTCATGCGCGGCTTGTGAGTCCGAGTGCCCGAATGCCGCGATCAGCGAGGGAGATGATCGGTTTGTGATCGATCCGGACAAGTGTACTGAATGCGTAGGTTTCTTTGACACACAGCAGTGCTCTGCAGTATGCCCCGTTGATGCGCCCGTGTCGGATCCCGACCACGTCGAGACCAAAGAGCAACTCTTGGCCAAGTTCCGCAAGCTAAACCCCGGTAAGGAGCCCAAGTAGGTCTTGATTCAGAGCCCGGGTGTAGGCACGTGTGCTGCTGGCACCCGGTTCGCGATTGCGACATTGCTCATGAGGGCCCGTGAGTGCAGCAGCGGAATGGTGCGCGCACGGGCCCTCATGCACTTAGAGAATGGCTCATCTGCTGTTCGCTCCGGCAGGTGATCACCGACGAATGGATGAGTCTGTCTACAATCGGTACCATGCTCCACCGTTCTGCTCAGGGTCGCTGTGGCTGCACGCATTGCACTGAGACGCCGACGGCGGCAGGTTGATGGGGAGTTGGTGCCCGTGGGAGAATGCACATGAAGAGGCCCGACCCCGAAGATCGCGCTCTGGTGGTGCTTCTGCCGGAGGCTCTTGCGCAGCGTATCGATCGATGGCGTGCCCGGTTCGACCCCAACTATGGCATAGTTCCGGCGCACATCACCGTTGCCTACCCCCCATTTGTGCCAGATGAAGAATGGGCAACTGTTGGGCCCACCCTTTTGCGATGTCTTGGCCAGGTGTGCCCGTTTGACATTCGCTTGTCCGGGACAGGAACATTCCGCTCAGACTATCAGATCTTGTGGCTGCGTCTGGAAGATGGAAGGCCTCTGCGAGCTGCACACAGGCTCCTCAAGCAGTGTGTGCCGGACTATATGGTGGACCGGCCGTATGCGTACCGCCCGCACCTTACCGTGGGGGCTTTCACCACCGAAACCGATCTGCGATCGGCGCAGCGCCTCGTGCGGTCGGAACTCGGTGAGATGCGCTTTTCTGTGCAGGAATTCGTCTATCTTGCTCCCGACAGCATTGGAACCTGGTGTGAATGCAGCCGCCTGCCTCTTGGACATACGTGCTGAATAGGTCACAAGGGGGGAGATCGAGACCCTATCGATGTGATGGTGCAACGAGGCTTCGTGCCGGTTGTCGCACAGCAGGTCACTGACCGCCGCGTGGCGCGGAATTGAGAGGAGGCCGGAGCGCATGTTCGACAAGTCCGAGAGCGAGCCGGGGGACCGCTTCCACCAACTGACCAAGTACGAGCGTGACACGATGAGCGGACACGCGCTGGACTGGGACAACCGACCGCCTCCAACCAAGTCCTACGCCAACGCTGAGCGGATTGCCCTTGACCCTGCTGTCTCTCCATCATCCGAGTTCTGGGATGCCCTCAGGCGGCGACGCAGCGTTCGACGCTTTCGGAATGCCCCGCTGACGCAGTCTGAGCTGGCACGATTGCTCTGGGCAGCTCAGGGCGTGACGGGGGCGGCTCCAGGTTTCGTCTTGCGCGCTGCGCCTTCCGCGGGCGCGCTCTATCCTATTGAGACCTATGTGGTTGCCCATGCGGTGGAGGGTCTCGAGGCAGGCGTCTATCACTATGCGGTGCAGCCGGCAGCTCTTGAGCTCCTGAGAGCGG
>DIVN01000060.1 GCA_002435875.1 Anaerolineales bacterium UBA6131
CGTGGAGCGCCTCGTACCCTACGTCATGGAGACCTATGGCCGGTTGGACATCCTGGTGAACAACGCTGCGTTGGGGAGCTACGGAAAAGTCACCGAGACGACGCCTGAGGTCTGGGATGAGCTGATGAATCTGAACCTGCGCAGCGTATACCTGCTGTCGAAGGCAGCCGTACTGGAGATGATCCCTGGCGGGGGCGGGTCGATCGTCAACATCGCGTCGCAGCTGGGAATGGTGGGCGATACAAACCATGCGGCGTACTGCACAACGAAGGGCGGCCTGCTGCAGTTGACCAGGGCCATGGCTCTCGACCACGCAGCTGACAATATCCGGGTGAATGCTGTATGCCCGGGTCCGATCATGACTCCTCACCTGGAGATCCAGTTCCGCAGCCAGCCGAACCGCGAGGCGGAAATCGCCCGGGTCACGGCCAAGATACCCATGAAGCGCATCGGCACGTCCGAGGAAGTCGCGCCGCTGATCGCTTTTCTGGCGTCCGACGACGCATCGTATATCACCGGGGCCATTATCCCGGTCGACGGGGGCTGGACAGCACAGTGAGCGAAGCACGGCCGGCGAAGGCGACCCAGATGGACGGCACAGACTACACCGACAGCCACAGAAGCTCACCGCACTCAGAGGTAGCGGCGCGCAGGCTCGGCAATTTCGGCTCTCGCAGAAAGGGGTGAGCGTGGCTGCACGGCAAGAGCGCCTTGATCGCGAACGGCGGACCGTTGCGGCGATGATCGAGATCTATTGCCGCGGAACACACCAGTCGAAGGACTCACTGTGTCTGGAGTGCCAGCAGTTGCTGCAGTATGCGATGCAGCGCGTCGATCGTTGCCCCTATGGGGACAACAAGCCCACCTGCGCGCGATGTCCGATCCACTGTTATGCACCTGCGATGCGGGAGAGAATTCGGCAGGTGATGCGCTACTCTGGGCCACGCATGCTGCTGCGCCACCCGGTATTGACCTTCTGGCACCTCGTGGACGGCATTGCCAAGGCTGCCAACCCAAGGTCGGACCGCTGCGGCTGAAACAACAAGCTCCTGAAGGGGCGAGTGCACCACCATCACCACGCAAATGAAGGGGGCCTGATGAAAACAATCCGCCTGGGAAAATCGAACTTGATGGTAAGTGCCGTTGGGTTCGGCGGCATTCCCATCCAACGCTTGAGCGATGATGATGCTGTGGCGTTGGTCCGCGGCTGCCTGGACCTGGGCATCAACTATATCGACACGGCACATGGCTATACCACAAGCGAAGAACGCGTTGGGCGAGCACTGAAAGGCAGGCGGGATGGCATCGTCCTGGCCACCAAGTCGCATGGCCTCGACCGTGACACGCTGACCCAGGAGCTGGAGCAGAGCCTCAGCCGGCTGGGAGTTGACTACATCGATCTCTTCCAGCTGCACAACGTCGCATCGCAGGAAGAGTGGGACAAGGTACTCGCCCCGGGCGGAGCACTCGAGGCCGCTAGAGACGCCCTGCAGGCGGGCAAGATCGGGCACATTGGCGTCACATCTCACGCGCTGGCCTTTGCGCAAAAGGCGGTGCGCTCGGGCCTGTTCGAGACGATCATGTTCCCGCTGAACTTTGTGGCCAGGGAACCGGGAGAGGAGCTATATCCCGAGGCGGTGGCCAACGATGTAGGCTTTATCGCCATGAAGCCCCTCGGCGGCGGGATGCTGTCCGATGCCCGGCTGGCCTTCCAGTACCTGCGACAGTTTCCCCATGCCGTGCCAATCCCAGGCATCGAGCGAATTGAGGAGATGCGCGAGATCATCGCGGTCATGGCAGAACCGGCAGGCCTGACTGCGGATGATCGCCAGCGCATTGAGGGCATCCGCGAAGAGCTGGGCACGCGTTTCTGCCGTCGCTGCGACTACTGCCAGCCATGTCGCCAGGGCATCCCCATATCATCGCTGATGACCGCGCCGAGCCTGATCAAGCGCATGCCGCCTCAGCGCGCGTTGGCGATGATGGAACGCTCGGTGGCCAAGGCCGTCGAGTGCGAAAAGTGCGGCGAGTGTGGGGAAACCTGCCCGTACCACCTGCCCATCCGCGAGATGTTGGACGAAGCCATCGCATTGTACGGGCGGTTGAAGGCTGCAGTTTAGCATTCGTAGCCTTGCTTGCAGGCCTTTGACCGGCCAGCGTCGCCCGGCTATACTGAACCGGCGAGCCACGTTCAAGTACTGGCGGAGAAGAGATTATGTCCACGCCCGTGCGGCGTCAGTACCTGCACATCAAGAAGCAATTCCCGGGGACGATCGTCCTTTTCCGCCTGGGCGACTTTTACGAGACATTTGACGACGATGCACGGCTAGTGGCGCAGGTTTGCGACATCGTACTGACCTCGCGGCCGGTTGGCAAGGGCGAACGCGTGCCGCTTGCCGGCGTCCCCTACCACGCCGTGGATTCTTACCTTGCCAAGCTGATCTCCGCCGGCCACAAGGTGGCCATCGTCGAGCAACTGGACGAGAACGAAACCCGCGGGTTGATGGGGCGTGAGGTAGTACGCGTGGTGACGCCCGGCACCGTGGTCGAGCCGGCTCTCCTCGAGGCCAAACGCAACAACTATCTGGCCTCACTATCAATCGCCGTAGACCACGCCGGGGTCGCCTATGCGGACATCACCACGGGCGAGTTCCGCACCACGCAGTTCGATGGACGCAACGCCTTCGAGCAGGCTCTGCAGGAGATCGTCCGGCTCCAGCCAGCCGAGGTGCTCGTGAGCGACCACGCACCCACAGCGCTGCCATTGCCTGAGGGCATCCACATTTCGCCGCAGGCCGACTGGCACTTTGACCGTGGCAATGCCGAGCGGGCGCTGCTCGAGCACCTGGAAGTCAGTACTCTCGATGGGTACGGTTGCGCCGGGCTGCCATGGGCTATCTCCGCTGCGGGTGCGCTGGTATGGTACCTCTCCGAGACACAAAAGGCCGCCCTACAGCAGCTGACCAGACTCTCCACCTATTCCACGCAGCAGTATATGGCTCTCGATGCCGCGACCCGTCGTAACCTCGAGCTGACCAGCACCATCCGTGGAGGCGCTACTAAAGGCTCACTGCTCGGTGTGCTGGATGAGACGCGCACGGCGATGGGAGGCCGGCTGCTGCACCAGTGGCTCAGCCAGCCCCTGGTTCAATTGCAGGGTTTGCAGCAACGGCAGGATGGAGTACGGTCCTTCGTGGAGGACCTGCCAAGCCGCACGGCGGTAAGCGATGCCCTCCGGCAGGTTGCGGATATTGAGCGCCTGACCAACCGCGTACTGCAGCGGATTGCCACCCCACGCGATATCGTGGCCCTGCGCAGCTCCCTGTTGGCCGTCGCGAGTGCACGGCCCATCGTGGACAAAATGGTCGAGGCCGGCGCGACTCTGCCTGCTGAGCGCCTTGATAGCTGCGCTGACATCTGCCAACTGATCGAGCAAGCCATTGTGGCTGACCCTCCGGCAACCCTGGCCGGAGGCGAGGTGATCGCCCCAGGCTTTTCTGCGGAGCTGGACGGTATCATGGCCACCGCGCGAGATGCCAAAGCCTGGGTGGCTGGCCTAGAGCGCCAGGAGCGCGAGCGCTCGGGCATCAAGAACCTGAAAGTCGGATACAACAAGGTCTTTGGCTACTATATCGAGGTGACACAGAGCAACCTGTCCTCGGTGCCCGACGACTATGTGCGCAAGCAGACGCTCGTCAATGCCGAGCGCTACATCACGCCCGAGCTGAAGGAGCACGAATCGCTGATCCTCAACGCGGAGGAGCGGCGCACCGAGCTCGAACGCCAGGTCTATATGCAGGTTTGCGAGCAGATCGCTGCAGCAGCCCCACGGCTGCTGGCGACTGCTGCGGCACTGGCAGAGATTGATGTCCTCGCTGCGCTGGCCGAGGTGGCGCAACGCAACCGTTATGTACAGCCAGTACTAAATGAGGGAGACGCGATCCGCATCAAGGCTGGCCGCCACCCGGTAGTCGAGCTAAGCCTTCGCGACGCACCCTTCGTGCCCAACGATACGCTGCTGTCGTCTGAGGAGACCATCCTGGTGATCACCGGCCCCAATATGTCGGGCAAGAGCACCTACCTGCGCCAGGTGGCGCTGATCGTGCTGCTGGCGCAGATCGGCTCCTGGGTGCCTGCCGAGGCGGCGGAGATCGGCCTGGTCGACCGCATCTTTACGCGCGTGGGTGCGCAGGACGAGATCAGCGCGGGCCAAAGCACTTTCATGGTGGAAATGGTGGAAACGGCCAACATCCTGAACCACGCGACCAAACGCAGCCTGCTGATTCTGGACGAGATCGGCCGTGGAACAAGCACCTACGACGGCATCTCGATCGCCTGGGCGGTAGTCGAGCATATTCACAACCATCCGCGTCTGCGCACCAAGACGCTGTTCGCCACGCACTACCACGNNACGCTTTTCGCCACGCACTACCACGAGTTGATCGATCTGGCGCGTTTCCTGCCCCGGGTACGCAACTATAACGTCGCCGTGGCCGAGGAAGGCGACCGTGTCGTCTTTCTGCGCAAGATCCTCCCCGGCGGGGCTGACCGCAGCTACGGCATTCACGTGGCCCAGCTCGCCGGGCTGCCCAAGCCCGTCCTGCGTCGTGCCCAGGAGATCCTCCGTCAGCTCGAAGAAGTGGCGCAGCGCTCGCCAGCCGGAACGGCACCGGGGCATGCCGTGCCGGCACAACAGTTGTCGTTCCTGAGCGAAACCCACCCCGTCATCGGTGAGTTGCGCAGCCTGGACGTCGCCACAATGTCACCACTGGAAGCAATCAACAAGCTCTACGAGCTGCAAGAGAAGGCAAACCCCAAGTCACACTCATCATGAGGTCGCCAACATGGTCGAGGCATTCAGGAATCTCAATCCAATTGCACAGGGACTCCTAGCAACATTGTTCACCTGGGGTCTGACGGCCCTTGGTGCCGCTGCCGTCTTTACCACGCGTGATGTCTCCAAACGCATGCTCAACACGATGCTTGGCTTTGCTGCCGGCGTGATGATCGCCGCGAGTTATTGGTCGCTGCTGGCCCCCGCGCTGGAGATGTCGGAGGGCGGCCGATTGCCGACCTGGGTTCCTGCCGCAGTAGGATTCCTGGCCGGCGGAGCCTTCTTGCGAGTTGTCGACATGATCTTGCCACACCTGCACATGGGCGCGCCCCCGGAGGAAGCGGAGGGAGTTTCCAGCACGTTTCGGCGCATCACGCTGTTGATTTTGGCCATTACCTTGCACAACTTTCCGGAAGGCCTGGCGGTAGGAGTAGCGTTCGGCGCCCTGGCGGCCAACCTGCCCTCAGCCAGCCTGGCGGGAGCGGTGGCGCTGGCGCTGGGCATCGGCATCCAGAACTTTCCGGAAGGCATGGCGGTCTCACTGCCTCTGCGCGGCGAGGGCATGCCTGCCAAACGCGCCTTCTGGTATGGCCAACTCTCAGCAGTGGTCGAGCCAATCGCGGGTGTACTTGGCGCAGCCGCCGTAGTTGTCGCCCAGCCGATTCTGCCCTACGCCCTGGCCTTTGCCGCAGGGGCCATGATCTACGTAGTAGTTGAGGAGCTGATACCCGAAGCGCAACGCGGCATCAGCACCGACGTGTCTACCGTCGGGGCGATGGTCGGGTTCACGCTGATGATGATCCTCGATGTAGCGCTTGGCTGAGCTCGGCTAGGCACCCAGTCCGCGGTCTTGCAGAGCCAGCGCGCCCCACGCTTGAAGGGTGGTGGCCACAATGGCCGCGTAGACGATCACCTTCTGAGCCGCGATCTGGATGGCCAGGCCGCGAGGGTTACCTGTGCCGGGGCCGGCCGTCAGCAGGTAAACGTAGGCCCCCAGCAGAACGGTGAAGGCAAGGTAGACTGCCATGAGCCGCCTGGGGTAGGCAGGGTTCAAGAACATGGCCAGGACATAGAATGCGGCGGCGACGAGAAACCCTTCAAAGGCCCACATGACGAAGCGAATGTGCCAGAGGCGCTCCACGTTGGCCGGTGACCAGGCAATGCCGACGAACGACAGGCCCGAGAGGATGCCAAAGAACGATCCCAGCAGGCTGGTCACGCGCCGGGGGCAGGTGCGCCAGAAGAATTGCGGCGCCGCGACAAAGAAGACAATCAGGCCAAGACCGGCGATCGTCAGCGCGGTGACAAATAGGATCAGCGAAGGCCAATTGGAGTGCCCGGTGCGGGTAACCGTGAGCCCCAGGTCACTGAAGAAGTTCCCGAAGAAGCTGTAGCCAAGCGATCTGGGGTTGGCGGCGCTGCCACCGGGGTAGACCCACATGGCGACGGCGGTGAGCAAGACAAACTGCAGACAGCCCAAGAGAGCAAGCCAGAATGGCTTTGAGCCCCAGCGTACCCAGCGATCGCGCATGCTCCCCTGCCTCGCCAGCTATTCGACCCAAGAAGCGTGACCGTGTGACCCACGTCGGTCCCTTTCGTGGACAGGATGGGCGTAGGCTAGATCGTCCACTCGCTCATTATGGCGAGGAAGAGTGACCCCGGCAAATCAGGACAGATCTACTCAGGCTGCGGCGGCGTACCCGCGTCCGGTGGGATGGATAAGCCATCGGGAAGTCCGCGCAGGTAATCGCAAGACACCTCACGGACATCCTCCCATACGTGGCCCTCGGCAAGGAAGGTGTCGATGTCCTTGATCCAGCGCTTACCAGTGTCCTCGAGTCGGTAGACGTGCGGGCTGCTGGGGCACTTGAGCAGCACGTGGAGCGGTTGGCCTTTTTCAAAGCGCTGCAGGAAGGCATCGTCGACCACGTGCACATCTCGCCATTGCAGATCCAGGTGCTCAAAGGCATCCATGGATGTGATCCAGCGCAGCCTGTCGTCGCGCAGGACGTAGATCTCTGGCCCACTGCCCTTGAGGACCATACCTTCGCGGATGACGAGCGAGGCCGAATCGGGC
>DIVN01000104.1 GCA_002435875.1 Anaerolineales bacterium UBA6131
GGCTTTGTCGTTTGATGCCAGCTGCACGCCATTGGGCGCGTCTCGTACCAGCGGTTACGAGAAGATATATACCGAGGGTCCGTACTATGGTCTGGAGCCCTGCCTGGCTGTCCTGCACTTGGAGCAGCTTACGGGCACGGGAGTATTTACCTGCTATCCGCAGTTGGTCGCGGTCAATGGCGTTGCCGGAGCGTGGTGTTACTCACAGCCTGCAGCAGTGACCGTGCTTGGCAAGTGGATTGCTGATCTCAAGAGCATCCCATATTGTCAGGATGTTGATGTGTGGATGGCGGAAAGCATAACAATCCTGCAGGGGTGCAAGTGCTCCGCGTGCAAGCTTGTCAACCGCAACGTGCTGGAAGCCAGAACGATTGTCGCCGCCTGGAAGCGGGCGATGCAGACAGTTGGGCCTATGGGCTTGAGGGTGCTTACTTCCGAGAAAACGCGGGACGACAACGATCTGCTCGTGGCTGAGCTTTCCAGCGATCCGACCGTTAAGATCTGGCACTACGACAGCCTGATCACTTATATGGTCTCCGAGATGCCGATTGTGGACCCGTATTTTGCCACCTATGCGGCAAGCGGCCACTACGTCGGAGAAGTTCCACAGATAAGCGCGTCTACCAAGTGCTTCGGGCCGTTCAGTTCGGCGCAGTTCGTCCGCTACCGGATGCAGGAGTGCAAGAACAAAAGCATCTCCGGGGTCATGGCTTATCCTTCCCCCAGCATACTCTACACGCTCATGAACTCAGATGCCTTGGCTGAATGGTCGTGGAACCCGGATGGTCGTACCGCTCACGAGTTCGCCGCATCCTACGCCGTCCGCAACGGCTACGCCGACCCCGAAATGTTCGCGGATTGGTCCGACCTAATGGGGCCTGTCTCGTGGGATGTGCTGGGGTCCGAGTTCCCGAGGGGCATTCTGAGGAGCAACGCGAACTGCGGTCCAATCGCCACGGCGCTCAAAAACGAGACCCTGCCTGCGCTGGGCCAGACCAGCGGTCTCTTTCCGGCGCCTTGGGGCGATATTGACTCGCTCGCGCAGTTCAATGCTGACGTCGCCAATGCCACGAAAGCTCTGGATCTCGCCAAGAAGATGGGAATACCCGAGTTCTACTACGAGAGTCTCGTCACCCACGGTTACATCACTGCGCTGCGCGCCCTGTATGAACTGAACACACTTATCGTCAACAACTACGTTGCCCCGGCCAACAGGCCACTTGCCGCAAACTACTTCTACATTTACTGCGCCGGCATGAACCAGGCCAAGGAGGCGCTTGAGGATTGGGAAATGGCCATAGCGGGCATGGTATATCGAGTGCCTACGACGGTTCAGACGTGCGCGGATGAAATCACGCAGATGACAGCCTATGCCTCTCAACTTGGTTGCCCGATCAGCTCCACGTTCACTGCCGTTCCATCATCCAGTATTCCAGAGGCCAAACAAAAGGCGGACGGCACATTCGTCAGCCTGGGCGCGGAGCTTGTGACCAGCACCACTAACGGTCTATACATACAGGAATCACTGAACGCGCCTGCCGGGATCAGGGTTCAGACCAGCCTGTCCACGGCACTGAACTCTTCCTATGCAGTGCTTGGCACTATGGGAACCTCCAACGGCGAGCGTTATCTCAGTGCAACGATGGTCGTGCCGATCACTGATTCTCTGAGCGCGCGGCCATTGGCCACGAAGACCTCCTCAGTTGGCGGCGGCGCATTCGGGCTGCAGTCGGCGGTGTGGGAATACACTCCCGAGCACGGCACGACCGCAGTCACAGCGACTGGAGTCAACAACATTGGCGTCAGGGTCAAGATCGCAGGCAAGGTGACTGCCTGCGGTGATACTTACTTCTACGTGGACGATGGGTGCAACTGCAGTGATGGCTCCGGTAGCATAGGCATACGCGTGATCTGCGGCAGCATCACAAAACCCTCTGTTAGCGGTTGGGTCACGGTAACGGGGCCCAGCAGCACCTATTATGACCGCGGCTATCCGTGGCGCGCAATCGTTGTGACATCAGCCTCCGATATCCAACCGATCTGATTACAGGCTGGGTTCGTATCTGTGGGGAAATCCATCACTAGCGGAACGACGGCTGTCTGCTGTCGTCTATATTAAGTAGTCTAGCCTGGATTATGCACAAGGTGCATAACCAGGCTTCCGGGGAGCATTATTCACGCTCCTCGTGAATAATGCAGGCTAGCAGCCTGCGGATAAAGTCTGAGATCCGGTAATGATTTTTGGCTACGAGTGTCGAACTCCTCTTTAGTAGGACTTGTGGAGGAGACACTTTGAGCCAGGGACGTAAGGACAAGCCGGAAGCGACGCTGTTTGTTCCGAGCCGTGAGTTGTATGCTCACATACCGAAGAAGCATTTCTATGAGCAGCTCGACGCTGTGCTGGACCTGTCGTTTGTCTACGATCTGACGAAGCCTTTGTATGCTGAGAGGATGGGGCGTCCGTCACTGGACCCTGTGATCTTCTTCAAGTGCGTCTTGATCGGGTTCTTTGAAAACATCATATACGACACCGAGCTTGAGTTCAGGATTGCTGACTCTCTGATGTTTCGCAAGTTCCTGGGTTATGAGCTTGATGAGCGGACTCCGGACGAGAGCACGCTGCGCAAGACTCGTCAGAGGGTGCCGGCTGAGGCGTTCGGGTTGGTATTCGACCACGTGCTTGATGTTTGCCAGAGTCACGGTCTGGTGCGGGGTCGTGCCTTGGGGACAGACAGCACTTTGGTGGATGCGAACGCTTCTATGGACAGCCTGCGTCACAAGGAGCTTGGCTGCAGCTATGAGGAGTATATGCTTGCGCTGAGGCGCCAGGACGATCCTGATGCGACTCGCGATGAGGCGGCGCTGGCTGACAAGGGCCGTAAGGGTAAAGCATCGAACTCGGAGTGGGTAAGTTCGACGGACCCTGAGTCTCGGGTGATGCAGCACTCTGACGGTCACACGCATCTATCTTACAAGGTGGACGCAACCGTTGACCTGGAGACAGGTGTGATAATATCTGCCGGTGCGGACCTGGCAAGCGTGAGCGACCAGTCAGACTGTATGGAGCGTATTGACGAGGCGAGAGCGGTGTTGGAGGATCGCGGTCTGAGCCCGGTAGCGATAGTAGCTGACAAGGGTCATCATTCTGGCGAGAACCTGGTTGGCATCGAGGAACGCGGTTTGGTTCCTCTGATATCTTCTCCGAACCAGAACCGGGGTAAGCCGGGTTTCAGGCGAGAGGACTTCCGTTACCACTCTGAAAGCGACACGCTTGTCTGCCCCGCCGGGCAGATACTAACTCGACTATCGAAGAATCACAAGGCTGCTCGACAGTATAAGGCGAGCGGAGGTGTGTGCAAGTCGTGCCCGAACTTCGAGATCTGCACAAAGAACCCGCGGGGTCGGGTTGTGAGTATATCGGTGTATGAGGATGTTGTTCGAGCCAACCGGGAGCGGGTGCATTCAGAGGAGGCACGTCCTTTGATGCAGATAAGGCGTCAGCGTGGCGAAGCGCCGTTTGGCTACTTCAAGGGCTTCGGAGGCTTGAGACGGTTCGCCGGACGCGGCCTTGCCTACGCGGTCAAGAAGACGCTGATCGCCGCGATGGGCTGGAACCTACTCATTCTGGTGAAGAGGTTGATGCGCAATACCGCGCCGAATGGGCCAATGTCGGCCCTGATTCGCTTGGCATCTATTCTCTGGGCAGTAGCCCAGGGCATACTGGCAAAAGCAAAGGCCCGAAACCACCGCTTTGGCGATCGACCTCGGGCCAAGTGCATAGTAACCGATTGGAGAGCCGCTTTATCCGGCGGCTGCTAGCCCATCTCGGCGATAATCGCGTCCGCGACCTGGCTGGTACCGACAGCCGTGGGGTCGTCGCGGTGCGGCTTCATATCGTAGGTAACCGACTTGCCCTCTGCAATGACCTTCGCTATCGCGCCTTGCAGCTTGTCCGCAGCGACGGTTTCCCCGATGTGCCTGAGCATCAGCATCCCCGAGAGTATCATGGCTATGGGGTTAACCTTGTTCTGCCCCTTGTACTTGGGAGCGCTGCCGTGAGTTGGCTCGAACAGCGCCGCCTCATCGCCTATATTTGCGCCGGGAGCTACTCCCAGTCCGCCAACCAATCCCGCGCACAGGTCGGAGAGAATGTCTCCGTAGAGATTGGGCAGCACGATTACATCATAAAGCTCGGGCTTCTGAACCAGCTGCATGCACATGTTGTCAACCAGCCGCTCGTTGTATACGATGCCGGACGCCTGACCGGCCATCGCGGCAAGTGTCTCATCGGCCTTTTCGGGCTCAGGGGTCCCTGGCTCGAACTGGGCGCCGTAGGCTCTCGCGACCTCGCGGGCCACGCGATAGAACAATCCGTCCGTAAACTTCATTATGTTGGCCTTGCACACGGCTGTAACTGTCCTGCGTCCCTGTGCAATGGCCTGGTCGAAAGCGAGCTTAACGATGCGGCGGGTGCCGGTGACGGAAATAGGCTTGATTGAAATCGCTGAGTCCTCGCGGATCCTTCCCTCGGCCATCCCGATGATCTTGTCAGCCTCGGGCGTGCCCAGGTCCCACTCTACGCCAGCGTATAGATCCTCAGTGTTCTCTCTTACAACCAGCAGGTTCACATCGGTGTAGCTGGACCTGATGCCGGGATAGTACTTGCACGGTCTCACACAGGCATACAGATCAAGCTCCTTCCTCAGCGCCACATTGACACTGCGGAAACCCTTGCCTATTGGTGTTGTGATGGGGCCTTTGAGCGCTATCTTGTTGCGCCTGATGCTGTCGAGGACCTCTTCGGGGAGCGGCGTGCCGTACTGATCCATCACGTCAACACCCGCGTGCTTGACTTCCCACTCTATGTCAACACCGGTCGCTTCTATAACGCGGCG
>DIVN01000001.1 GCA_002435875.1 Anaerolineales bacterium UBA6131
GCGAAAGGAGCAGGGGCGTTACGCCGCGGGCCTGATCATCTAGCCACACAGTGGACCCCTCAGGATAAACGTTGAGTTGGAGAAGTGCCGGGCCAGCAGTGGCCGAAGCGATCGGCACGGTTGGCTGAGAGGTGCTCTGGGCAGAGTGGTCCCCGCAAGAGGTGCATGCCAGCGCCATCGCGACAAGAAGTGCATACTTGGTCGGATGCCACCGATCCTCTTGGTATCGCTCTTCTGACAACTGGGTCACCACTACTCCCGCCTAGCGATTATACCTGCGTGGCTGCGGCTGGACAAGCATTGGCAGCTCCTGGCCAGAGCATGCCACGAGGTGGAGGCCAAGGATGGATGCATCCTGCGCGCTGGTGCCCGCCAAGGCGAGTTGCCTGGGCCGTGGAGAAGAGACCTGCGCGAGATATCTTGAGCAGAATAGGTTTGCGGACGTTGGCCCGAGCCTACCGCACGTCAAGGTGCGGCAAGGGGCATTTGCAGCCAATGCCGACGCCAGGGCCCTCTGCCCAGCAGCGGTTGGCGGAGATGCAGCGCGAGCGGTCTTGCAGTCCAGCCTCAAAACGCCTGGGAAGGTCGGGTTCGCATATTAGCGGCCGACACAGGGAGACAAAGTCGGCCTCACCAGCATGCAGAACCTGCTCCATCACCAGGCGGCTGCGCAAGCCGCCCACAAGCAGTATTGGCAGCTGGGTGACTTGACGCGCTTGTCTAGCCCAGGGTCGGAAATATGCCTCATTCTCAATGCGCTGAATACCTTTGCGGATGCTGGTGGCGTGGGGCCCACCAATACCGCAGCTGATTTCCACCCCATCCAAGCCCATGGACTCAAGTGCAGCAATAACCTGCGACCCTTCAGAGAGGCTCAACCCTCTTTCGATACCATCCATAGCCCCCAGCTTGATCAACACAGGATAATCGGATCCGACCTCAGAGCGGATGGCCGCGCATACAGCGCCCAAGAAGGCCATCCTTTTCGCTAGATCTCCCCCCCACTCATCGGTGCGACGATTTGTCGCGGGTGAGAGGAACTGGCTAATGAGGTAGCCGTGCGCACCATGAATCTGTACCCCATCAAAGCCGGACTCTTTGGCCCTGCGCGCCGCTTGGGCGAAGGCGTCGATGGTAGATGAGATCTCAGCACTGCTCATCTGGCGCGCCGGATGTCTGGCATATGGCTCTGCCACCGCGGAGGGAGCGACAAGTTCGGGCACGACTGCAGGGTCGCACTGCATCCCCCCGTGGTTGATCTGCACAACAATCTTGCCGCCCAGGGCATGCACGGCATCGGTCAGCTTGGCAAGCTTGGCTACCAAAGAGTCGGAGTAGATACCGGTCATCTCAGCGTGAGCCTTACCACTGGGTTGGACATACATGTGTCCAGTAATGATCAAGCCTACTTCACCCAGCACGAGCTCACGGTAAAGGGCAATGAGGGTGGGTCTTGGCGAGCCATCCTCATCGGCCATGCGCTCGGCTGTGGCAGAGCGGACCAAGCGATTGGGCAGGGTAAGCGAAGCTATAGCTTGGGGTGTAAAAAGCAGGCTGTTGCTCACAGGTAGAACCTCGTATGGGGGTTTCGCAAAGCTGACAAGTGACGGATTGGCGGTATCACGATGTAGCGGCCTCCGTCCTGCGCGGTGCCCAAAGCGCCATGCAGATTGCCGCCACTAGTGCAAGCGCTGCGCCAAACAAGAATGGAGCCGATGGACCGAGTCCAGCGAGTCCGAGTTGCGGCAGCCCATCCCAAAGCAAGCCGGCGATGATGGAGGCTGGCAAGTCCAGAATGCCCAAGATGGCGTTGTAGGTGCCATAGGCGGTGCCCAGCAATGGAGCTGGCACGATATCGGCAATCATCGCCTTGGCGGTGCCATATGCCATACCATAGTAGAGGCCATACATGGAGTAGAGGGCCCATACGTGCCAAGCCTTCTGCGCGAGCGCGAAGCCAAGATAGATTGCGGCATAGACCAGCCAGCCGCCAACCACGAGCTTGCGCCGCCCAATGCGGTCTGAAAGTGCGCCAGCGGGTGTGGAGATCAGTGAGTAGATGAGGTTGAACACAGCCAGCATGGCCAGGATGCCAACAACGGAGATGCCACGCTCCTGAGCGCGAAGCACTAGGAACGCATCAGACGAGTTGCCGAGGTCAAATAGACCGACGATGAGCATAAAGACCATGAATGGCTTGCCCAGACTGCGCAAGGCCAATCGGGGTGCGGCGCGTTGCCCGGTCACAGGAACGTCCTGGGCGCCAACAGCCAGGGCCAGGACGCCAGCAAATGCTGGAATCAAGCTGATCAGGACTATCGTGCGAAAAGCAGATTCGGTCAGCCCCGAGCTTGCGCGCTGACTGGTCCACACTATGGCCAGGGCAACGAGGATGCCGATCACCGCACCCGCAGTATCGGCGGCTCGGTGGAAGCCAAAGGCAAGTCCACGGTGCCTTTCCGATATGGAGTCGGCGATCAAGGCGTCTCGCGGCGCCGTGCGTATGCCCTTACCGATGCGATCGGCCCAACGGACGAGACCTACAACCAACCCGGAGTTGGCCCAATAGAAGAATGGTTTGGCCAATGCTGATAGGCCGTATCCCGCCACCGCCAGCCATTTTCGCTGGCGAAGCCTGTCAGAGAGCCAACCCGAAAAGACCTTGAGCAGGCTTGAGGTAGCTTCAGCGATACCCTCGATCAATCCGATTACGTTGGTCTTGACACCTAGAACGTTGGCAAGAAAGAGGGGCAAGACGTTGAGCACCATTTCGCTGGAAATGTCCGTCAGGAAACTGCTGAGACCCATTGCCCAGACATTACGTGGTATGCCTCGCCACCCCAATGTCCCATCTTGCTTTGTAGACGACTTACGGGCCATGGACGTCCTCCCATTGTGCTGCATTGAGGCCCCTTGGCCTCAAGCGACGGATAGGGCCAAGTATACCTTAGTTGCTGGGAGATGCACATACAGGATGTCGTTCCATGACGTGCGTTAGGAGGGGAGGATGCAACCAACACCCTAAGCGATCGAGCCGCTGAGCTGACTCAGGGCTGCTGGCTGAGCGAGCAGCGGCCTAGGGCCGCATGCGTTCCAAGATCGTGGCAGTGCCCAGGCCACCACCACAGCACATGGTCTGAAGCCCAAAGCGGCTGTCCGTGCGCTCCAGCGCGTGCAGCAGGGTGACTAGCAAGCGAGCACCGCTTGCCCCAAGGGGATGCCCTAGAGCGATGGCTCCACCTTGCGTGTTGACTTGGCTGAGATCGGTCTCCATCTCCTTCTGCCAGGCGAGCACGACGGAAGCAAAAGCCTCGCTAATCTCCACAAGGTCGATCTGGGGCAAGGTCATGCCGGCGCGGCGGAGTACTGTGCGGGTTGCAGGAATGGGGCCGGTCAACATGAGGTGTGGATCGACACCTACCACGCATTGGCCTGCGATGCGTGCACGCGGCGCGCAGCCCAACGATTGGGCCTTATCGTCGGCCGCGACCAGCAGGGCCGCGGCTCCGTCCGAGATCTGGCTCGAGTTGCCTGCGGTGATGCAGCCGTCCTGTTTGAAGGCCGGCTTGAGCTCCGACATCTTTTGCAGGGAGGCGTTGTAGCGGATGCCTTCATCACGGTCTACGGTGAAGGCCTGGCCCTCCTCAGTGACTGAGGACAGAGGCACGATCTCGCGGGAAAACCAGCCGGCTTCTGTAGCTCGGGCGGCCAGCGCGTGGCTACGCAGACCTAGCTCGTCCATCTCCCGTCTGGTGATCTGCCAGCGCTCGGCTACGAGCTCGGCGCAGAGGCCCTGGGACATCAGATCGTACTGCTGCATGATCTGGGGCGTGAAGGGGGTGCCGGGACCGTTTAGAAAGTGGCTCCCCATGGGCACCCGGCTCATGCTCTCGACACCGCCGGCAACAACCACATCGGCTGCTCCGCTCTGGATCAGTGCTGCGGCGAGATGAAGGGCCTGCGCGCTGGAACCGCACTGGAAGTCTATGGTCGTAGCTGGCATTTCGTCGTATCCAGCCTGCAGGCAGATGTTACGGGCGATGTTGGCACCCTGTTCGCCCACTTGTCCAACACAGCCAATGATGACCTGATCTATCTGGCCAGGGGACAGGTGACTTCGATTCAACAATTCACTGAGTACGGTCGCGCCTAGCTCAACGGGGTGGTAGTGGCTGAGCCAACCACCCCGCTTGCCGGTGGGAGTACGAACCCCGTCGAGGATCACTGCCTGGCGCATCACATCACCTCTTGGGCGGAAGCTCCGCCTTACACCAGTGCTATCGGTTGTTTGCCTTGGGTGCGTGCTCAAACGACAAATGGTATCGGACCATGCGACGATCAGCTTTGTAGGTCATGTCCATCGGAGTGCGGCGCTGTGTCGCGCCAAGGACAACTCCAGTCTACTTCGGATTGGCATCCGTGTCGCCAGATTTAGCACCGGGCTTGGCGGCATCGGTCTTGGGGGCGATTGCGTCATCGACAATCTGTTGGATTCGCGCGGCGATCTTGTTGCCGATTGTATTCCAATCGTCTGTTGGCGATCCGCCCGCCCAGCTACCAACAGCACTTCTCACCTGTGACTCGAGCCGATGGCCAATGTCTTCCCAGGTTGCCCCTTCTCCCGCCCCCACTTGATCGGCAAACTCCCCACGGATTCGAGATTCGGTGCCCCGAGCAATGTCATCCCATGAGGCTTGAGGGGGCGCGCCGGTCTCGTCGGCCACCTTGTTCCGAATTTTGGTCTCTGCTTTGCGACCGATTGTCTCCCAGCTGTCATTGTCGCTTGCGTCGGCCATGCGGGCAAACTCTTGTTTGATTTGAGCTTCGATGCGGCGGCCCAAATCTGTCCACTCTTGCGTGCCTGATTTGTTAGCGGTGCTCTTGTCCTCTACTTGTGCCATTTCTCCTCCTTGTGCGGCCAACGTGTCGAAGCTGGCGATCGCTTGGGGTCGCAGGTCTTGATCTCAGTCTACCCGACGATGCAGCGTGCCACAAACCGTCAGCATTGGTCGGACCTGCATTGGGCCCATCGAGCTAGGTCGTATGTACTGTTCCCTCAATGATCTCCTGGGCGATGTCGAGCACGTACCGATGCAGCGGCTGCGCGCCGGCTGCGACAACGCTGGTAGAATGGGTGGAAAGGCCCAGCCCAGCAAAGTCAGTGATGATACCTCCAGCCTCCTCAAGAATCACTGCCGCAGCGAGCATGTCCCAAGGACTCAGCCCATCATGCAGCGCCACGTCCAGGCGCCCGCATGCCACGTAGGCCAGGCTCAGCGCCGCCGAGCCCAGGTTGCGCATCGCCGCGATCACGGGGCGCAGCCGAAGGAAGACCGGGATAGCGAGATTGGGATTCCTGGGGTTCGAGGCGGGGAGAAAGCCCACGTGGACGACAGCCTGTTCGACGCTCTTGGGGGCTAACGGATGAAGCCTGCGCCCATTGACGAACGCTCCCGTGCCGCGAGCTGCCACGAAGGTCTCATCGCGCAAAGGATCGTGGATTACTCCCAGCACCGGCCTACGCTGAATGGTCAGGGCAATGGAGACACAGAAAAACGGCAGGCCTACAGTGTAGTTGCGGGTCCCGTCGAGGGGGTCGATGACCCAAAGGCGTTCTGCGTCTCGGCTGCCTTTGAGAGTCTCCTCCCCCAGGACCTCATCATCGGGAAACGCCTCGGCGATTTCCCGTCTGATCAGGCCTTCGGCCAGTACGTCGACTTCTGTCACGGGGTCCTGCGGCCCCTTGAGTCTCACCTGAAGCGGGCCGGTCGCGTGTTGCAGAATGAGTTGCCCCGCCAGCTTGGCGGCTCGGACGCCTACATCTACTGCTTCCATGTGTTGCCCTTCTGCATCTTTACGTGCGGATTCCGCTTTGGTTAGCGTACGCCTACTTGGCCGGCAGCTGACCCGGGTAACTCGGTGGCAGCCATTCTCTGAACTGCCGTAGGAACGCATACAGGACCTGCTGAACAGCACGGACGAAGCAGGTCAGCCAACTCTCGCCTGGGCCCGGACAAGGAGGTGTCGGCACCGGCGTGGTTGTCGCCGATGGGTGTGGGCTTGGTGCTGGTGCCGTCCGTGTCCAGGTGGGCGCAGGAACCAGGGTGGCACTGGAGGTCACGGTGGGGGTCGGGCTCGATTCCGGAGTCGATGTTGGCTCGGGTATTGGTGATGCCTGCGGAGTATCCGTCAGCGCCGCGGTATGGCTCGGGCTGGGGCTGAGCGTTGGAGTGGGCTCGCTAGTAGGTGACGGCTCGGGAGTGTAGGTCAACGTGAATGTGGCGCTCGGCATGGGTGTGACGGTAGGCGTATCTGTGGGGACGCTTGTCTGCGTTGAGGTTTTGGTCGCACTAGACGTTGCGGTGTGCGTCGAGGTCTTGGTAGGCTCGGCAGTCCATGTTGCGCTGCGCGTTTGCGTGATGCTTGGTATGTTGGTAGGCGTCGGCGTTGGAGTTGGTGTCTCGCTTGGTGTCGACGTGTTGCTCGGCGTGGTCGTCGGCGATGCTGTCGGGCTATGTGTGGCAGTGGGTGTCTGCGTGGCCGTCGGCGTCTGGGTCGGAGTAGTTGTTGGCGAGCGGGTCGGCGTTGGGCTCATTGTGTCGGTATAGGTGGGACTAGAGCTCGGCGTGACTGTCGCCGTACGAGTGCGTGTGGGGCTTACGGTGAAGCTGCTTGTCGGGCTGGGCAAATTCGTTGCCGTTGGAGTGGCCGAAGGAACTTGCGTGTCTGTCAGCGTCGCACCAGGTGTGTGGGTAGCTGTCACGCTCGGCGATGGTGTGGACGTGGCGGTGCTGCTCTCTGTAGGCATGGACGTAGCCGTATTGGTCTGTGAGGCAACAGGCGTGAAGGTCGTTGTTGCGGTCAGACTTGCTGTCGGACTGGGGGTGGGTGTCCGCGATGCAACCACCGTCTCGGTCAGCGAGGGCTCGGCTGTTGCAGTCGGCTCAAGAGGCGCAGGACCAGATTCAGTCTTGGTGGGATTTTCTGGATCACGAAAATCCAGAGTCAGCTGCCGGCCGTTGAAATCTACCTCTACAAGCCCGCTATCCCAGTCCGAGTGGACATACGGAGAATCGAATAGCGCATAGTCTTGCCAATCGACCATTTGGCCATTGACTTTGGGCAGCTTGTCATCTGATGGATAGCACACACAAGAGTATCTGCAGCTTCCCGAGCTGTCGACCAACGGGAGGTACATCACGTCATTGTTGGTGCTGGTATACTGAATGAAGCCGTCGTCGATGCCCGCGACCGCGATGGCAACACGGGTACCCTTGATCGCAGCCTTGAAACGTGCCAGGTCGTTGCCAAACTCCACACTGCGGGCTGCTTCAATGATCAAGATTTCGTTGTGAACCAGACGCAAGGCTGCGAAAGCATCGCCCTCGCGCACAAAGAGCCAACCATCCTCTTGATCGAGCTGGTCCAAGACACCAGTGGGAGGCAAATAGTAGGATAGGCGAAGTTCTGGATGAGAGACCTTGGAGACGATCACGACATTGCGGTGCTGAAAGACGTTGAGGTGTCCGCTGCTGATGCAAGCTGCCTCTCCCCAGCTGATCCGCGCGTCGGGAGAGGTGGCGAAGGTCAAGCTGTTCTGCAGGTGTGGACTGGTACCGGCGAGTGGCATCAGTTGCTTGTCGGGATCGCTCTGGAAGCTGCCAAGAACATAGTCCGGTGTGACGTACGTATAGCGCCGGGAATTGTACGGGCGCTCACCGGCGTTGCTTTGGTCGAAAACCACGGTGTCCAGATTCCAGGTGAAACAACTGCCTTTGCGTCGCTCTTTGATCTCGAACGTCCCTCTGGCTTCTGGATTGCTTGCGAGTTCCAGAAGCACGTCGGGCGGGCGGTAGGATGAGGTGGCAAATATCGAAGAGTACATCTCTGACAGGGGCATCAAAGGGGTCTGTTCAAAGTATCCCTCGCCAAAGTACAGGTAGAAGACGGCGTACATGGCGTCGTTTCGGGCAGAAAGGGTCCCACGGTCACCTTCGTCGATCCAATAGACGCGAGCCTTGGCGCCACCCCTTACACCATTCACCATCTCTTGGGCAATCTCGGCCCAGTACCAGTCGATGAGCATGCCCGCTTTCTTCCGAATGAGCGGATTCTCGGCAAAGTCGTAAAGATTGTAGAGGGGGGCCAAGTGACGCTCGACATAAGTGGGAGAGGCGGTCTCCCAGAAGCCTCGCCGAGCAAGCCCATCAAGGAAGCGGCTCCACCAGATCGTCCAGGCGTCATAGAGACGAGCAAACTCAGCCGTCTCGTGGCGCAGCATCTGAGTGGCAAGCAGTATCGTTGAGGCCTGAATCAGTGTGTGGTTGTCGGACTGCGAGATGTAGGCAAACTGAGGCGAATCGTATCTGAGTATTGTGGATTCGGCCCCACAACGGGGTTGGCTGTAACGCGTGCAGGCGCCATAGCCCTTTCCTGCACTCTTGATAAGGTAGGAGCGGTAAAAGCCCTCAAGCGCCGAAGCTACTTGGGGAGGAAGGCGTCCGGCGTAGGTCCCTCCTTCGAAAGTCGAGCCGGACTTGAACATGTAGTACGCGCGGATCAGCAGGGGTAGCGACCAGTAACCGGCTCCGTCTCCGCACTGGTCGCGGGCGGGTGGAGTGCAACACTCCTCGCACTTGGGATCCGCGCCTGCTGCTTGCTGCAAATTGATGAGAGCCTGTAAAGGGCTGTTGGGATCCTTGTATATGGCCGCGAGCCCTTTTGAGGCGGCGTGCCATAGGTTACCACCCGGATCGTTGAGCAGGGCTTCGAGCACGACTGCTTGTCTGTGTGCATACAGGAACTTGATTTCTTCAGCGGACTTGGTCACAGGAGTAGCGTCGGCAGGCTGTGTGGCGCCCGCAGCAGGAGACCAGGCAAGGCAGATCGCCGCGATGATGCTGATGATCATCATTGCGCTTGATCTGCGTGGTCGTTGGGGTCTAAGCAGTGCTCTTCGGGCTGTCAGGGGCATTCGCTTCTCGCGCCAGTTTGTAGACTTTGCCGGCCAAGGCCCTTGGGCACACAGCCCCTCGGTCAGCCCTACTGAGGCTGACCGGCAGGCAGTGTGTAGGCCTGCGATTTTACGCCATCTCAAGCCAGCGACCAAATTAGCGAGCTGTTGGGAAATAACCTTCGGAGGGGATCGGCTAGGTCATGTAGAGCTTGGCGAGCGATGTCGTCTGCACTACAATGGCTGCCTGGTGTCACTTGGGCACCGACGCTGAGCGTGGGGGTAGGGGACTGATATGGATGCTGCGGCCTTGCACGACCAGAGTGTTGTCTGCGATTGCCACTGCGATACGTTGCTACGGGTGCTGGACGGCGGCATGCACCTCGGGAAGCGCTTGACTGAGGGGCATGTGGATTTGCCACGTCTGAAGGAAGGTGGCGTTACCAGCCAGGTATTTGCCGTATTCATCGATGACCGATACTTGCCGGCAGGAGCAGCCAAACAAACCTTGCGTCTGATAGATGTTTTGTATCGTGAACTGGAGGATAACCCGGAGACGCTCAGCCTGGCTCTGCGCGCTGCTGACGTCGAAGGCGCCAAAGCCAGCGGGAAAGTAGCGGCCATTCTTGGAGCAGAAGGTGCCGAAGCACTTGAAGGGGATCTGGCTCTGCTACGCAGTTACTATCGACTCGGGCTGCGGTTACTGACTCTGACGTGGAGCAGGCGCAATCAGGTTGGCGATGGGGTGTTTGAGGCTCGTTCTCTAGGTGGGTTGACGACATTTGGAGTCGAAGTAGTTCGGGAATGCAATCGTCTTGGCATTCTGTTGGATGTATCGCATCTCTCACCGGCCGGCGTGAGTGATGTATTGGACACAAGTGCCGTGCCAGTCATCGCCTCCCATAGCAATGCCCATGCCGTCGTGGCTCACCCACGCAACTTGACTGATAAGCAGCTCAGCACTATTGCAGTAAAGGGAGGACTGATCTGCGTGACTTTTGTGCCGCAGTTTGTCGCCGAGTCGGGGCATGCAACTTTGGAGGCCGTTCTAGATCATCTGGATCACATCGTGCGTGTAGTTGGGGTGGAGCATGTCGGACTGGGATCCGACTTTGACGGCTTTGGTCCTGCCTCTACTCTGGGTCTCGAGGACGTCAGTTGCCTGCCGAACGTGACGGCCGGTCTGGCTGCAAGGGGCTATACCGACGCTGCGGTTCGCAGTATACTTGGCACCAACTTCCTACGCGTCTTCCGTGAGGCGGTAGGTTAGGGTCGCATCGCTGGTGTTCCGTTTGACGTGGGATGGTGCAGATCTCACCATATGTGGAGGTGGCGATGGGTCGCAATGAGCCGGGCGGGCAGGGTATCGAGTCACGTGTCTTGGCGATGCTATGGCTGGGGCTGCTGGCTGTTGGTCTTGCAGGATGTGGTTCTACACCTGCCGCAACCTCCGTGCCGCCCACGCGTACGCCCAAGCCTACCTTCACTGCTGCCGTGCAGCTGCTGACGCCAACACCCAGTTGTACTCATACCCTTATGCCGACATTTACCACCTTGCCGTCGCCGAGCCCAACAGCTACCCCAACAATTGATCCACATCTCAATCCATTGACCGGCGAAACGGTAACGGATCCAGCAGTGCTGCAGAGGCGCCCGCTGTTGGTACGTATTGGTAACGATGCTCCAGTCCGCCCTCAGTCGGGCCTGTCTGCAGCGGACATGGTCTATGAAGAAGCCATGGATGGCTGGACGCTCACGCGTTTCACAGCGATCGTCTGGAGCGGAGATCCGGCCGAGTTGCGCCCCGTGCGCAGCGCTCGTCTCTTCACCATCGAGTTAGGACACATGTTTGACGGGGCACTGGTGCACTCTGGCGCCAATGACCAGGTTCGCTGGCTTCTATCACAATCCGGGCTGACCGACCTCGATGAGTATTTTCACCCTAAACCCTACCATTGGCTTGACCCGCAAGGTGCCTGGAAGGCATATCCATGGATGGGGAGGGTTGCCACAGGTAGCGAAGAACTGCGTTCCTACCTACAGGAGAAGGGTCTTGAGAAAGCGGTACGCCTGCCAGGATTCCAGTTCTCAGCCCCGGGTACTCCGGCCCCGACAGGTGAACCAGCGAGCTATGTACGGATACCGTTCCCCGAACGTGCCTCTGTGGAATTCCGCTATGACGCTCAACGGCAACTGTACAGACGCTATGTGCAGGGTCAGCCGCACCTGGATGCCGAGAGCAACGAGCAACTTACGGCAGCTAACGTGATCGTGCACTATATGGTCTATGAGGAGACAGATGTTAAGGATGTGAACGGAGTTCCAACCTTCAACATCATCTCCACGGGCGAGGGCCGCGCGCAAGTGTTTCGCGATGGTGTGGCTATTGAAGCCAGGTGGATAAGACCTGAGGTCGAGGACTTTGTGCAGTACGTGTATCTCGATGGGACAGTGGTGCTATTTCACGTGGGGCAGAGTTGGGTTGAAGTCGTGCCACCAGAGTACGTGGTGGCCTTTGGGACCGAATGACGGCTGGCGAGCATGAGNNATGAGTATCATGATGCGCCAGCCCGCATGTGTAACTTCAGCGCTGCTCGGATAGAGTGTAGAAGCCTATCGCCAGATTCCCTCAATTGCCTTTCCCTCGCATGTTAGGGCGGGCGAGAATCTCTGGATCTTGGCAATCGTAGGGGCGATGTCTACGGCGCGCACGACGGGGAGTGTTCGTCGCAATGCGAGCTGATCGCCGATTGCTATGAATATGCCCTGTAGCTCCGGAATGCTGGCATCGTAGCCGCCCGCCGTGATGGCAGTCGGCGGACCCGTCAACCTCGTGTACTCAAGCCCATCGTCTAGGTAGTAACCCGGCTGGGCTTGCACAAAGATATCGCCGCCGTTCGGTGACAGCAAGTGGAGGTCACTGAGTTGGTCTGCAGCGAGAATGCGGCTGAATGTCCCCTCGCCTAGATCGTCCTTGACGGCCCCGAAAGCCTCCGTGATCTGCGCGAGCACCTGTTCGTAATCCTCTGGTGAGACCGTCCCTGCCTGCTGTCGGCCCTGCAGGTTCACATAGATATGCGAGGCACCTCCATCGCCTACTGCCAGCGCCCTAGTCCGACTCAGGACTACTGACTCCTGATCGTCGGGTCCCTGCACCTGAAGGAGTTTGGCAGACTTGAGCACCGCGTTCACACGGATCGTGGTGTCAACTTGGGTCACGGTTTCCCCAGAAACGACGAGTACGGCGGAGTTAGCAAGGTCCACAAGCGAGAGCAGGTCCTCCAGGTGCGTGTCAACGACGGTATACGCTAGAGCAAGATGCTCACTCAACTCGGCGGTTTCCTCTCCGATGGGTGCGGCCTTTTCTATCTGTATCATCGGAGATGCTGCCGCACAGTCAGCTATGATGCTCTGCGTCAGTAGAAGCAGGTCGGGATGGTACTTCCGATATATGTGCAGACCAGCCCGCATCGCCCACTCTGCTCTTACCTTGGCGATTTCGACGAATTGCTCCGGGGTGATCCATCCCAGGCGCAGGGCATCGGTATCAGGCGAGGGAGGCGGAATACCAAGGTCGCGAACGCCTGCGGCAATCTCAGGAGGATAGGCCGACGCATAACTGACCTGGCTTTGGTAGAGGGTCAGGCTCACCCCCTCCGAGGCAGTGAAACAGAGGTAAGCTCCGCTCTGCAGGCGTGGACTCACAGTCACTGCAGCGCATTTATCCAGCCTTAGGAAAGTCGGTTGCTCTGCAAAAGCATCTGAATTGAGCACGAGCGAGTCGTATTGCTGCACGCCGTCGTCGAGACTGTCCAGCGCTAAGATCCGGAACTCTGCGGCATGGCCTCCATTAGCATCCTGGATGGTCAGGACGGCTTGCTGCGGAATGCTGTAGGATGTGCGGTCAGGCGGCGGCTCATGCACTGCCTCCAGCGCGATGTGGTGCAGGTTCGGCTTGATCTCACTTTGCGCCACGTCGATCATATAACTGGCACGAAGCTCTGGCATGTTCATGTCGGCTGCGGGCCAGAGCACGGTTGCGGTGACGAGCCCGTTGCGCATGGCGGTTCGCCAGATTGGCTCAGTGGATTCTGGCAAGGTTAGCGAATAATCGGTCGTCCGGTCCAGGGGCTGGCCCGGCAGGTGATAGGTGTTGGCAACGACCCCGGTCGTCTGGGGAAAAGCGCCAGTGCTCAACGAGACGTAAAAAGGCCCCTTAAGGTTGGGGTCGACCGGACGGAAAGAAGTTGCTGACACTCCACGGTCGGACATCGCTGCAAGGTTGGGAGCGAGGCCCCTCTCGATGTGCTGGGATGTCCAGTCGGGGCGGGCGCCCTCGAGTACCAGGATGACTACTCCAGTCTGGTGCGCTGGCGATAAAACGGTCGCATCCGTTGGTGGCACGGTTGGATCAGGCGGGCTTGCTTGACCACAGCAGCACATGGCGCTGAGTACCAGGGCAAGCCATATGCAACGATTTGGTCCATTCATACGCTGTCATCTCTCTCTATGGCGTATGCAGAGCATCTGCCTGTGCATCGGCAGCGGCAAGAGCTCCTGCAGGATCCATCTGTTGTTGGCAGACTGCACGAGCTGCCTCGGCCAGTAGGGAACTTGTCTCGTGCCAATGCGGAACGGCCGGGACTGGCCGAGCATAGCTAAGCATATCAAGTACGGTGTTGTACCAGGGATGCTGACCGAGATAGGCGGCTATCTCCGGCGTACTGGGGGCAGAGCGGTGCATGGCTGCTGCTCCAGTTGTCTGCGCCCACTGCACGTCGCTGTCCAGACGCAAGAGCCACTTTACAAGCAGCCAGGCAGCGAGCTGTTGGCGTTCTGACGAGCGGAATATTATCAGCCTGGAACTTCTCAGGTGGACAGTGGCCTCATCGATGAGATGGGGCACCGGTGCTACCTCCCAGTCGAAGCCACCTAAGGCAGCGATGCGGTCTGAGTAGCCTCGCATCTCGATGGCTGTGGCAAAGGCAAACAGAATCTCGCCAGATGCAAAGTCCTCGCGCACGGCAAGTGGATCGTCCACACAGTAGGCGCAACCGTCATCGGTGAAATCGTGCAGCAGCGAGAGGACTGCGACCATCTCTGGACTGTCAAGAACGACTTCCATTGTGACAGGATCTGCGAGTTGTCCGCCGAGGTTAAGCGCCCAATTGGCGAGCGCATCGCCATCAGGTGACATCACACAGCCCCAAGTGCCAGCCTTCTTGTTGCGCGCACCATTGCACAGATTCCTCACCTGTTCCCACGTCTGCGGCGCCGCCTCTTGACCCAAACTGGCAAGGAGAGTCCGGTTGATCAAGAGAAGCGGCACGTCAATATCGAACATCACACCTGTGCTGTTCTCATTGCCCTGCGGTGTGCAGGAAGGCGCCGTCACGAAAGGCCACAGGTCGTTGGCTTCTACTTTGCTCAAACCCCAGTCGCTGCTGGTGAGATAGTCAGCAAGGGGTAATAACACGCCGGCAGCAGCATACCGAAGCTCTTGTTCGCAACTCGCCAATACCAGATCGGGAGGCGTACCTGCAGAGAGGGCGGTTGTGATTTCTGTATCTAGAGGCTGGTGGTACTCCAAACGTACGTCGATGCCGTGGGGGTTTTGACGCTCAAAAGCCTCTACCAGATCCTCAAGGCAAGCCTGGCGTGCGCCAGTGAGCGAATGCCAAAAGTCAATGCTGCAGGCTGTTGAGTCGGGTGTCCGGATCCGTGGCGTTGGCGATGGATTTGGCACCGGCACCAACGTAGGCGCAGGCCGTAGGGTCTGTCTGGGCTCGCGTGCGCAGGCAAGGAGCTGAGCGCTCGAGGCAAACACGAGAGCTATCAGCAGCGCGATCCGGCTGACCTGCAGCCCAACATTGTCGGCCGAAGATCGTGGCCTTAGAAAGAGTACTGGCAGGATCAACATTGCCATCCGTTACGCAGATGTCTCCGCGACTGCAGGCTACGATACCCTGCACTCCGCCGATTGTGTCGGGATTATAGAGCATGAAAGGACGCCCGGCAAGAGCAAGTTGGCGGTGCCCATCGTATGTGATAAAATTACCTTGTAGGGAGTAGTTCATATGGTTTCGAAGGATGGATTGAATATACCCCGGAAGACGGGTGGCCTTCGTCATGCATTGGGGCAGGCGAAGCTGGCTTGGCGTCTGTTCCGCGACAGGTCCGTGCCAGTATGGACGAAGGTCATCCCTGTCGCCGCATTGCTCTATGTCGTATTGCCCGGTGATCTGGTGCCTGATGTGCTGCCCGGACTTGGGCAGCTCGATGATGCAACCGTGTTGCTGTTGGCACTCAAGATGTTCATTGACCTATGCCCCGTTGAGATGGTACGACGCTACGCAGTCGGGACATCAGAGATTGACGTTTCATCTCGCTTCGTGGACGCGTCGAGCAATACACGAGACTCGCAGTTGCCGAGTCAGTTCCCTGGAGACGGTAAGCCGTCCTGAGTCCTGCGCGGGAGACAGTTTTTGAGTCGGGGGTAGGAGCGTCTCACCGTTTGGCGGAGAGCCGGCATGCCGTTGTCTGGCAGCCATACGAAGACTCGGCCAGAACAGTGCTGTGCGTCAGACAGCGGCCACGCTCTGTTTGCAGTGCGGATTATCGTGCGCTTGACTTCCCAATGCCTTTGTGATATACTCACCAAATGGGTAAGCGCGATTGGTGGAGTCCGTCAACGAAGACCTATGTGCAAGGTGCTCTTGACTGGATTTGACACACCCGTTTTCTCGCTGCCACACTGTCCCCGAAGATTGCGAGGAGGATCTCGGCCATCACCCTATCATTCACGTGAGGGAAAAGTCCGAGATTCTTTGCTCTCAGCGCATCAGGATCCGCCAGGTGAGGGCGGTTCACAGGAGGGAATGCCTTGGAAATTCGTGACATCGATGCTGTGCGTATCAGCCTCGCTTCACCCGAGAAGATTCGCGAGTGGTCGTTTGGCGAGGTCATCAAGCCAGAGACCATCAACTACCGCCGTCTGCGACCAGAGAAAGACGGGCTGTTCTGCGAAGCGATCTTCGGCCCAACCCGAGACTGGCAGTGCTATTGCGGAAAGTACAAGAAGATCCGCTACAAAGGCATCATTTGCGAAAAGTGCGGCGTTGAGGTTACCCATTCGCGGGTGCGCCGTGAGCGAATGGGCCACATTGAGTTGGCTACGCCGATCGCTCACATCTGGTACACGCGCCGCTCGCCAAGCTACTTGGGCTTAATTCTCAATATCTCACAGCGTAATCTTGACCGTGTGCTGTATTTTGCCCAGTACATCATTACGCAAATTGATGAGGATGCGCGCAACAAGGCCTTGCGCCGTCTTGATGAGGAGCTTACACGCGAAATCGAGCGTCTGAACGAGACGGTTGACGAGCGAGTGCGTGTCCTAGAGACTGATCTCTCCAGCGAAATGGCCAAGCTTACGGCAGAGCGGGACAAAGTTGCCCCTGCTTTTGAAGAGAAGCTAGCTTCGGCTACCAATCAGATCATGGACCAGGCAGCTTCGCTGCAGAAGCAATTGGAGCTCAGCCGTGAGCACCCTTCTCCAATTGATATGGTCTTCTTGCCTGTTGATGCACTGCACGCTGACAACGAACCCGGTGCCACTGTTTTGCGCCAGGGTGAAATGGCGTCCAGAGAGGCTTTCTCCCGGCTCAACGAGATTGTGCAGTTGCAGTTGAGCGCCGTAGAAACGGCTCTTCAGGAAGAAAAGTCGCACATCCTGGCGCCCATTGAGCTCAGGTTGGAGCACCTGTATCAGCAGATAGCCGAGAAACGTGAGGAGCTGCAGAAGGGCATAGTAGGAGAGCTAGAGGACGTTGAGGCCAATATCGAAGCCCAGCGTGAAGAGCTCCGCAGTCTGCGTGTCCGGCAGCTGATTAATGAGAGCAGCTACCGTGAGCTTGAGGAAAAGTGGCCCAAGGTCTTCAAGGCAGGGATGGGCGCTCAGGCGATCTACGATATCGTTGGAGCAATTGATCTTGAAAGCCTTGCTCTGCGGCTTCGTCACGAAATCCGCAGCTCACGCTCCAAGCAGCGCAGGAAGAAGGCAGCGAAGCGACTGCGGATTGTTGAGGCGCTAAGGCAGTCTGGCAATCGTCCAGAGTGGATGATTATGACTGTTCTGCCCGTGATCCCACCTGATCTACGCCCTATGGTACAGTTGGATGGTGGGCGCTTTGCGACCAGCGATTTGAACGACCTCTATCGTAGGGTGGTGAACCGCAACAACCGGCTTAAGCACCTGATTCAGTTGCAGGCTCCCGAAGTCATCATCCGCAATGAGATGCGCATGCTTCAGGAAGCCGTCGATTCCTTGATTGACAATAGCCGACGAGGTAAGGCCACTTCCCTGCGTGGAAGTCGCCAACTCAAGTCACTTTCGGATATGCTGAAAGGTAAACAGGGACGTTTTCGGCGTAACCTGCTCGGCAAGCGCGTGGACTACTCTGGCCGGTCGGTAATCGTCGTTGGTCCAGACCTGAAGCTGCACCAGTGTGGCGTACCCAAGGGCATGGCCTTGGAGCTTTTCCGCCCGTTCGTGATGAACAAGCTTGTCGAGTACAACCATGCAATCAATATCAAGGGCGCCAAGCGTCTGATTGAGCGCGAGGCACCAGAGGTCTGGGAAGTACTTGAGGAGGTCATCCAAGGACGCCCAGTCCTGCTAAACCGTGCTCCAACGCTGCACCG
>DIVN01000258.1 GCA_002435875.1 Anaerolineales bacterium UBA6131
GCGAAGCGTCCTTCCTGCCAGGCAATTGCATAGTTTTGGAATGTTGGTGGGTTGGGGATCCACTGCGGTGGCAGCCTGAGGACAGCCTTCACATCGGGCTTCAGGCTGGTGGTAAGCATCCAGAGGAATGGCAGGGCAATCACCAGGCTGAGCGCCAGTAGAAGCACAAAGGAGATTATCGACACGATGCGCTGTCGCCGCTGATATCCAGATCTGCCCGTTACCGTGACGGACTGGTTCATGGTCATCTTACCTCCGCGTCTCACCACATAGCTGCGAAGCCAGTGAGGATGCCAACCACAGTGTCATTGGTAGTGTACCCATCGTTGAGAAACCTTCATCTGGAAGAAGGTTAGCCCGAGTATGGCGACAAAGAGCAGCATGGAGGCGGTGGCCGCATATCCTGCCCGGAAACGGCCGAAGGCCTGCTCGTAAATGTAAAAGTTGATCACGCTGGTAGAGTTGACAGGGCCGCCCTTGGTCATGACTGACACCGAGTCGAAAACCTGCAGAGCTCCAATGATGGAAGTCACGGTCAGGAAGAAAGTGGTAGGCGAAAGGAGGGGGACGGTGATGTGCCGAAATGACTGCAGGGCTCCGGCGCCATCGATGGATGCTGCTTCGTACAGTTCCCTATTGATCGCAGTGAGGCCGGCCAGGAAGATAACCGCGTTGTAGCCCATCGAGCGCCACACGCTCATGATGATGAGCGCGGGCATGGCCCAGCGGGTGCTGCTTAGCCATGGCAGACCGTTGAGGCCGACCAGGCGCAGCAGGTAGTTCATCAGACCATAGTTGGGGTCAAAAATCCACATCCAGAGCAGGGACACAGCGGCAATTGTGGTGATGTAAGGGGAAAACGCCAGCGTGCGGAAAAAGCCGCGACCTACGATCTTCTGATTAAGGAGGATCGCCAAGACCAAGCCAAACACAAGGGACAGGGAGACGCTGCCGCCTGCATAGTAGAACGTCTGGCGAACCGCCCGCCAGAAGCGTTGATCGGCGAGGATCAGCCGGTAATTCTCAAGTCCCGTGAAGGTCTTGACGGGCGAGACAAAGTTCCAGGAGGTGAAGCTGAGGTAGACGTTGAATGCCAGCGAGTAGTAGGTGAAGATTCCGAAGATGACTAACGATGGAGCCAGAAACAGCAGGGCCCACAGCAATTCTCGGCGATGCCGGGCGCTGCGCACATAGCGCACGAACTCTCGTACGCCATTACGCAAGCGCTCCATGGCCGTTGGCGTTCCTCGCGCGCTCGCAGAAGCAACAGGGAGCTGACCGGTCGTCATCGCGCCTTCTCCTCTGCCCGCCGCATGTTCAGCTGAGACGAACCGCCCATACTCCAGGAAGGGATGCGGTGTGCCAGCAAAGAACAGGAACCTGCGGCATCGCATTCACTGGATCTGGGACCGCCGCTACACACGTCTTGCTACCCGCTTTGCACATTATGGCGGCGCCGGTCCCACGTGCTCGATCGCTACTATAGCATGCTTCGGCATGTGTGTCAAGTGACCAAGCTGTCTGGCTAGCAGACCAGTTGAGCTCGTAGCAGGCACGCAGTTGAAGGTTGGCAAAGATGGGTCGCTATGCTATACTGATCAGACTTTGCGCGTTGATCTCGATCCTGAGGCCCTGGGGTCGCGCGGCTAAGGCAGAAGAGCGCGGGAGGAATGCATGCATGGAGTTCGACCTTGAGGTTCGCAGCCAGGCACGGTCCGAGTTCGTCGATCTGACGCAGAGCTTGCAGAACTGCGTACGCCAGAGTGGCGTGGACGATGGCTTCTGTTACGTAGCTGTGCCACATACGACCGCGGCAATAGTTGTCAATGAGAACTATGACCCGTCGGTCAAGTCCGATATCTTGGCCGTGTTGGATCGCCTCATCCCGTGGCACGATGATGGCTACACACATGATGAAGGCAACAGTGCGGCGCACGTCAAGTCCTGCCTGCTGGGCACCAGCAAGACCCTGCGCGTTGCCTCAGGCAGATTGGAGTTGGGTACCTGGCAGGGCGTATTTCTGGGCGAGTTCGATGGACCTCGCACCCGTCGGGTGCGAGTTAGTATCGTGGCTGCGCCAGAGAAATGATGGTTGACCCTGACGTCCTCAATTGCCTGTTGCCCGGGGTCGAGAAGCCCGCTCGCTACACGGGAAACGAATGGAATTCTATTCGTAAGGATTGGTCGCAAGCACGCCTGAGGGTTGCGCTTGCATATCCTGACGTGTACGAGGTCGGGATGTCCAATCTCGGCTTGGCTATCCTGTACGAATTGCTCAACGGGCAGGCGGGGACTCTGGCCGAGCGTGTGTACACCCCATGGCCTGACATGGACCGCGCGATGCGCCAGCAAGGCATCCCGCTGTTCAGCCTGGAGTCGCGGCACCCTCTTGCCGAATTCGATTGGCTCGGGTTCAGCTTGCCGTATGAGCTGAACTACTCGAATGTGCTTAGCATGCTCAGCCTGGCTGGCATCCCACTGTTGGCATCGCAGCGCGTAGGCTCGAGGACTTGGCCGTTGATTATCGGCGGAGGTACCTGCACGTACAATGCTGAGCCCATGGCTGACTTTTTCGATCTGTTGGTCATCGGTGAAGGTGAAGAAGTCATCCTGGAGCTGGCTGAGCTGTTCCACAGTTTGGGGCGCGATCAAGTGGGCGGCACCAGCAAGGCAGGGTTCCTGCAGCATGCTTCGTGCATCGAGGGCGTCTATGTGCCAGCCCTCTATGCCGCCGAGTACCATGCGGACGGGCGAGTAAAGGCGACCGTGCCTGCATTGGCCGGGGTGCCTGCCACCATTAAGAAACGCATTGTCCGGCAGCTTCTGCCATTGCCGGAACGGCCTGTCGTGCCTTATGTGGAAGCAATCCACGATCGCGCCATGATCGAGATCATGCGTGGCTGCACGCGAGGCTGTCGATTTTGCCAGGCGGGCATGATCTACCGCCCAGTCAGGGAACGGCCCATGCCTGAAGTGCTTTCACTGGCAGACAAGCTGATTGCCAGCACCGGACATGAGGAGATCGCCCTGGTCTCGCTCAGCAGTGCTGACTATTCCTGGATCGAGCCGGTGGTTGGGGAACTAAACCGACGACACGGTCAGCAGCGGATCTCCGTCTCGCTTCCATCTCTGCGAACCGACACCTTCTCCGTGCGGTTGGCCCAAATGATCCAGCAGACTCGCAAGTCCGGGTTGACGTTCGCACCAGAGGCGGGCAGCGAGCGCCTGCGTGCGGTGATCAACAAGGGAGTAACGGCAGCAGACCTGCTGCAGACAGCTGAGATGGCCTTTTCGGGTGGCTGGCAGCGCATCAAACTCTACTTCATGTTGGGCTTGCCGACAGAGACGCTAGATGATGTCCTGGCGATTGCGGATCTTGTCCATTCTGTGCAGAGTGTGGGGCGCCGTGCACGCGGTCAACCGGTTCAGATCAGCGTAAGTGTGAACACGTTTGTGCCCAAGCCTCAGACTCCTTTCCAGTGGCTGCCGCTGGCGGCGACCGCCGATGTTCTCGAGAGGCAGGCAGCACTCCGGCAGCAGCTACGGAACAAAGGGATCAAACTGAGTTGGTCGGACGAGGATTCCACCTGGCTGGAAGCTGCGCTTGCTCGCGGCGACAGGCGTATGTCTGCAGTCGTGTTGAAAGCCTGGCAGCTTGGTGCACGTTTTGATGCTTGGAACGAGTGGTATCGGCCCGAGCTGTGGCGCCAGGCCTTTGCCGAGCAGGGACTTGACCCGCACTTCTACTCTTCGCGTCTACGTTCACGGGAAGAATGCCTGCCGTGGGCACACATCGACACGGGCGTTTCGCCTACGTTCTTGTGGGATGAGTATCAGCGTGCGTTGCGTGCCGAAAGCAGTGTCAATTGCGCGGAGGGTTGCCTCGACTGTGGTGTGCGCAGGTCGTTTGGTCTCGCAGAGTGTCCGGTGCCGAGCGTGGATCAATGAGTATGCTACGCACGCTCATGGTTGGGCGACGTGCGCTCCGAGGTAGCCAATGATCGCAAGTGCGCTAGAGTCTGGCGCCGTAGTGCAGCGCGTGCGGGTCGTCTTTGCCAAGGGTGATCAGGTGCGCTACATTTCCCATCTCGACCTGCTCCGGGTCTGGGAGCGCGTGTTGCGACGGGCCCGCGTGCCGATGGCCTGGTCGCAGGGCTTCAACCCAAGGCCCAGGCTGTTCTTTGCCGCGGCACTCCCTGTCGGTGTCACGGGTAGCGCCGAGATGCTGGACTTGATGCTCGCGTCACCGGTCGAGTTGCCGGTGCTGCAGCACCTTATCGGAGATCAACTCCCTCCAGGGTTGCACCTGTGTGCGCTTGAGGACGTGCCCCTGACACTGCCCTCTCTGCCGAGCCGGGTGGTCGCTGCAGTGTACGAGGTGATTTTCGCAGAGAGCGCTAGTGTCGATGATCTGCAGTGCCGTGTGGACTCCCTGCTTGCCGCACCCTCGCTTCCCAGGAGTCGGCAGCGCCCCGACGGTGTCAGATCCTATGATCTCCGCCCCCTCGTCCAGAGCCTCTGGATCAGCAAGACCGACGCAGGGCGTACGGTGCTGCACATGCGGTTGCAGATGGATCAGCAGGGCACTGGACGTCCGGACGAAGTGCTGGCCGAGTTGGGGCTCTGGGGAAGCGCACAGAGCATCGAGCGAGTTGAGCTGGTACTTCAATAGCACATGCGAGAGTGGGCGCGCTCTGTGCAGAGACGTTGCAGGATGCTGGCGTGGAGCGGGAGGATAGGGGTGAAACGTATCTGGGCCGGTTGGAGAATGAAGTACATCTTGGGAGACAAGTCGGGAGAATGCGTGTTCTGCCATGCCCTGCAAAGCACAGATGATGCGTCGAATCTGGTGCTGTGGCGGGGCGAGAGGGCAGCCATGATGCTGAATCTATATCCGTACAGCAACGGGCATGTGCTTGTTGTTCCGTATGAACACAGGGGTGATTTGTGCTCCCTGCAGGCTGAGACGCTGACCGAGATGATGTTTCTGACAACCAAAGCCATTGAGATCCTGCGCTCCACCATGAGCCCCGATGGTTTCAACGTTGGACTGAACCTGGGCGAGGCAGCTGGTGCGGGTATTCAAGATCACGTGCACATCCACATTGTGCCCCGATGGGAGAACGACACCAACTTCATGCCGGTGCTTAGCGACGTGCGTGTCATGCCAGAATGGCTCACTGACACGTATTCCAAACTTCGCGCCGCTCTGAGCGAAGCGGCGCAACAGAACTAGTATACTGATGGCGAGACTGGACATGGCGTTGGCAAGGGTGCGCTCGGCCACTGGTCGCTGGTTTGCCAGGGGCGAGGTGAGCACGGGATGGAACTACTGGAATCTCTACCGCGAAATTGCCTGGTATGGCATTCTTTCGGGAGTGACCCAGACGTTCACTACGGTCTTTGCAATCAGGCTAGGAGCTTCGAACTGGCTCGTCGGCCTGCTCACCTCTCTGCCAGCTCTGGCCAACGTCCTGTTTCAACTGCCGGCGGCCCGTTTGGTGGAGCGTGAATCGAATCGTCGGCGAGTCCTGCTTCTCTCTGGATTGCTTATGAGGTCGCCGGCGCTGTTCATCGCCCTGGTCCCACTGCTGGCACTGGAGTTTCAAGCAAGTGCGGTGGTCTACATCACTGTCCTCGGCACGATCCCGGCAGCGCTCAGCAACATTGCGTTTACCGCCATGCTGGCAGACATGGTTGCCCCACAACACCGTGCACGTGTGGTGAGCATTCGCAACATCATGCTATCGGCCGCCTCAACCAGCGTGGTCCTCTCCGCGGGCCAACTGCTCCAAGTCCTGCCGTTTCCTTTGGGATACCAGTGGATCTTCTTTCTGGCCTTTCTTGCTTCCCTGGTCAGCCTGTACTATGTGAGTCGACTCGAGATACCGGACGCTCCTTCAGCATTGCCACTGGCCGCGCAACACAAGGGCAGCGGTCTTGTGGGATTCTTTCGTGATTTCAGAAAGCAGGAGAACTATCTCAGGTATATGTTGGCGTCCTTTCTCTGCCATTGGGGCCTACATTTCCCGGTGCCCCTGTACTCTATCTACCGTGTGAAGGTGCTTGGGCTCGCGGATGGTTGGATTGGTGCACTGGCAATGGCGGAATCGGGCGCGACGATAATTGGGTACTACATCTGGGGCCGTGTGGCCCACCGACGAGGTCTAGGTGCAGTGTTGTGGAGCGGGCTTCTCCTGCTCTGTCTCCATCCCACAGGCATGGCCCTGAGCACGGGCCCTTGGCCATTATTCCTCGTTTCTTGTGTGTCGGGGCTTGTGGGACCTGCCTTCAATCTTGGATCGTTCAATGCCTTGCTGGAGGTGGCCCCACGGGATAGCCGTGCAACGTACGTGGCCGTATTCAACACTGCGATGAACATCACCGGCGTGATTGGTCCTCTGCTGGGGACTGCCGCTGCGGCTGCCGTAGGCGTGCGTCAGGCTCTCCTCGTCGCGGGAGGCCTGCGTCTTTTGGGCTTTGTCGCCTTCGTGAGTTTGTTCGGAATGCACCGCCTCGCGTCACAACGGGAGCATGCCTAGATCCCAGCTCAGCCTGCGCCTGTTCTGAGGTGTTCAAAACCTCTGTTGTGAGTACAATTGGTAGCTAGAAACCAAGGTCCCGAACCATGTCGTGCGAGGAGGAATGTAGCTATGGCGGCAGAGAGGCCGGTCTCTTCACGCAAGGCAGTCATCACCCACGCAGCGCGCACGGCTATTGGCAGGTTTCAAGGAGCTCTCGGTATCCTGCCGGCGCCTGACCTGGGCGCCGCCGTCATCCGCGAGATTGTCCGAAGATCTGGTATCGATGGCTTGCGCATCGATGAGGTGCTGATGGGCAATGTCATCCAGGCGGGTGAAGGCCAGGCCCCGGCACGTCAGGCGGCCATCAAGGCCGGACTGCCTCCGCAGGTTGGCGCTACCACGATCAACAAGATTTGCGGTTCGGGACTCAAGGCTGTGATGTGCGCAGCACAGGCGATTCTGCTACACGACGCTGACATCGTGATCGCTGGCGGGATGGAAAGCATGACCCTTGGACCCTATCTCCTGCCGCAGGCGCGCCAGGGCTACCGTCTTGGCAATGGAGTCCTCGTGGACGCGACAGTGCATGACGGCCTTTGGTGCGCATTTGAGAACCAGCATATGGGCAATGCCGCGGAGTGGATTGCCCACGAGTATGGACTGACGAGGCAGGAGCTGGACGAGTTCGCCGTGGCCAGCCACCGCAAGGCGGTCGCCGCCATCCACAACGGTCAGTTCAAGGCTGAGATTGTGCCAGTATCGGTACCACAGCGCAAAGGTCCACCCGTGCTGTTCGACACGGACGAATGCCCACGTGAAGACACCACGCTTGATGCTCTGGCCCGCCTGCGGCCGGCTTTCCAGGAGGGCGGGATGGTAACCGCGGGCAACGCGCCTGGGATTACCGACGGGGCGGCTGCACTTCTGATGATGGCTGACGATGTCGCTGCGCAGCTGGGGCTGGAGCCATTGGCTGTTGTCACCGGATATGCACAAGCGGCGGTCGAGCCGAAGCGCATCTTCACGGCGCCCATTTTTGCCGTGCAAAAGCTGCTACAACGAACTGGCCTGCGCCTCGATGAGATCGATCTGTTTGAGGTCAACGAGGCTTTTGCGGCCCAGGTGCTGGCTGATGGACGAGCGCTGGGCCTTGATTGGGCCAAAGTCAACGTGAATGGCGGGGCGATTGCCCTGGGTCACCCCATCGGCGCCAGCGGCGCTCGTGTTTTGGTTACCTTGATCCACGCGATGCGCGCACACAACCTGCACACAGGTTTGGCAACCCTCTGTCTGGGCGGCGGGGAGGCTGTGGCGATGACCGTTGAACGACCCTAGAGTCTGGACAAAGCCTGATGCCCATACCATAGCTTGGCAAAGGAGGCCGGAAGATGGACCTGACGTTCAATGAGGAACAAGAGATGATCCGCAAGATGGTGCGTGATTTTGCCCAGAAGGAAGTTGCACCCATTGCAGCAGAGATCGATGAGAAAGGCGTCGTGCCCTTTGAGAACATCAAGAAGATGGGGCAGCTGGGGCTTCTGGGGCTTACCGTGTCTGAACAGTATGACGGAGGGGGAGCCGACGTGGTAAGCTATGCTATCGCGATCGAGGAGCTCTCCAAGGCCTGCGCATCGACGGCCATTGTAATGGCGGTGCAGAACTCGCTCGTCTGCGCAGGGATTGAGAAATTCGGGACCGAAGAGCAGAAGCAGAAGTACCTCAGGCCTTTGGCCAGGGGAGAAAAGATCGGTGCATTCGCCCTCACTGAGCCGGGAGCAGGGTGCGATGCTGCGGCCGTGCTCACTACCGCAGTGCTCCATGAGGACGTATACACCGTCAATGGTACCAAGCACTTTATCACCAATGGTGGCTTTGCCGACACGGTGATTGTGCTTGCCATGACGGACAAAGCCAAGCGCCACCGAGGTATGACTGCCTTGCTCGTAGAGAAGGGTATGCCTGGTTTCGCCGTGGGCAAAGAAGAACACAAGATGGGCATCCGCGGCAGCAACACTTGCGAGCTTGTCTTTGACAATGTGCAGGTGCCCGCAGGCAATCGGCTTGGCGAGGAAGGGGCGGGCTTCAAAATCGCGATGACCGTTCTCGATGCAGGGCGCATCGGGGTGGCGGCACAGGCTGTGGGCATTGCCCAGGCTGCCTATGAGTCGGCACTTACCTATAGCAAGCAGCGCGTGCAGTTTGGCCAACCTATCTGCCAGTTTCAGGCGATCCAATGGATGCTGGCCGACATGGCCACTCGTATTCAGGCGGCTCGGCTGCTGGTCTACAGCGCAGCTCTGGCCAAACAAAGCGGGCTGCCTTACAGTAAAGAGGCCTCCATGGCCAAGCTGTACGCGTCGGAGACAGCGGTCTGGGTCGCGGATCGCGCCGTACAGATTCACGGCGGGTATGGATACATGAAAGAATACTCGGTCGAGCGCAACTACCGTGACGCCAAGATAACCGAAATCTACGAAGGCACCAGCGAAGTCCAGCGCATGGTAATCGCCAGGAGTATCCTGGAATAGGGCGTGCGGTTTCGCACTAGCAGGTGTATCGCACTGGCGAATGGGGCCGGGTCGAAAGGAAAAAACAGTGGAGAGGATCAACGTTCTGGACAAGGGATGGGTTCAGCTTGAGGATTGCATGGGTGGCGATGACGCCGTGATCCGAGGAGCCCGGATTTGCTACCAATCCGAGGCTAAGACGGCAGAGGATGACGAGCGGCTCATCCGCCGGCTCATGCGTTCAGAGCCCCGACATAACACGGTCTTTGAGCACGCGGTCTTCCGTTGGGGGGTTAAGTGCCCCATCTTCGTCAGCCGCCAGTGGATGCGGCACCGCATAGGTTCGTTCAACGAAAAGAGCCTGCGCTACTGCACTGCTGAGCGCGAGTACTATTTGCCAGCGGATGCCCCTTTGTTGTCGGACTATCAAGGGCAGATGGATGCTTCCTTTGACCTGTACGAGCGGCTGGTTGCGGCAGGCTGGAAGAAGGAGCAGGCCCGCTCCGTTCTCGGCCTTGGCACATACACCGAATTCATCTGGACCGTAAACGCATGGTCGCTTATGAACTGGCTCGCCAAACGCCTCCACAAATCCGCACAGTGGGAGCATCGCCAGTATGCCAACGCCGTGCTACAGTTGTACACCAAGACCATGCCGATCACGGCACGTGCTTTTGGCGAGTTCATCCTCGGTGCACAGGACTAGCCTGATGTCCACGAGGCGATAGGAAATGCTCGATCTGGCTCGTGCAGTGGTTCTTCTAGGGTTGGTTCTGGCTGTGGTATGGCTTACTCGTGCCTGCTTGGCGAGGCGCGATGCCACACGCCGTCGACAACTCCTGGAGGAGTCTCGCCAGAGCAGCCGTGACTCGATGCGGCAAGAGCGATGGACTGATGCCATCGCGGCCCTTCAAAAGGCCATTGAGCTGGCTGGCGATGATCCGCAGACAAAGTCCGAGTTCTTCTTCGACCAGGCCTATGCTTTTGAGCAACTACGCGATCAGGAACATGCACTTGCTGCCTATGACAAGGTGCGGCAGACGGAGCAAGAGATCAACCCTCCGAGACGCCGACATCTGGCGGCATTTCGGCAAGGGCTGGTCTTGGTGCAGCAGCAACGCTGGATTGAAGCAGAAGACTGTCTTACGCGGAGTGCACGCGATGCGGAGCTCGTGCAAAGACCATCTCTGCAGCTCAATGCCCTGCGCCTGCTACTAGGCGTATATCAGAGCCTCCGCAGACCCTTGGATGTCGTCAGCCACGCTCGCCGGGTCGCAGACCTGGCGCACTCTCTGGGTGACGAGACTACGGTTGCACTTGCCCTGGATCTCGAAGGAGACGCACTGGCTGCCCTGGGCCATTCGCGCGCAGCTCTGGATCGCTACGAGCGCAGTCTCGATCTCTTTGCCAAGCTGGAGAATACAGGTGCCTGCGATGTAGTGACGCACGATATCGGTCGCCTGTACCAAACATTGGGCCAATGGGAAGAGGCGGAGCGCTGGTTGGGCGTATGCTTACGAGAACAACGGGCACATGGCGACGTTCTTGCCCAGGCGCGCACAGCCTATGACCTGGCTTGCGTGAATATCCACATGGCCGAGTTTGGCGCAGCTCTTGGCTACCTACAGTTCAGCATGGGCAGCTTCCGCAAGGCTGAGGACAGGGCTGGGGCGGACCTGGTCGGCCGTACGCTGCTTGGGTTGGGCGTTCTTATTCACCGCGAGGCAACAGCCGACCGCCTGACGTTCGCTGACATCGAGCGCGGCAGTGCCAAACTAAAGAGCGGGCAGTGAAGGTAGAGGAGAGTGGCGTGTCGAACTCAAAGCTTGCCAGGCTCCATCAGCTTCGAGAGGAAGCGAGGCGTAGTGGCGGCGAGGAGCGTATTGCCAGACAGCATGCGGCAGGTAAGCTGACTGCTCGTGAGCGTCTGGAGTTGCTGCTCGACCCCGGCACCTTTCACGAGCTCGACCTCCTTGCTGTCCATCGAGCCGTCGGCTTTGGAGTTGAGAATTCGCACCCATATGGCGATGGAGTGGTTACCGGCTATGGGCACATCGAAGGGCGTCTCGTCTACGCTTTCTCGCAGGACTTTACTGCTTTCGGCGGCTCGCTTGGTGAGACTCATGCCGAAAAGATCTGCAAGGTTATGGACCTGGCCCTAGAAGTTGGCGCGCCTATCATTGGCCTAAACGACTCTGCCGGAGCGCGAATCCAGGAAGGCGTCGTGGCTTTAGGGAGCTACGGGGATGTCTTTGTACGCAACGTGCTGGCCTCTGGGGTTGTACCACAGATCTCGGTAATCATGGGCACTTGTGCGNNCTATTCCCCCGCCATGACTGACTTTGTTTTCATGGTCAAGGGTAGCAGCCAGATGTTCATCACTGGGCCGCGGGTGATCAAAGCGGTGACGCACGAGGATGTTGATTTCGAAGGCCTGGGTGGGGCAGCGCTGCACAATGCTACGAGTGGGGTAGCGCACTTTTCGGCGAGCAGTGAACCCGAGTGTCTGGAGCAAGTGCGGCGGCTACTGAGCTATCTGCCTCGCAACAACCTCGAAGACCCTCCTCTGGTAACCACTACCGATGACCCTCACCGGCGCGTTGAGGACCTAGAGCAACTTGTTCCAGACAACCTCAACAAGCCGTATGACATGCGCGAGGTGATCCGCAGAGTCGTCGATGATGCCGTGTACTTTGAGGTACAGGAGCATTGGGCGCCTAACATAACCATTGGCTTTGCACGCCTGGACGGCCGTCCAGTGGGTATCGTCGGTCAGAACCCAGCACACCTGGCCGGCGTGCTTGACATCAACTCGTCCACCAAGGCTGCCCGTTTCGTGCGCTGTTGTGACTGCTTCAACATCCCACTGGTTACCTTCGTGGATGTTCCCGGGTTTCTGCCTGGCGTGGCACAAGAGCACGGGGGCATCATACGCCACGGGGCCAAGTTGCTCTTTGCCTACTGTGAGGCGACTGTCCCAAAAGTGACTGTAATCACCCGCAAAGGCTATGGTGGTGCCTATGTGGTCATGGGCTCCAAGCATCTGCGCGGGGATATGAACTATGCCTGGCCAGGGGCAGAGATTGCGGTGATGGGCCCGGACGGCGCTGTGGAGATCGCCTTTCGCAAAGAGCTACAAGCTGCGGCGGATCCAGCGGCGCGACGTGCTGAGCTGCTGGAAGAGTATCGCGACAAGTTCGCCAATCCGTACATTGCCGCTGCTCGAGGCTATGTCGATGAGGTGATCGAGCCTGCGGAGACGCGGATGCGTTTGGTCGATGCCTTGCGGATGCTCGAAACCAAGCGTCAGAGCAATCCGCCAAAGAAGCACGACAATATCCCGCTCTAGCGGGCAACCCCCTGGCCGTAGTCGTGATGTAGGTAAGCATGCGAGCAGGCCTTGGGCAGACGCTGCTTTGATGAATGTTGAGGGAGAAGGCAAGACTAGATCGTCAAGCAAGTGTTATCTTTGTCATCGGCAGGTCACCTGATGTACCGCGCAACACTGCCTTGACCTGATGGGCAAGGAGTACTATCATGTGCTTGAACTTGATGAGACGGACGCGCCCCTGAATTTGCGGGTTTTGCCCGCCGAACCTGGCCGTTTTCTCTGTTCACCCTGCTCGCGCAAACCAAGTTGGTGCTCACCGGACGGTGTACCTGCCCCCATGACCTTCGATTGTGTTGACTCTACAGAGTACCGCGCTGCTTGGCAGTGGCGCATCGGCAGGGTCCGCGGCCGCCCACGCACCGATCGGCAAGCAGGGGATAGGCTGATGACGTTGACCAGGAGTGTCCTGACCAGGCTATGCCAATGGAGGGCAACATGCAGGGCGACGGACAATTGACCGAGCTCGAGCAGGCAGCCAGAGAGTGGGGAGAGACTACGCTCAGACAAGCCATGGAGCGCTTGCCCGAACGACAACCAGCCTTCGTGACGACGTCTGGATCGTCGGTCGAGAGGCTGTATACGCCAGCGGACATCGCCGGACTTGACTACTCACGCGACCTGGGCTTTCCAGGGACTTACCCGTACACCCGTGGAGTGCACCCGACCATGTATCGTGGTCGGCTGTGGACGATGCGCATGTTCGCCGGGTTCGGTAGCGCTGAGGAAACCAACGCCCGCTACAAGTACCTGCTTTCGCACGGAGAGACTGGACTTTCAGTCGCGTTCGACTTTCCTACCCTGTACGGGTATGACACGGACCATCCTCTTGCGGAGGGAGAGTTCGGCAAGTGCGGTGTAGCTGTATCCTCTCTCGCTGACATGGAAGCGCTCTTTGAGGGCATACCGGTGGACCAGGTGAGCACCTCAATGACCATCAATGGTCCTGCCGCGGTGATCTGGGCCATGTACATCGTCGCCGCGGAAAAGCGGGGTATCGAGATGGCGCGCCTGGCAGGCACGATCCAAAATGACATTCTGAAAGAGTACATCGCCCAGAAATCATGGTTGCTACCTCCCGAACCATCCATGCGTCTGATCGTGGACACGTTCGAGTTTGGCAGCCAGCATCTGCCCAAGTGGAACACCATCTCCATNNCTACCATATCCGCGAAGCGGGCTCGACCGCAGCGCAGGAGTTGGCCTTCACCTTGGCAGATGGACTAACCTATGTGCAAGAGGCGGTTAAGCGCGGTTTGAGGGTGGACGACTTTGCCCCGCGGTTGTCTTTCTTCTTCAACGCGCACAATGATCTGTTTGAAGAAGTCGCCAAGTATCGTGCGGCCCGACGGATTTGGGCGCGCGAGATGGCCCGCCGCTTTCAGGTGCAAGACCCTCGCTCGGCCTGGATGCGTTTCCACACCCAGACTGCAGGATGCTCGCTCACAGCACAACAACCCGAGAACAATATCGTGCGCACGACGATCCAGGCGCTGGCAGCCGTGCTCGGTGGAACTCAGAGCCTACACACCAACTCGATGGACGAGGCTCTTGCTTTGCCATCAGAACATGCCGTACGCATTGCCTTGCGCACGCAGCAAATCGTTGCGCATGAGAGTGGCGTGGCCAACTCGGTAGATCCGCTGGGCGGAAGCTACCTTGTGGAAGCCTGGACGAATCGCCTGGAACAGCAAGCATACGATTACTTTGACAAGATCGACGCCCTGGGCGGTGTGGTGCGAGCAATCGAGCAGGGGTTCTTCCAGCGTGAGATTGCCGCAAGTGCCTACCGCTATCAGCGCGAGATCGAAAAGCAGGTACGTATTGTCGTTGGTGTGAACGACTTCCGGACCGCAGAACAGTTGTCGATTCCGCTGCTCAGAATGGATCCCGATGGTGAGAGACGGCAACTGGAGCGTCTGGCGTGCTTGCGCCAGCAGCGCGACAACGAGCTGCTGGCGACCAGGCTCGCTGCTCTGCGACAGGCAGCCCAGGGCAGCGAGAATATGATGCCCTACATCATCGACGCCGTGCGTGCCTACGGCACACTGGGTGAGATCTGTGACGTGTTGCGCGGCGTGTTTGGTGAGTACCGTGAACAGGCAATTGTCTAGACAGATCAGACGGCAGGCAGACTGAGCGAGGCTAGAGGCAGGGTATAGATCAATGGCCGAAAAGATACGCGTCCTAATTGCCAAACCCGGGTTGGACGGACATGATCGTGGGGCCAAAGTAGTGGCTCGAGCGCTGCGCGACGCAGGCATGGAGGTCATCTATGCTGGCCTGCGACAGACCCCAGAGATGATTACTGAGGCTGCCTTGCAGGAGGACGTGGACGTCATTGGCCTGAGTATACTGTCTGGTGCGCACATGGCCCTGGTGCCACGAGTGCTCGGCCTGCTCCAAGAGCATGATATGAGTGACGTGGCGGTCTTTGTTGGTGGCATCATTCCCGATGAAGATGCAGCCCATCTCATTGCCATGGGTGTAAAGGGTGTTTTTGGCCCAGGCACGCCCCTGGAGGATGTTGTCAATGCGCTCCGGTGTGAGGTTGTTGGGCATTGAAGTCCTCTGCCGTCGTTGATGACGCTGATCCTCAGATCCACGCGCTGGCAGTGGCCGCGATGAGCGGCAATCGCCGGGCTCTGGCTCGGCTGATTTCACTGGTTGAAGGCGGCGGGGCTGCTGCTCTGCAGGCCATCGCTGCTCTTTATCCACACACTGGCCGCGCTCAGATTGTGGGTGTCACCGGCCCACCGGGGGCGGGCAAGAGCACCCTGGTCTGTGAGATGGCCAGGGCATACAGGCAAAGTGAGCGCTCGGTGGGTATCGTAGCCGTCGATCCATCCAGTCCGTTTTCTGGCGGCGCGTTGCTGGGTGATCGCATCCGTATGCGCGAGTTGTCGGGTGACCCGGAGGTGTTCATACGCAGTATGGCGACTCGCGGCAGCCTGGGCGGGCTGGCTCGCGCTACAGCGGACGTCACGTGCGTCTTGGACGCCGCTGGTTACAAGGTCATCCTTGTTGAGACAGTTGGCGCCGGACAAAACGAAGTGGATATCGGGAGGCTTGCTCATACGACGATCGTGATTCAGGTGCCGGCCTCAGGCGACGAGATTCAGGCCATCAAAGCTGGGATGCTTGAGATTGCCGACCTCATCGTCGTCAACAAGGCTGATCTACCTGGTGCGGATGTCATGGTGGAAGTGCTGGAAGCGATGCTTGGCCTCCAGTCACCGCCGGCTGACCTGCACCACGTTCTTGACGCAGTGTCCCCTGTCACGAGCAAAGGCTCGCCCAGCGGTTCTGGCGACTGGCGTCCAAGGGTGATAAAAACAAGCGCCTTGCGTAGTGAAGGCATCGCTGATCTGATCGAGGCCGTTGCCGCTCATGCCCAGTATGCGCGCGCCAGCGGTCGCCGCGCAGCCCATGAGCGCGAGTACGCTGCCAGGCAGTTGCGTAGCATGTTGCAGCAGGAGATGTATTCGCGGTTTCTGGCTCAGATTGGCGAGCAAGAGATACAGGCGGCCGTAGACCGCATCGCCTCACGTCAGGAAGATCCGTATTCCGCTGCGATTCGATTAGCTGCAACCTGTCGGTTGAGTGCTGGAGCCGCCTAGATGCAGATACTGCTCGTTCGCCATGGGGAATCTGAAGGCAACGCAGCTCAGCGAGTTCAGGGGCTTAGGGATGAAGCCCTGACACCTATCGGAAGGCAACAGGCCGCTGCCCTAGCCGTGCGTTTATGCAATGGGTACTGCGTTGACTCCGTCTATTCCAGTCCGCTGCGACGCGCTTTGGATACGGCGTGCACGATTGCGGATGCGCTGAATCTGCCTGTGATTTGCGATGATCGCCTGAAGGAGTATGATTGTGGGTTGATCGCAGGAATGACCTTCGAGGAGCTCGGCGTGGCCTACCCGGAGGTTGCCCGTCGTTGGCGTGAGGACGAGCAACGGGCCGCCCTGCCTGGCGAGGAAGGGCTTGAGGGGTTCGTCCAGCGCGTGACAGGAGCTATGAAAGAGATTAGCCTTGCGCATGCAGATAGGGCTGAGGTAGTCGTTGTGACGCATGGAGGCGTCCTGAGCAACTACCTCTCTGGGCTGCTGCGGCTCGATCTTGCCAAGAGACAGCCCTGGACCTTTGACAACGCATCGCTCAGTATCGTCGATTTTGGGGGGCAGTTTCCTCGCATCGTGCTGCTCAACGACACGGGGCATCTGCAGAGTTGGAGGCCGCAGTGAGCATTCACGGCAAACTGGTTCACCTTCGCGCGATCGAGCGCGGCGACATTCCCACCTTCGTGCGCTGGTTCAACGACCCAGAGGTGCGTGCCTATCTTGAGGTTTACCTTCCGATGTCCCAAGCGGCTGAGGAGCAATGGTTTGAGCAGCAGCTGACCAATCAATCGTCTCACATCTTGGGCATCGAGACGGCCGATGGCAAGCTGATTGGCAACACGGGCCTGCATGCCATCAACTGGAAAGACCGCAAAGCGGAGCTTGGGATTGTGATTGGCGAAAAGGATTACTGGGGCAAGGGCTATGGTGGTGATGCCATTGAGGCACTGCTCACTTTTGCTTTCCAGCAGATGAATCTGCACCGCATCTACTTGCACGTCTATGCTTACAATGTCCGTGCTCAGCGCTGCTACACCAGATGCGGTTTCCGTGAGGAGGGCCGCCTGCGCGAGGCCCACTTTCACGACGGCGTCTATCATGATGAGTTTGTGATGGCGCTCTTGCGCGAGGATTTCCTGAAGCGCCTTGGCTAGTGGATCTGCTCTCTTGTTCCGGCGAGTGCTGCAGACAGGAGACAATCCCTGATTTGATACGAGTGATCGGCGAGGAGGACTGGAATGGGCTATTCGATGTATGGCGATCTGGCGTTGGTGAGCGGCTCAGCCAATGTCCCTTTGGCTGAGGAAATCAGCACATATCTAAAGACGCCGCTGGTTGGACGCGACATCATCGACTTCCCCAATGAGAACGTGTTCATCAGGCTGCATTGCAGCATTCGTTCAAAGGACGTCTTTATCATCCAGCCGACGACCTCGCCTGTCAATCGCAACATTATGGAACTATTGATCATGATCGATACCATTAAGCGTGCCTCTGCTGGAAGAATCACCGCAGTGGTCCCATACTATTCCTACGGCCGTACTGATAAGAAGGATCAGCCCAGGGTGCCTATCACCGCGCGGCTCATCGCAGACATGATCGGCGTGGCTGGAGCTGACCGCGTCTTGCTGATGGATCTGCATGCGGGACAAATCCAGGGATTCTTCAGCATCTTTGTCGATGAGGCGACGGCGTTTCATATTCTGGCCAGCTATATGATGCAGAAGCAGTTGCAGGATATGGTGGTTGTCTCCCCTGATGTTGGGGCCGCCAAGCGCGCACGCAACTTTGCCGAGGTGCTGAACGTGCCTCTGGCGATTATTGAGAAAAGGCGCGTCGACAACCGACCCCAGAGCAAAGCCTTGAATGTGATCGGCAATGTGTCCGGCATGAATGCCGTCATCTTCGATGACGAGATAGACACGGCGAGCACTTTACAAGAGGCGGTACACGCTCTCGAGGAGCGCAACGTGAAGAGCATCCGCTGCTGTGTCACGCATCCTGTGCTCTCGCCTCCAGCGATCGAAAGAATCCGTGACAGTAGTGTGGTAGAGCTGGTTGTGACCAACACCATCCAGCTTCCGCCGGAGAAGCGCCTGGACAAGATCACCGTACTTTCGGTGGCTCCGATCCTCGGTGATGTTGTCGAGTCGATTCATCGCGGGCGATCGGTCGGTGCAGCGATGGACCAATATGCAAGAAAGGTCGAGAGCCAACAACTTGAGGAATAACTTGTCGCGGTCCCAGTCGGTGATGCATGCAATTGTCTATTGCGATTGTGGTTGGGCGGTCTGATGCTTAAGGGGTTGCTCGGGAAAATCGTAGGTGATGCCAATGAGCGCGAGCTGCGCAGGCTCCAGCCGGTCGTTGCTGCGGTCAACGCCCTCGAGCCCGAGTACGAGCACCGCTCAGAGTCCGAGCTTGCCGAGAGGACCAGAGCCTTTCAGGAGAAGGCACGAGGCGCTGCTGCGGAACTGCGAGCGGAGGTCGAGGGGCTACGTACAAACCTCTCTGCCGAGTCGGCCGCGGATCAGCGCCGTGACCTGGAGGTCAGGCTGGAGAC
>DIVN01000121.1 GCA_002435875.1 Anaerolineales bacterium UBA6131
ATTCACTCACCATCGGTTTTGCCCGTCGGTTTGCCACCTACAAGCGCGCCTCCTTGATTTTGCACGACCCGGAGAGGCTTGCTCGCATTCTGAACGACAGCGATCGACCCATCCAGATCATATTCGCAGGCAAGGCCCATCCAATGGACGCTCCTGCGAAGGAACTCATTCGACAGCTGGTCCATCTTACGCGCGGCAAAGGACTGCAGAATGTCGTCTTTGTCGAAGATTATGATCTCACTGTGGCGCGATACCTGGTGCAGGGAGTCGACCTGTGGCTCAACACACCACTGCTCATGCAAGAGGCGAGCGGCACCAGCGGGATGAAAGTCTCGGTGAACGGCGGCCTGAACCTCAGTGTCCTCGATGGCTGGTGGGCCGAGGCGTATCATCCCGAAATAGGCTGGCCAATCGGACACGGCGAGACATACGACGACCTGAAGTACCAGGAGCAGGTAGAGGCCAACGCTATCTACGAGCTGCTGGAGAAAGACATCGTTCCTCTGTTCTATGACCGTGCTGGCGATGGCCTTCCACGGGGATGGATCAAGCGCATGAAGGCGGCAATGGGCGCAGTATCGCCGATGTACAGCACGACGCGGATGGTCGTCGAGTACTGTGAGCGGATGTATCGGCCGGCTGACAGGCGTTTCGAGGCGCTCACTCGCGATTCTTTCAAGCGTGCCAAAAGGCTGGCCGAATGGAAACGGCAGTTGTACGAGAGCTGGTCTGAGGTGAGGGTGCTTGGAGTCGAGACTTCGAACGGCAGCACTCAGGTTGGCAGCGATCTTGAGGTTCGCGCCAGCATCAACCTGGGGCGTCTTGCCCCAGACGACGTGTCCGTTGAGCTGTATGAAGGAACGCTCAACTCGGAGCAACAGATCGAAGAGGGACTGGCAACGCCGATGGCCTACGTGGCAACGAAGAAGGGGGCGGCTCAGTTCAGCGTGCGCACGCGGCTTGAGCGCAGCGGACTGCAGGGCTACACGGTCCGAGTCCTGCCCCGCCACGAGGATCTCTTCAATCCTCTGGAGCCACACTTGATCGCTTGGGGTGCCTGAGTCACTTCAGCTATTTGAGATTCGACTACCCAGCATGTGCAGGCTGCGCCAGTGCCACCCTGCCGGCCGCACGCGACAAAACGAGCAGGCTAGGAGGAAACCTAGCCTGCTCTCTCGCTCTCGGGCTCGACGAAAGCTCTGGCCTGACTTAGTATCTTGTCGACGTGCTCGGCGCTCTGTGGTCGCCCCTGCTCTGCCAGCTCTGCAGACAGCTGTTGCAGGAGATCCAGGAGACTGGCTTCCCAATCGCCACGGCGGTCCTGCAAAATCTGCCGAGTCCCATCTGGATAACTGGCCGAAAGCAGCTGATTCACAAGCCGCAACTGCGGCGGTAGCCCCTCCTGTAGGGTTGCCATCACCAACTCGTTCATTTGTAGCAGGCGCTCTACTTGAGGCTCATCGTGCGACTCTTGGGCATTGCGCAGAGTCGCAGCGAGCACGCTGAGGAATGCGGTATCAAGCTCTCGCACATGCTCTTTCAGATACTGTCGGGCGTCTGGGCTCTCCAGAGCTTCACGCAGAATCTGCAGTTTGACAGATTGAATCTCCCGCGCCTCCTTGTCAAGCTGCTCCACCATCTCAAGCACCTGACTGCGCAGTTCGATAAGCCTTTCCACTTCTGGCGATACAGAGCGCTCGATCAAGCTGGTGAGTTCTTGGAAGAACGCATAATCCAGGAGCGGACGATTAAACGCCACGAATGCCCATCTAGCTTGTTGATCAGCAATTGACGTCAGTGCCTGTACTGCTTTGTCACGTGGAGTATCGAGAGGGAGAGGCTCGGGCAGTACGATCGAGAACTGTTGGGCAAGCGACGATTGGAGGTCGAGCAGCTTCTCGGCGAGGGCCTCCTGCCCACGTGCTGCACTCGCCTCCGCGGTTGCGTTGAGCATGAGCAGAAACGAATAGTCGATTCTCGATCGATTTTGCTCGATGAGAACCTGGCGCGCTTGCGCGTCATCCATAACGGCTACCAGTCTGCGCAACAAATCAGAACGGGCGCGCTGCTCTTCGATCATCTCCTTGGTAATTCCATCGGCCTGCAAGACCTCTTCGATCAGGCTTTCCATGGTCAGAAACGTTCTCGGTTGGAAGAAGTAACCTTTGCGCTGTTCTGCGGGCACGGTCGCCATGAGGGCATTGATCAGGCTTCCCGTCAAGCGCTCGCGTTCCGTCGGAGCCATATTGAGATTGGTTGGCACAAACAGAAGCAGGAGCTCGTGACTAGGATCATGATATATCACGGGCGTGGTTACAACGCCGAGCGCACCGCAAGAGGGACAAGTGACAGCATTAAGCTGCCCGCGCAGCAGAGCCTCCTTGAGGGCAGGCTCTTGGCCAACGTCAATGACACTGCGCACCTGGGCCTGGTACTTGGTGCGACACTGAGGACACGTGACTTCAACTGGCAATGTGGGTATCATCGATGCTCCAATGCAGAGCCCGGATTGGGCTCACGAGAATGTAAGTCGCGATTATACCGGCGAATTGTCCGCATGGCAAGGCAACGTCACCGGCGGGCGAAGGCGGAGCGGGGGATTTACCCATCCGCGAGGACCAAGATGGACCGCCTATTGCGCCAGGGTGAAACCCCAGACCGAGCCCGCATCTCCTTGTTGCAGCGCGCGGGCACATGCGCGCAGAGTCGCACCAGTCGTCAACACATCGTCCAGAAGCAAGGCGTGCTTACCAGCGAAAGCTGTGCCAACGCACCGGAAAGCTTGGCTGACATTCTCCTCACGCTCTAGAGCACTTAGACCGACCTGCGACGGGGTTGCCACAACACGACACAGCACACCGTCGACAACGGGTAGCCCTGTCCGTTGCGAAAGCTCCCGGGCCAGCAAGGCCGATTGGTTGTATCCACGGGCGCGCAGCCGCTGAGCATACAGTGGCACCGGCACGATCAAATCCACAGGCCAGGGTTCTGACTGCCAACCCCTATAGAGCACCTGTCCGAGCAATGGAGCCAGGGCGTGCAAGCCATTGTACTTGAACTGGTGGATAGCTTCGCGCAGTGGCCCCTCGAACATCGCGGCAGCGCGGACCTCACGTAGAAACCCCAGGTCCTGTATGGACGGAGCCCAGGGTGGTTGGTAGTACCGGACAAGTTCCTGGCAGGAAGGGCAGAGCCAACTGCCGGCAGTCCCACACTGCACACAACGCGCGGGGAAAACCGTGTCCAAGAGCCTCTCAAAGACCGAGACCACCCTGTTCGCGGCGTGACCCATTGCTCCATCCCATCGTGTTGCGAGGATGACCTGACGCAGTTGCAGGCAGAATGCTAGCTGTCCCAGCAGAAAGACAGGCGCTGGCCCCAGGGCAAGAGGCTTGTGCGCAGTTCCCAACAAAGCCGTTGCGCTCTCAAGGGGACTTGGTACGATACACTGCCCTGAGCAATCTCATGTGCACTCATCTCACCGTCAGGCACGGTACCCCACCCTGAACGCGCCGCAAGCACCGCCGCGGTGTGATCTGGCGCAAACTCCTGCCCTGCGGAATCGATGAGGACCATCTGCCGTTCGGGCATAAAGTAGCGGATGCGCTCAGTGGAATTCTCTAGCGTCACGACCAGGCTGCAGAATCTGTACCCCATCGCAGGCTGACGATTGGGCATTCCTTCTAGATCGACGACCTTGTGCACGGTCACCCGCCAACCGTCAGCAGAAGCGCTGTGACCAATACCAAATACATCGCTTTCTGCCGGCACGCGGCTACAGGCTGTCACCGCCAACAACGCCAAGAACATGGCGGCGGGCCAGATTCGAGTCTTGCGGGTCTCGACTAGACGGTGGCAGGACCCACTCAGGCGCATCGTCACTCCTTCCCACAGCATGGCAGCAATTATCGCACAGGCTCCATCGACTGTCAAAGTCACGACGGCGTCGTCCCATGCCGTCTGCCCGTCAGCGAGTTTGCGTCTGTGCATTGAGGTGAGTAGAATCGGCTTTGGCCAGCAGTTGCGCGGTTGCGCATCAGGCAGTGGTTGAGGACTTGAACCCGGTGATCGTCGAGAACAGTGGCGTTCTCTGCAAGGGAGCGCCACTGCTACTTTTGGGAGCTGGAGGACAGTCATGGATAGCAAGAGTCGAGACGTCTTGGCCAAGGTGGATGAGGATCAAGTCCGCTTTATCAGCCTGCAGTTCACAGACCTTTTTGGCACCGTGAAGAACGTGATGGTACCCGCTAATCGGCTGAAAGGCGTCTTTGAGTCCGGCCAGAACTTTGACGGATCGTCGATTGAGGGGTTCGCTCGCATCTACGAGAGCGACATGGTGCTAAGACCCGATGCGGACACCTACTGCATTCTTCCCTGGACAACGGCGGAAGAACGCACGGCGCGCCTCATCTGCGATGTGTACGATACCGCGGGTCGGCCATTTCCAGGAGATCCTCGCAACATCCTCAAGCAAAACCTGGCCTCTGCTCGCACCCTGGGCTACATCTTCAACACTGGGCCTGAGGTTGAGTTCTTCCTGTTCCAGGTAGATGGGACGCATAAGGTCATTCCGGTCACACAGGATGTTGGGAGCTACTTTGACTTCTCCCCGCTTGACCTCGCCTCCAAAGTGCGCAGGCTCATCTCGTCATACATGCTGGAAATGGGCATCGAGGTAGAAGCCACCCACCATGAGGTCGCACCCGGCCAACATGAGGTAGATTTCCGCTACGCCGATGCACTTCACAGCGCTGACGAAGTGATAACCCTGCGTTATGTGATTAAGGCTGCGGCTGCGGCCAATGGCCTGTACGCGACTTTTATGCCCAAGCCAATCCGCGGAATAAATGGCTCTGGTATGCACACGCACCAAAGCCTATCAACGACGGATGGACGCAACGCCTTCTTTGATGCAGACGACCCTTACCACCTTTCACCGATTGCCTACAGCTTTATCGCAGGACAGATCAAACACGCCAGGGCTCTGTCTGCCATAGTCGCACCGACCGTCAACTCGTACAAGAGGCTTGTTGCAGGGTACGAGGCGCCGGCCTATGTCTGCTGGGGACAGGTCAACCGCTCAGCCCTCATCCGCATCCCGGGCTATCTGCCAGGTGCTGGACAGCAATCGGCGCGGTGCGAGCTACGCTGTCCCGATCCGGGCGCCAATCCCTATTTGGCCTTTGCAGCCATGTTGGCAGTCGGCCTAGACGGAATTCAGCAGGGGCTGACCCCTCCTCCGCCGGTGGAGGAGAATGTGTACGAGTACGACTCTCGCGCGCTACGCGACCACAATATCGAGTCGTTGCCTGGCACTCTGGACGAGGCATTGGTGGAGATGGAAAACGACAAGGTCATCGCCCAGGCTTTGGGCGAGCACACGTTCCGCCGCTATCTGGAGGCCAAGCGCCTGGAATGGGATGAATACCGCACGCAGGTCACACCGTGGGAGCTTGAGCGGTACTTGACCATGCTCTAGAGACAGCTCTGGCTGGGGCCGCCCTGCGACACCGCGACGAAGATGCCTAGCTCTGGGCTCGCAGCACGGCGACAAGCTCAGCCAGAATCATCGCTGTTGCACCCCATATTCGACGGTCGCCGATCCGGTAGGCAGGCACACGAAAGCGCTGCCCATCGCGCTGCCGGATCTCAAACCGCCTGGTGCGCGGATCCAAAAGGTGACTGATCGCGACCTCAAACACCTGCGCGACCTCGCGAGGATCGGGTCTAAGCACGGGCGCGGGGCGGACGCAAGCGACATATGGATAGACACAGAAGCCACTGGCTGGGATAAATAGGGGGCTCAGGTTGCCAACCACCTCGGTCGCGGAAGGGCCTACGCCCAATTCTTCGGCGGTCTCCCGAAGCGCGGTGGCCTGAAGGTTAGCATCTTGAGCCTCCCGAGAGCCACCAGGCAAGGAGATCTGCCCTCTGTGTATCTCCACGGTCTGCGTGCGCAGAGTTAGTGGAAAGACCAGCTGTCCTTGCCTCTCATACAGCAGAATGAGCACAGCAGCCTCATGGGGGCAAGGATCCGGCAGGTCGCGGCGGTCGCCCGGCCTTGGCCGCACTGCCATGCGCAGTTGCGCAGCGCGTCCGGGCGATTGCCGCTGTAGTGCTGTTTTGATTTGTTCATCGCTCCACGAGAGTTGCATGCTGCCCAATCCCATGCCGCTACGGCCTCGGGTACGGCCCATGGTCGCTCGGCGCATGTTGTTGCGAGGTGTGGCCCTGGCCCGACAGGATGCAGGCTATTCCAGCTCGATGGAAGCTCCGGCCTGCGTCTCAAAGTTTGCCCTATTCAGGGTAGCATCGAACCTGACGTTCGGCAGGCACGATCCGTTTGCCATCGTTCGCTTGGGTGGGGCTAGCAGCCCGTGCACCTCCCACAACCAGTGTTGTTGGGCGGGACAATACGACCCGACGGCTTGGACGGCAACAGAGACCCTAGAGAGTTGCTGGTCGATCGCAAAACGCGTCTTCAGCCAATCGCCTTTCAGGTACCCCGTGCTGTGCCCATCGTCCTGGTAGAGCCAACTTTCGCCGGCACCAGGGTAGACATGCAGTATGACCTGGTCAATCGCGTCCAGGTTGATGTACTGTTGCACAGGCCACATGGGCAGCACAGTGCCAGCACGCACCAGCAGCGGAATGCGGTCAAGCGGTGCCGCAACCTGAATCCATCCTGGCCCGGTGTGCTTGGCATCGCTCCAGAAGTCATACCACTCGCCGGCAGGGAGATAGACTTCCCGAGCCCTTTGTTCAGGCTGACACACCGGTGCCACCAGGAGTGCATCGCCGCACAGGAACTGATCATCTAGGGTGTGCGTTTCTTCGTCTTGGAGGTCATACCAGGACATGGGCCGCACGAGCGGCCAGCCATGTTGGGCGCACTGCTGGATTGCAGTGTACAGGTAGGGCAGTAGTTGATAGCGCAACTCAATCGCTTCCCGGTTGAGGCTCAAATAGGGCTCACCATGCGCCCATGGCTCCTGGTCTGGTGTGCCGATCGCCGTGTGGTTTCGGAAGAACGGCAGGAAGGCCCCCAGCTGAGTCCAGCGTGTGAGTTGTTCCGGTGACGGCGTCCCGCCGAACCCCCCGACGTCTGGCCCAGTGAAGGCGATGCCCGACAGGCCCAGCCCCATGACCATCGCTGGCGTCAGACACAGGTGGTTCCAGGTGCTCTCGTTGTCTCCCGTCCAAGAGTAGCCGTACCGCTGAACCCCAGCCCAACCCGATCGAGTAAAGGCAAACGGCCTCTCCGTTGGCCTTAGTCGCTGCAAACCCTCCACTGTAGCTCTGAGCATCTGCATTCCATAGACGTTGTGTGCCTTCCGATGGTCGCAGCCCTGCCCATCCCAAGAGTGCCGCACACAATTGGCCAACGTATCGCCTCCGGCCGCAATGACAGTCGGCTCGTTCATGTCATTCCAGATGCCGTCAACGCCGATCCGTGCAAACGAAGCACAGAGGCCGCCCCACCAGGCACGCACCTTGGGATCGGTGAAATCAGGGAATAGAGCTTCGCCTGGCCACACCGGGCCACCGGCCGGCAGCCCATCCGGGTATCTGCAGAACACCTCCTGCTTCAGCCCGTCACGACATGTCGCGTCGCTTCGATCCGCCTTGATTCCGCAGTCAATAAGAGTGACTACATGGAAGCCTTGAGCGTGCAGGTCTTTAATCAGTCCAGCGGGATTGGGGAACCGTTCGGGATGCCAGGTGAAGCAGCGGTAGTCATCCATGTAGTGAATATCCAGATGCAGCGAGTCGCACGGAATAGCGTGTTGCCGGAACCGCTCCGCGATCTCGCGCACTCGCTGTTCGGGATAGTAGCTCCAACGACTCTGATGGAATCCAAGCGTCCAGAGAGGCGGCAATGGCATGCGCCCGGTCAGTTCCGTGTAGTCCTCTATCACCGCAGCCAATGTGGGCCCGAAAAGTAAGTAGTAGACCAGGTCTCCATCTGAAGACATATAGGTGACCCGGTCGGGCACCTCGGCGCCAAGATCAATCACTGCGCGATATGTGTTGTCGTAGAACAGACCATAGGCTAGACCATCGTGAAAAGCCGTGTAGAATGGGACGCTAAGGTACAGTGGGTCATCACCGGGCGAGTACACCTGGGGGTCGGCATTCCAGACCATATAGCGCTGCCCGCGCCTGTCTAAACCGAAGGCCCGCTCCCCCAAACCATACACGTGCTCCTGCGCAAGGAGCTTGCACTGTCTCACAACGTGCTTGCCCTTCCACCCAACGCTTTCGCTTTCACCATGGATCCATTGCCCATCGTGCGTCCAGAACGTTACGACACACTCGCTCTTGCGTATGCGGCAGGACACATGCGTGGTACGAATCTCCAGGTCGTCGCCATCAAAGACCTGGAATGCTTGTGCGGGCCACTCTGCCTCGTCTTTGGCAACGCTATACGACTGGCAGACAAATCTGGGGTCGTCTTGAACAGACCCCCGATCCCCAGTGACAACCCATACTCGTATGATGTTAGCAGTGAGCACGGTGAGAACCAGCGAGCCATTCGTGCAACGAACGGTAATGGTCCGACCAGACTGGCCATAGCCGATAACATCGCCAAGCCTGCATAGGTCAGATGCTTCGGGTGTGCGGAATTCATCTGGGGCTGCCGGTGCCAACACACCGCTAATACCGCGGAGAGCGCTTGCCCTACTGACCCCATCGGCAAACGCCGCATCATAGTATCGGCGCCTGAGGGGATAGAGCGCAGCCTCCAGCGAGCGTCGCCAACCCAACGAGCGGATGCTCATGAGGGCCCTTTGTACGGCCGTGCCCACCGCTGACACCTTACCCCCCCGACCGGAGACCGCATCCAGTGCCTGGCTGCCAACAGCAAGGACCCTGGTGATGCTGGACGCGAAATCATCGGCCATGCTTTGCAGCTGATTCGATCTAGAGGGATGCGCACTCTACAACAGGCGCGAGAGCCTCGCGCCAGCCGTGATACCAACCGCTACGGCCAATTCCGTAACAAAGTCCCAAAACCACTGACTATCATGGCGCCCCCCAGGGCAAAGGCAAGCAACAGACCCATCGCCTTGTGCATATAGAAAACCTCGCGTCCGTTCTTGCCTGGAAGACGCAGTCTGAGCTCACCGGGTTCCACTACAACCCGGATCACGGGTGCTTCTTCGGAGATCCTCTCTTCAGCTCATCGTACACCCTTTCCACACTACCTCGGACACGTCGCTCAATATCGTTGCGGCGTGTCTCGGGTATGGGGAAATAGTCCTCCATCTTGACGCGATCGACCGTTTCCCTACGCGTGTATCCGTTGTTGTAGAACTCTTCTACACGCTCACGCATCTGCAGAATATAAGTCGCGAGAGTCTCGGTTGCCCGCTGATCGCAGATTCCCCCTGATCCGGGCACAATCGCCTCCACATCTGGCATGCCGTGAATCATCTCGAGGGCGCTAAGCCACTTGGCGGTGGTCGCTTGAGCCAACGCCGGATGCTCACCACAGACGAGAATATTCCCGGTGAAAAGGATGCGCTCCTTTGGCAAATGGACCATGATGCTCGAGGAGCTATGCCCCCCACCATAGAGCAGACGCAGTTCGCGGTCCCCTTTGTGCAGTGTCATACTGGTAGTCATCGTCAGCTCGGGAGGGACGATGCGCAGGTGGTTTAGATCTGCAGAGTCGCCAATGCCTTCTGCCCTTAGTCGTGCCGCCTGGCGTTGCAGAAACGCCTGGTCGTAGTGCTGCATCTCCTGCCAGGCAGACTGATGGGCAATTGTGGTGCACGGCGGGAAGAATCCATTTCCTAGGACTCGCTCCAGACTGCCGTCAGTATTGATGAGCGCCAGAAGGCCTTGTTTGAGCCTGGAGGCATTCTGTTTCAGCCAATCCCAGGCATCCTCCGGGAGCATGGGTGCGTCGATAATCACAGCCCCTTCGGTCGTCATGACGCAACCGACATTCCCAGAAGCGTAGGCATCCTCAAAGAACACACCATCAGCGATCTCACGCATGACTATCTCTCCCCTGTTCGGTCAGCATTGCGTAGGCAGTATCCAGCGCGCATACAGCCTGACTTCCTGGGAATCCACCGCCCTGCGCAAAGCCTGGCTGCCCACCACCCCGTCCGCCGTAGCGTTCGCAGACAGCCGTGAGTAGGGCTGCCATGTTGACGTCTAGATCACTGCTGCGGGCAAACACCAGGTTCGCGCTCGCACCCGCCGTGGCGAGAAGGGCGACCAGCCCCGGTGACTTGACCAGTGACGATGCCATCCCTCGAAGCTCGCTTGCATCGTCGCCATCCGACACGTGGAGTACAATCCTGCCATTGGGTCCTTGACGCGCCGCAGCCATGAGCGCATGTACCTTGTAGGTTAGCGCTTCGTCTCGAAGCCTTCGTAGCTCCCTGGCAGAGCTCGCCAGCTCCTCGCTCAGACGGTCGACTGCGCCATCGACCTCGCGCTCGTGCACACTCAGTGATCGACCCATCTCGCTCAACGCATTCACTCGCCAGCGGTAGTCGCACAGTGCACGCCGCCCGCAATGAAAAGCAACGCGCGTCTCATTGCCTCGGCGCTCTGCTCCACACAGCCCGATCAGGCCAACCTCACCAGTGCGCTGGCAGTGTGTGCCTCCGCACGGAGATACGTCAAAGCCTTCGACTTGCACGATTCGGACGTCATCAGCTACACTCGGAGCCTTGCGCAGGGTCAAGCCGGCCAGCTCATCCGCCGATACAAAGCGGGCTGCAATCATTCGATCGTCAAAGACAATCTGGTTGGCCAGGTCCTCGACCGCCTCAAGCTGCTCGCGCACAATGTTTGGCAGGTTGAGATCAATGGTCACAATAGTCTCTCCAAGGTGGAACGAGACCGTCTCTGCGCACAGTACCTGGAGGAATGCCTGCGACAATATGTGCTGGCCCGAGTGCTGCTGCATGTGGTCAAACCGACGTGCCCAGTCAATCTTTCCGACTACCTCTGTACCTTTGGGCTTGCCGCGCACCCAATGCACGACGAACCCATCGTCGTCGGTCACCTCCAAGACCTCGGCATCTGACAGCCAGCCACGATCACAGGGCTGCCCTCCCGAAGTGGGGTAAAAGCAAGTGCGATCGAGCACCACACCAACGATGCCTGGCCGTGCTTCTCGCAGCTCCAGCACCCGACCGGTGAACTCGCGCTGGTACTGATTCTCATAGAACAGTCTATTTGTTGACGTGCCTTTTCTCGCCATCAGCCTGTCTCACCCTGCCAAGCCAAAAGATCGCGACGATTATAGTGCCGACAACCGCCGGGGTCAACCGCAGATCCTTTGAGAGTCACCTGTGGTGATTTGACACGAATGTTGACACCTGATACAATCCCACGCAATAGCACATTTGTTCTTGTGCCACTCATGCAGTGGAGGAAAGGGATGCGAGAGGTTGTGGTTGCGGCCGTACAGATGGCACCGAAGCTTGGCGAAATCGAAGAGAACCTGGAGAAAATGGCCAAGTGGATCGAGAAGATCTGTCATGCACAGAAAGTCGATCTGATCGTGTTTCCAGAACTGGCTACAACTGGGTTCGAGTGCGGCGTGCGCTTTGCCGATCTGGCAGAGCAAGTGAACGGCCATACCGTTGCGTACCTGGCAGAGCGTGCTGCACAGTTCAATGTGCATGTTGCATTTGGGATGGTGGAGAAGCAGAAGGTAGAGAGCATCATCTATAACTCAGCGGTCCTGATCGATCCACAGGGCGAGGTGATTGCCACTTATCGCAAGGTCCACCTCCGAGGGGAAGAACGACTGACTTTTCGTCCCGGATACCGCTTTGAAACAGCCGACACCGGGATTGGTTCTGTCGGACTGCTACTCGGCTGGGATCTGGCCTTTCCTGAGAGTGCGCGATGCCTGGCGCTCCAAGGTGCTGAGCTCATTTGTGTCTGTGCGGGATGGGAGCGACCACACGAGAATTCTTGGCGCGCCTACGCGCTGACCCGGGCACTGGAAAACTCGGTGCATCTGGCAGCCGTAAACCGCGTTGGTGACGAGTATAGCTACTCGTTCTTCGGTGCCAGCATGGTGATCGGACCCCGCGGCGAGGCCTATTGCACTCTGGAGGAGACTACAGAAGGTTATGCGGTGGCAGCGGTTGACCTGGACGAGGTTCGCAAGACACGCGAAGACAGTCAGCAACTCCTGATCCGCCAGCCGCGCAGCTACCGTGACATCGTACGGATGTATTGATCATCGACTGCCGGCCAAAGGGAAGCCGTTTCTGGGCGAGAGTCAGGGTCGAAGCATTGTGCGCATCAGAAGCGATAGTTGTGGATGAGGTTACGCTCGTCTCCTTCGATGTAGGCTTCAACCTCAACATACTGCTCGATCCCCGACCCGCGTAGCTTGTCCTTCAGCAGTTCATCAAGTTGAAAGATGCCGGCCGAGTTGCTCATTTGAATCCGCAGCCTAACTGGTTTGTCGTCGCCACGCTCAATGTCAAGCTTCTCGACTGCCGCAGCAGATACTGAATGTATGTTGATGGCTCCAATCTCGAACGGAATGCGCGACCGACCTTTGGCCATGTCGAGGGCATCCGCGACCCTTATAACGCCAGCCTCGAGGGTCAAGGGTCGACCTCCGGCGCGATGCGCAATGATGGCATGTAGCGTCTCGGAGACGAGGACAGTCCGCACAGGAATGTCATAGAGACCGTCCAGCAGTTCACGAAGGATCGGGGCAGCCAGGAAGAGGCTGTAGCGTTCATGATCATCGCGATGTATGCTCATGCCGAGATCATGAAGCGCACCGCCCAAAACGACAACCACCTCCGCATCTGCTGGGTCGAGACCATAATCGCGCACGACGCTTGGTTGCGCGCCGCGCTCTGTGATCAAACGCAACAAGCGCAAGGCGATGTTCACAATAATCTGCACATGGACGGGCCCATGATCAGACATGCGCAGGCGGTCCACAGCCGTGACATTGGAGATGTGCCATAGCGCCTGCAGCTCAGCGTGGTGATTGATGCGGTTCACCACCTCTTGCAGCTTGGCGTTGCGGCGTGTAGGCAGCGACAACTCAACCGGCTGGTGCAACAATTGCTTGGCCATTACAGGTGCAGCGGGAACACCGTCACCCTGAGTTACGTTGTCCTTGGTCATCTCTCGCCTCTCATCCTCGATCACGATTGCTGCGACCACTGGAGCTATCAGCCAGCCTCACTTGGGGAAGCGCCTCGTAGGCCAACCGATCTGCTTGGCGGTTGAGCGCGTCTGCCGAATGACCGCGAACCCAGTGCCAATGCACCTCGTGCTTCAGTGTCAGCTCGTGCAGCTCGCGCCACAGGTCCGCATTGAGCACAGGATCGCCGTTGCTCCTTCTCCAGCCAGACTCGCGCCACCGTGTCAGCCATTCGCTGATTCCACGCTGTAGGTAGGTAGAGTCGGTGTGAAGGTCAACACGGTGGTCACCATCAAGCGCGCGAAGTGCATTGATGGCTGCCTGAAGCTCCATGCGGTTGTTGGTCGTGCGCTTCTCGCTACCTGTGAGCACCTGCTCACGAGTGCCAAATCGTAGGACCGCCGCCCACGCTCCTGGTCCCGGATTGGGCTTGCAAGCACCATCGGTGTAGATAGTAACCTGCGGCTTGCGCGTCACCCTAGGCCCTCTGAATCATGGGCAGCAGCTGCGACAGAGACTCGATGCGCTCCAGGGCACGGTACTCGCTTGGGATGCGCGATGCTGGCAAAGGATTTCTCACGAGCCACAGAGAGCGCAGACCAATCCGCTGCGCGGCCCAGACGTTCTTCGGCAGATCATCGACAAAGATAGCCTCAGATGGGCTAACCTGGAGGCTTCGCAAAGCAAAGTGAAAGATGTCAGGATTGGGTTTGCTGAGGCCAACTAGGGCGGAGATGACGATGGACTGAAAGTACTCGCTCAAGCCCAGCATATCCAGCAGAGCCTCTAGATAAGGCCAACCATTAGAGATGATCCCCAGGTGACAGACGCCGTGCAAAGCCTGCAGCGTCTCCACCACATCGCTGTAGACCGCCATCCATCGTTGCATGATGCTCTCACGCCGCAACAGGGCCACGGGCCAGGTGTTGGCGATTCCTGAACGGTCCGCCATGCCCGCAAGAAGTTTGGCCAGCAGACCCGCGTCTCCAGGCTGGCCCGATCGAGCCCGGCCGTAAGCCGCCTGCAGCCGCGCATCCACATCGTGTAGCAGCCGCTCGCACCTCATGGGCACGATGTTGCCGTGAGACTCCCGATCGCGAAGTCGGTGCATACTGAAGAGCGTATTGAAGGCATCGAAGAAAACCGCCTGGTGCATTCTACCTCCAAAGAAACAAGACTGGTCTATAGGGCAGGCCCTGCCTGTGCGCGCAGAGCCCTCAGGTGATAGGTGTCATTCAAACTCTCGATGAAGAACGAGTCCCGAACCGCAGCAAAGACACTAATGGCGCAAGTGTCCTGACCAATGCGCCAGTGGTGCGAGTTGTCCAGCCCCAGAACGGCGCAGAGAACCACGCGGTTCACGACAGTATGGCCCACAACAACGACTTCCTGCCCAGCGTGATGGGCCATGATAGCTCGCAGGGCTGGCATGGCGCGGTCGCGCAAGCTGTCGAGGCTCTCGCCGCCGGGAAACGTCACCGTCTCCGGCGAAGCCTGCCAGGCTTGGGCCTTGTCTGGCCAGCGCTCGGCAATCTCTTTCGGCGATAGTCCCTGCCACTCGCCAAAGTTCATGTCGTTCATACCTTCCGCGTCCGTAACCGGCAGTGCAAGCCGCTCCGCAATTGCGGCAGCCGTCTGTCTGGCTCTGCGCAGCGGGCTGCAGTAGACTGCCACTGGGGCCCACTGTTCTGCGATGCGAGATGCAGTTGCCGCCGCCTGCGTTAGGCCGTGGGCATCAAGGGCAATATCGACCTGACCTCGGACCCGTTCCACCCGGTTCCACTCGGTCTGACCGTGACGGACCAGGATAATGCGGGTCATTGTCCCCTCTCTTCTTCCATCCTCCTGGACCGAGACTGATCCGTTATGCCGGTACCTGTTCTGGTGCGCATAGCTTCGCTTATCAAGACGGTTCTCATCAGGAAACTATGCGGCATCATGCGCTGCCAACCAGAGACTGAAAGGCTGCGCGCAACCTCAGGCTGATCGGCCCTGGCCTACCGTTGCCTACCGCACGTTCATCCACCCTGGTCACGGGCAGCACCTCGATGGTAGTACTGGTAAGGAAGGCCTCATCGGCCGCTGTAACTTGCTCCAGGGAGAAGGCTTCTTCTCTGACCATGACGCCGGCTCGCTCGGCCACGGCAATTACGGCATTCCTGGTGATGCCAGACAGGATATGCCCATTCTCTGGGTGAGTCACCACGCAGTCGCCAAGCACGACGAAGAAGTTGGTACTCGCCCCCTCTGTGACGATTCCATCGCGCACCAAGACCGCCTCAAAAGCGCCCTTGTCGCGAGCCTGCTGTTTCGCCATTGTGTTCGGCAAGAGCATCGTCGACTTGATGTCACAACGCTGCCAGCGCTGGTCGGGTGCAGTCAGCACACTCACGCCCGCCTGCACAACCTCGTCACTGGGGGCATGGACGGGTATCGGCATGACCAGCAGGGTTGGCCTGGGTT
>DIVN01000225.1 GCA_002435875.1 Anaerolineales bacterium UBA6131
CCCATGCCGCGGGCGACGATGGAGGCCTACCCTTCGCTCGATTTTGTCCTGCGCGGCGAGCCCGAGCTGGCCCTGCGCGAGCTGCTCGACACGCTGGAGAGATCCGGCGGAGAGCAGGAGCAAGGCGCACGGCAGCGCGATCCCGAGCTGCAGGCGCGTTTGAACCGCCTGTTCACCACGACCGATCCGGGGTGGCAACCGGCCTGGGTCGTCGACCCGGCCCAGCCCCTGGCGGCGATCAAGGGCCTGGTGTGGCGCGACTGCGGCGAGCTGCGTACCAATGCCGACCGCCCGTTCATCCGCAATCTGGACGACCTGCCCCTGCCGCTCCACGGCCTGCTGCCCTGGCGCCAATACCGCGCGCCCAACATCCGTGGCCCCTACACCTTCATCGTGTCCAGCCGCGGCTGCCCGGGCGGCTGCAAGTTCTGCATCAAGCACGTCAGCTATGGCAATTCGGTGCGCCTGCGCTCACCCGAGAACGTCCTGGCCGAGCTGCAGCTGATCTGGGATCTGGGGCTGCGCAATGTGCACATGTACTCTGACCTGTTCACCGTCAACCGTGAGCAGGTGATGGGCATCTGCGAGGGCATGATCCGCGAGGGGCTGAGATTCCGCTGGACCTGCAACAGCCGCGTGGATTACGTGGATCCCGAGATGCTGCGCACGATGAAGCGCGCCGGCTGCTGGATGATCAGCTGGGGCATCGAGAGCGCCAGCGACGAGATCCTCCGGCGTATCCACAAAGGCACGACCAACGAGCAGATCGCCCGCGCACTGCAGTGGAGTAGGGAAGCGGGGATCATGAACTGGGGCTATTTCATCCTGGGCCTGCCCGGCGAGACCGAAGAGACCATCCAGCAGACCATCGCCCTCTCCAAGGTGCTGCCCATCGACCTGGCCCTCTTCCATCTGGCCGCGCCCTATCCGGGCACGCCCTTCTTCTTCGAGGTGATCGAGAACGGCTGGTTCCGCGCCGGCACACGCTGGGAAGAGATCGACATGGACGAGTCCACCGTGCTCGACTACCCCGGCCTGCCCGCCGAGCGCATCGAGTACTGGGCGCGGCGCGCCTTTCGCGAGTGGTCCCTGCGCCCGCGGCCCATCTGGACCTACCTGAAGAGCATGCGTGACTGGTATACCTTCAAGAGCGCCGTGAGCGTCGGCCTGCAGGCGCTGGGGTGGATGAGGTGAGGGAAGGGAACGTCCACGTCGTGCGCTGCTATGCTTGGTCCACCGCACCAGTGAAGAGCTGCTGGGACATCTGCCCCCAACGTGCGGATTCCAGGCACCTCCCTTGAGTTCGGCAGCCAATCCACACAACGTCACTAGCGTCATTGCCGCGGCGGACATGTGTTCAGGGTGTGGCGTCTGCGCCGCTGTCTGTCCGGGGCACTGCCTGGAGATGCGCATGAGCGAAGGCAAGTGCCGGCCAGCCATGGTCGGCAGCTGCCTGAATCGCTGCGATCTCTGCCTGACGGTCTGCCCTTTTGGCGAACACACACTGTCTTTGAGTGGCTTGTGCGACAAACTCTTCGGGGCGCAAGAAAGCACCTACCACGACCAGCCTCTAGGGTACTACCGGAAGGCATTTGTCGGTCATTCCCTCGTGCCCGGTCAACGCGCGAGCGGGGCGTCCGGTGGGATGGCTACCTGGGTGCTAGAACGACTGCTGACGTCTGGCAAGGTTGATCGAGTACTCGCGGTGGCTGCGCAGACAGGGCCCGGTGTGCCCTTGTTTCGATATGAGGCATGCACGAGCGCAGATCAGGTCCGCGGTGCGTCTGGCTCCAAGTACTACCCCGTCGAGATCTCGGCTGCTCTCCGGGAGGTCTGGCAAAGCGCTGAGGACTACCGCTATGCCGTCATAGGGTTGCCCTGCACGCTGCAGGCAATTCGACGCGCCGCACTGCGTCACCCTCGATTGGCCAGGCGCATCGGCTTTATGCTGGGGCTGGTGTGCAACCATTGCCCTGGAGCCTACTATACCGAATTCCTGTGCGCTCTGGCCGGCGTCTCCTCCTCTGATGTGCAGAAGGTCGGCTACCGGTTCAAGGGATCGACGACGGCCATCGACTACCAGTTCAAGGCACTGGCTGGCGGCGCGTGGTCGCGGCCCGTGGGGTATCTGGATTGGCCGGTGCATACCTTCGGCAGGCAATACTTTTCCTATAATGTCTGCAGCTTCTGCGATGACGTATTTGCCGAGGCCGCTGATGCCGTCTTCATGGATGCCTGGCTGCCGCAGTATCTGCCGGAAACGCAGGGCACATCCATCGTAGTTGTGCGAGAGCGTGTGCTGCAGGATCTGCTGGAACGAGGCTGCGGAGAGCGTTTGTGCGAGCTGGCACCGATAGCGGTCGACGATGTTGTCGCCAGCCAACAGGGTCTGGTTTCACGCAAGAAGCAGTCCATACGCTGGCGCATGGCCGCCAGGCTGCAAGGGGGCGAATGGCTGCCGAAGATGCGCGTGCAGGCTGTTGAACCCGCTAACCCGGCGGAGCTGTGGCAAGCGCGAGAGGAGCTGCGGACAGTCCAGCTGAGCAACAGCCTGTGGACGCAATTCCGGCGTCTGCCGGCCGCGTTGCTGCCGCTGTATTGTTGGGCGGTCGATGGCATGGCGCATAGCTCAGCCCGGCCGAAAAGCACGGTGCTCAAGGAACTCTTCGTGAGGGTGCTGAGGGCGGCAGGGGTCTATCCGGTTTGGGCATCGCTCAAGCAGCGAGTTCAGGCATGGGAGCGTGTGTCTCTCGAGCCGAGCAGGCCGGTAGCGGCGATGCTACTGAGTGCATATGCGCGCCTGTCAGGCTGGGTGCGCAGACTGAGAAAGGCGGAGTCATCGCACCCCTCGCTCCTGATTCTACCTCCCTCATCGCCGGGAAGCCTTGGTGATGAGGCCGTGCTCACGGCGCTGGTGCAGCAGTCGCGCGCAATTGGCATCGGGGAGATTGGGCTCGTCGCGTGCTCTGATATGGACGACTGGAGCTACCTGAACACCACGGGTGCCCCTGCGGTCCTGAAAGAGCTGTTCTTCTACCATACGTGGCGCGAGAGGGTGCGTTTCATCAACGCTGTCGGTCGCTACAATGCGTTCTACGTGGCCGGCACGGACGTGCTGGATGGTGCGTACTCGGAGCGTTTTTCAACGTCGCGGCTCGCCCTGGCCTCGCTGGCACACGCCGCGGGCGCAGTGTCCTCGATCGTCAGCTTTAGCATGAATGCGCAGCCGAGCGTCACGGTACTGGATGCTTTCAAGCATCTTTCGCCCCAGGTTCGCCTCTGCGCGCGCGACGCGATGTCGCGGAAGAGACTGGCAGACTACCTGGGGCGCGACGTTGATCTGACCGCGGACATTGCCTTCCTGCTAGAGCCTGACAACGAGGGGCCGGCCACGCGACCGGTTCTGCAGTGGATTGGCCGTGAGAGGGCAGCCGGGCGTACGATTGTGGGCTTCAATGCCTGTCGTGAGTGGCTCACCTTCGCGCCAGGGCTGACCGTCGACAGGGCCGTGCAGGTCTGCGCAGACACGTTCGCGCATATGCACCGCGAGCACCCAGAGGTCAGCCTGGTCCTGGTGGCTCACGATGCGCGGGGTGAGGTCAGCGATGCAACGTTGGCGGGCGGCGTCTTGGCAGCCCTGCCAGAAGCGCTCCGATCGCACAGCATCGTGGTTCCTCCTTGCCGCGCTCGCGAGGTCAAAGCCATATGCGGGCAGCTGGACATGGCCTTGAGCGGCAGGATGCACTTTACCATCGCCTGCTTGGGACAGGGGGTGCCCGTGGTATCGGTCTCCTATCAGGACAAGTTCGAGGGGCTCTACGAGCACTTTCTCCTGGAGGGCATGGTCACGAGCCCCCAGGAAGCCCTGTTGTCGGGCGGCCTGGCGGATTTCTTCCTGCCACTCTTCCGGCAGCGAGAGCGCATTCGACAAGGTGTGGCGGCCAGGCTTCCACACGTGCGGAACCTGGCACGGGCGAATTTGCGGGGAACAAAGGAGCAATGCTCACAGTGACAGAGAATGTGCTGGTGACCGGGGGCGCGGGTTTCATTGGCTCACACCTGGTGGATGCGCTGGTGGCGCGAGGGCACCATGTACGCGTCCTCGACAACCTGGAGCCGCAGGTACACGCTGGATTGGCGGAGCAGGCACGCTGGCCCGAGTATCGTAACGCAGAGGCCGAGTACCGGCTCGGTGACGTGCGCGACCG
>DIVN01000110.1 GCA_002435875.1 Anaerolineales bacterium UBA6131
GTCCGTCAATCGGATGTGGATGCATTGTTCATCTTCCGTCCGGAAGATGCCCGTTACATCACAGCCCATCGAAGCCATTTGGGGCCAGTCGCCGCGTTGTCCTTTGGCAATGCAGTCCTTCATCGGAACGGGGATTACGTGCTCTACACGATGGACATCGATACTTCCCTGGAAGGCATGCCTTGGCTGGACCCCAAGCAGATTCAGCCTCGCGCAAATGTGCGCGACCACGCGGGTGTAGTCTCTTGGGCCGAATCAGTCAAGGCTGATTTCGGTCTGAAACCAGGAGCCAAGATTGGCATCGACCTCTGGAATCCACGCATTGAAGCCTCCCTTAGAACAGTGTTCCAAGACACTGAGTTCGTGGACGGCTTCGACATTCTGATGAAAGCCAAGATCATCAAGACCGTGGACGAACTGGCCTGCATTCGAGCCGCCGCTGTGCTGACCGAGGTGGGGTTCAGAGCCGCTCTGGATATCCTCAAGCCCGGTGTGAAGGAGTGCGAAGTGCTCGCAGCCGCGTGGGGAGCGATGACGGCCCTGGGGAGCGAATGGACGCAGTGCTCTAACATCGTGGCATCGGGCCCCTATACAGCGCCTTATCGTCGCTTCACATCCGACCGTATCATCCGTGAAGGAGACCCGGTCATCATTGACATTGGCGGTTGTTTCAATGGGTACTGGGGAGACTTCACGCGTACCTACATTTGCGGCAACATGCGCCCCACGCCCGAGCAGATTGACCTCCACCAGCAGTGCTACGATGCGCTCTTCCGAGCCTGCGATGCAGCCAGGGCCGGAAACACCAACTATGATGTGTACCTCGCGGCTCAACCCTGTGTAAGGCACAACCTGGGTCATGGTGCAGGACTCAATCCATGGGAGCCTCCATACTTCAGCGTCAGTTCCAAGGAGAACCGGATGGAGCTGCTGCCCAACATGGTGGCGAACTTCGAACCCTACGCTGGCAAGCCAGGCGTCGGCGGATTCCGCCTGGAAAACAACGTGATTATCCGAGATGGAGAGCCGGAAATCTTCACAACGCAGCCCTTCGACGAGAGACTATTGCGAGAAGTGCACCCTCTCGACAAGACGACTGGCCGGCACTATAGGTAGTTCGGACTCTCAGGGGCTCGACAAAGGTAGGAGGGAATCAGGTGAAGGCTGCCGTCTTGTACGCCCCGTATGACTTGAGGATTGAAGATCGTCCTATGCCGTCGCCTGACCGAGGTTGGGTAACTATCTCGGTGGAAGCGGCGGGCATTTGCGGTACCGATATCTCCGTGTATGAGGGCAAACACTCGGCCAGCCTTCCTCGCGTCTTGGGGCATGAGTTCTGCGGGCGCATCCTGGCGATCGGGGACGAGGTACACGGGCTCGAGCCCGGGCAGCGGGTGATGGCCGAGGGATCATGGTGCGGAGATGAGCAACACGACACCGACGAGAGTACACATGACCCTTGTATCAACCATCAAGCGCTCGGGCGCACAGTGGATGGCTGCTTCTCCGAAGCGGTTGCTGTGCCATCCGGAACAGTACACCTCTTGCCGAACACAGTGAAGGCAACAGAGGCTCAGTCCGTAACGACATTGGCTACGGCAGTCCGCGCTGTGCGGCGCGCCGGGGAGCTAGCCCACAAGCATGTGGCCATTGTAGGTCCCGGCCACGCCGGACTGCTGTTGCTGCAGGTGTGCCTGGTGTTTGGAGCTCAAGGCGTCGCCGTCGTTGGCACGAGAGAGAATCGTCTACAAGTCGCCAAGCAACTGGGCGCTGAATCGACCTCGAACATCCGCCTTCCCAGCCACAAGACTTGGCTGCAGGAACCCGCGAACAGAGACTTCGATGTGGTCTTTGAAGCATCGGGAACAGCTTCGGGGCTCGCTACATGCTTTGAGTTGGCGCGCAAAGGCGGTCGAATAGTGTCCTACGGCATTATCAGTGGCCCACTCGACTCAGTACCCGGCCAAGAGATCTACTCGAAGGAGCTCACAATACTGGGATCAAGGGGGGCTGAGGGTTGCTACGAAGAGGCTATCCGATTGCTGGCATCCGGGTTGATCTCTGTTGAGCCACTGATCACTCATGTGATTGCCATACAAAACGCTGAGGAAGGATTCACCATCGCGACCCAGCGGCTGCAGGATGCTCTCAGGATAGTTTTCGTCCCGTAACACGTACGCACGACGGCTGGCCTCTTCGATATGGGAAGAGTCCGGGCACCCGATCGTCGCGCTTGACAGTCGATACACGCTGGGGTAATCTTGAGAGAATCAGTTATTAAGAGGTGCAGAGATGACAACCGAGAGTCATGAGGGCTTTGTGGCATTTGAGCGAGTTGGCGATGACCAGAAGCTGTTCAAGAAGGTGGCCGAGCAGATCGAGCGGAGCATTGTTGAACAAGAATTGAAACCTGGTGACATGCTGCCCCCCGAGCGCGTGATGACGCAACAGTTTGGTGTCAGTCGAACCGTTATCCGAGAAGCTATAAAGGCCCTTGAGTTGCAGGGACTGGTCGAAGTGCAGCACGGGCGGGGGGCGATCGTATCCAGCGCTTCCGCGACCAATGTGTCCGACTCATTGGTGCGCTATGTACGGATTCAGGAAAGCTCTGTATGGGCATTGCATGAGCTGCGCACGATTCTCGAGATCGAGATCGCGGCCCTGGCGGCCGAGCGATGCACGGAGGAAGACATCCAGGAGATAGACGCCATCATCAAGAGAATGTCGGCCAAGACGCACTCTCCGACCGAATACGTGGAGTTGGATCTGGACTTCCACCGAGCAATCGTGAACGCGGCTCACAATCCGCTGTTCCCGTTGGTGCTTGACCCCTTCATGACTCTCATGCGAGAGAGCCGCCGCCTAGGGGCATCGGTTGATGGCGCACCCCAACGAACCATCCAAGCGCACAAGAACATACTGGAGTGCATCAAGCGTCACGACCCCAAAGCAGCACGAAGTGCTATGAAAGAGCACTGCGCAATAGTCGCAGGATTCATTGAACAGGGGAGTTCCCAGCGTGGGCGCCCTACCAAGCCAGAAACTTCGGAACGGTCTACAGGCCCCGCGAGGCAGTAGAATGACCAATGAGGCAGTTTCATGACCAGCACCTCTCAGGACATGCGGACAGGAGCACAACCAGAGAACGCGCTCTGTATCGCGACCATCGGACACCGTTTCCCCGATGATTCCGTAGAGAAAGAGGCCCTGGAGGGCACTGGAATTCAGGTGTTGTTTCTCGGTGGCCTCGCCAAGGACATCGCGTTGGAGCGCGCAGCTCAGGCTCATGCCGTACTGCTTGGTGTCAGCTTCAGCCTGGACTCGGATGACTTGCATCGTCTGGCTTGCTGTCGCGCGGTCGTCCGCTACGGTGTAGGCGTGGACAATGTGGATGTGCGCGCCGCCCAGGCGCTGGGCATGACGGTGAGCAATGTACCCGACTACGGCATCGAGGAAGTCGCCACCCATGCGCTTGCGCTGCTTCTCCTCTTCGCCAGAGGCCTGGGCACATGGGCTGACGCCGTCAAGGCGGGCCAATGGGGATCCGCACTGCCGAAAGTCCGCCTTTCTCGGCTCAGCAGTACAACACTCGGCATCATTGGGGCAGGGCGTATCGGCAGAGCCCTTCTCGTCAGGGCACGCCCAATATGGGGACGGATCCTGGTCTTCGACCCCTGGGTGAGTGCCGAGGAGATTGCTGGACTTGGAGCCGAAAAGGCATCTCTGGAGGACCTCCTCGCCAACAGCGACTTCGCGAGTATCCACGTACCACTGAGCGCCGACACCAAGGGCCTGATCTCGCAGGACCGTCTGCAACTCATGAAAGACGGGGCCGTGCTTGTGAACTGCAGCCGGGGAGACGTCGTTGACGAAGATGCGCTGCGTGACTGTATCAAATCAGGCAAGATCGCCGGTGCTGGCCTAGATGTGTTCGCAAGTGAGCCTCCGAACCCTACGGGCATCGCGTCCCTGCCTCAAGTGTGGCCTACGCCACACGTCGCCTGGCTGTCACAGGAATCTATCCGAGATCTACGATACAAAGCTGCCGAGGAGGCCGGCCGCATACTCCTGGGCAAGGGCCCCAGTCACTCGGTCAATCTGGCTTAGCGCTCACCGCACCGCAGTGCAAGCAAATCCCATATGATCCATCCGAAAACAGCTGATCAAGGAGGGAGTAATCTCAATGCCTGGAAAGAGGAAAAAGGACCCGGAGATCCGGGTTCTGCGAGATGGACTGGAGAACCTACTGGATAACGCAGAAGGGTATCGCGCGAGGTTGGAGCGGGAACTCGAGGCTACCCGCTCAGAACCAGAGCCCTATCTGCATCTCATCAGAGCGCTGGAGAGTCAGATCGAATCGATCCGGAAACTGGAGAACACTCTGGACGAGCAGGTCTGGCCAGAGATCATCAAACTGGGCCACGGTTCTTCGTACGTGGAGCATACTCGGACTCGTGACTACTTTTAGGCAATTCGCGGCCAGGCGTACTGTACTGCCCTGAGCAACCAAGGAGACCGCAGACAAATGAAACTCGCTGATCGCATGGCGTTTCTCGGCGGAGACGGCATGGGCAACATGCTGCAACAGGTTGTCCAGCTCAAGGCGGCTGGTAAGAAGGTGATACCGCTTCATGCGGGGGAACCCGACTTTGATACTCCCGGTCTGATTGTAGAGTCCGCAATACAAGCGCTTCGCAATGGTGAAACCCATTACGTTCCCGCAGCAGGCACCGCCGCGCTTCGCAAGGCTATTGCAGAGCATATCTCTGAGTCGCGTCATGTAGACGTGGCTCCGGACCAGGTAATCGTGGCGCCCGGGGCCAAGCCGATGATCTACTTTGCCATACTGGCGTTATGTGGCCCAGGTGACGAGGTGCTGTGCCCCAATCCGGCGTATCCATTCTACGCCTCCATCTCCAACTTCGTGGGGGCAAAAGCCGTCTCCATGCCGCTGACAATGGATACGGGGTTTCGCTTCAATGCGGAGTTGCTGGCCCAACTGGTAACTGACCGAACCCGCCTTATCGTTCTCAATTCACCTTCGAACCCGACAGGCAGCATACTGCAACGTTCCGACCTGGAAGCGGTGGCCGATATTGCCCAGCGCTACGATGCCTTCATCCTTTCAGACGAGATCTATAGCCGCATTGTCTACGATATAGAGAAGTTTGAGAGCATCGTCAGCCTGCCTGGTATGACCGAGCGAACTGTGTTGGTGGACGGTCACTCGAAGACCTATGCCATGACAGGCTGGCGTTTGGGTTATGGGGTGATGCCAAGGGCGCTGGCGGCGCAGATCACGAAGATCGCGCTGAACACCATATCGTGCTCTGCGACATTCACCCAGACTGCTGGCGCACAAGCAATCACAGGCCCGCAGGATGATGTCACTCGGATGGTTGCGAGATTTCGACAGCGGCGCGACCGAATCGTGGATGGCTTAAATAGCATCCCTGGCGTACGGTGTCTACGACCTGATGGCGCATTCTATGCATTCGCCAAGATTGAGGCCACGGATATGCCCAGCCAGGCGCTGAGCGAGTATCTTCTCTCCCACGCAGGAGTCGCCACATATCCTGGCTCTGCCTTCGGCGAGTATGGTGAGGGATTCCTGCGGCTCTCGTTTGCCTGCTCAGAGTCTGACATAGATGAAGGACTCGTGAGAATCAGGGAGGCTCTGGCAAAGCTCTAGCATTGGCTTCGGCATAAAACTGCAACACAAACGAGCCTCTCTGATGATCAGAGAGGCTCGTCGTTTCTATCCATTATCAGAATTGCCGGGCAGGGGGAAGGCTTGAGCGTGAATACTCACTCCTGCTGGCGACGGCGAGAACGCCGCCAGGATACGATCAGTTTGTATAACTGGTTTGGTTCGGGCGCATCATACAGCCATTGCAGGGCAGAAACCAGAATCGTGCGTTGAGTCTCAACGCTGCCAGGCTCGCCAAAGGGATCGCCAAAAGGGAATCTTACATAGAGGGCGCGAGGGACACCAGTTGCGAGCGTGATGTATGGGGCCAGGCTGAGGCTTACGGTTGCAATGCCCGCTTCCTCAATGGCGTTCTGCATCAGACCAACGGTCCGATGGCACTGCGGTCAGCCCGGCGACAGGATAACCGCATCTACGCCGTCGCGCTTCAGCCTGGACGCCACCCCCGGCGCTATCTCGCGGATGAGTCTGGTTGGATCTGGAACGAATCCCATGAAACCTACATGCTCCGCAGCAACACTTCCAATCACACGGTCAGCAGCGAGTTCTCTCAGCCGGTCTATGGGGAACACACAGTTTGGGTCTTCTTCAGCGTCGGTATGATCGTAGTGATCATGTGCGAAGGCAAGGTCGCTGGACTCCACATCTCCAGGAATCCAACGCACGGAGTCATCACCCTGATGCGACTCCATGTCAAAAGGGGGTTGCGTGTTAACATACACACCGCCCGAAGAGCCCAGAGCGACCCTAAGTTCCGACATCGGTTTGTCCAGTCGGTGAAAGGCGACGCGTTCGTTGCGGGCAGGTGCAAAATAGTTCGCATGTGAAACAGCAGAGCGGGCATTCCAAGACTGCCATCTCTCTTCAATCTCTCGTGCTTCAATGTCAAGTCGCTGCACTTCCATCGCCATCACCTTACGGGATCTGTGTAGCGCACGCCAGGATCGTTCGCCGGATGCCCCACGGGAATCGGCTTCGTTCTACTGTCAATCTGATACCAGACGTCTTCGGGTCCGTGAATCATTGCATCGTTGCCCATGTTAACCTGCACACCCTTGGCCTCGATCTCCGCCATGGCCTCGTCGGGGTCGTCAACATCGAAAGCAATGTGATTCAGCCGGGCAACGCGCAATCCGCTGCGCAAGAAGAACGCAAACAGGCCAGGCCTGCGGCCTTGAGGATCACGTGGCGCATTCTCATAGTAGACGCCTGAGATGAACTCGCCACGCCGCGCGAACTGCCGTTTTCCGTCAAACCCGAAAGTATCGCACAACCAGTCTCGCATTCGCGAGGGGGAGCCCAGATCAAGAGCAATATGGCTGATACGATGAGCCATGCAGGGCAAGGTTGGATCCAAGGCGCATTCCTTCATCTGCACAGTTGGGTCATCTGGAACCGGGAGAGGCTTTGTGGAACTATCGAGCCTGATGCGCAGTTCCTCCGGCGCGTACAGCATGTAGTCGCCGTCAACATCCACA
>DIVN01000094.1 GCA_002435875.1 Anaerolineales bacterium UBA6131
TCCTGGCGCTAATCCTGTTGCTCTCCGTGCTGCTGCGCGTGGGCGATGCTTTGTACCTGGGCAACGCCATCGAAGAGATCCGTGGCGGAACCCACGACCAGCTTTCATATGATGCCCTGGCGCAACGCGTGGCCACTGGATACGGCTTCACGTTTGGGCAAGATTGGTGGCCCTACGCTCGGGCTGGAGAACCCACTGCCTTCTGGTCATATCTGTACACGTCGTTTCTGGCGGTAATCTACTGGCTCTTTGGGTACCAGCCGCTGCTGGCTCGCCTGATACAGGCTGTCGCGGTTGGGCTGCTAATGCCCTGGCTGCTGTACCGCATCGGCTCGCGCAGCCTTGGGCACCGCGTCGGCCTGATCGCTGCAGCCATCGCGTCCGTGTACTTTTACTTTGTGCACTATTCTGCGTCATTGATGACCGAGGCCTTCTACATCGTAGGCATTCTTTGGGCGGTAGATGCGGCAATGAGATTGGCTCTCCTCATCAGCGATGGAGCTGGCCGGGCAGCGGACTCGTCAAGAGGGTTGGGCATTGGGTTGGAGCTGGGCGCAGCCATGGCCGTTACCCTGTTGCTGCGTCAAGTGATCGCCTTCTTCTGGGCTCTTCTGGTGCTCTGGCTGGTGCGGGTGGCTTGGCGAAGCGGCCGCCTGCGGCGGCTGTGGATACCGCTCATTCTTGCTGGGGCGATGGCGTTTCTTCTGGTCTCTCCATGGCTGGTGCGCAACCATCGCCTCTTTCACAGGTTCACGATGCCGAATACCAATGCCGGCGTAGCTTTTTTCTGGGCGAATCATCCGATCTACGGCACCCGGTTCGAGGCCGTATTGTCTCCTAGTCATGGCGTCTCATATCAAGATCTGATACCCGCCGAGCTGCGTGGCTTAGACGAGGCGGCACTGGATCGCGCGCTGCTCATCAGGGGGCTTGGCTTCATCGCTGAGGATCCGGGGCGCTATCTTCTGCTGTCTCTCAGTCGCATCCCTGTCTTCTTTCTCTTCTGGCCCACGTCTGATTCGACCCTGCTCAGCAACGCGTCACGCGTGCTAAGCTTTGGGTTGTTCCTGCCCTTTATGCTGCTCGGCCTGTTTCTGGTCATCAGAGAGTTGCCTGCTCTGCGCGGGTGTCCAGAGCGTTGGGGCAGCCGAACTGACTCCTTTCGAACGTCCGATGCGGCCTGTAGGTTGCAGTATGAGTTCATCCTGCTGTTTCTCACGTTCATTGTGAGCTACACCGCCGTTCATCTGGCCTCCTGGGCCCATGTACGCTACCGCCTGCCGGTGGATGCCTTCCTCGTTTTCTTTGCCGCCTGCGCCATCGATTGGCTGTGGGAAAGGGAGTCCGCTCAGCGACGCAAAATGGTCGTGCATGCCTGATTCTGACCCCTTGACTGTCGCCATTGGGCATTGCTGCCGAGGCATTGGCAGCGAGGCGGCCCTGCAACGCGTGCGAGAGGATCGCCTGCTGATCGATCAGGTCGACTTGTGGCTCTACGAGGAGATCGCTCCCTTTCTTGGCCCACGTGTGCTCGAGGTCGGCTGCGGGCTTGGCAACTTCGCCCGTTACATGACTGACCGCGAGCTCTACGTAGGTGTCGACAACTCGCCTGAGAGTGTCGAGCATGTCGCTGCAACGTTTCGCGCGTATCCGAACATGCGCGCTCAGCCCGCCGACGTGAGCGACGCAAGTTTCCTCGCGCTTGCTCGCTTCGACTTGGACACAGTGGTCTCGCTTAACACACTGGAGCATGTCCGAGACGACGTGGCTGCCGTGTGTCACATTGCGCAGGTTCTCTCCCAGGCGGGGCGTCTGGTGCTTGTCGTGCCAGCCCATGATGCGCTCTATGGCACCATGGATCACGCCATCGGCCACTATCGACGCTATAGCAAGACCACCATGAGGACCCTTTTCGCACAGGTCGGCCTCAGCGTCCTGAAGCTTCAGTACATCAATGCTGTGGGAGCACTCGGCTGGTACGTCAACGGGCGCCTACGCCGACAATCGACCCCGCCTGCAGGTCAGCTTCAGGTGTTCAATAAGCTAGTTCCACTTCTGAAACGGCTTGAGCGTACTGTGCCCGTACCCTTCGGAATTTCGCTCGTGGCCATCGGTCAGAAAAACTTCTGAGCTAGCTGTCGAATGCGCCTCTGCTACGTCCTCCTCTCCCCCACCTGGGGCATGCACCAATACACCGCCGACTTGGCCAACCGCATGGCGGAGGCCGACCACGAGGTGCACCTGGTCACCACCCGCCTCGTCCCCCGCGACCGCTACGCTCCTGAAGTGGTCATCCACACCCCTGTCGACACGCGCGATAGGGGCTTTTCCTTCCACGGCCTGCGCACGGCACCTTCAGTTATCCGCGAGGCACTCATAACCGTCCGTTCGGTGAGGCCCGACATCGTGCACATCACGGGCGCCCACCTCTCCAACCCGTTCTTGCTTCGCGGACTGCGTCGCTGCGGTCTGCCCACCGTGCACACCCTGCACGACTTGCATCCCCACGTGGGCTCGGCCTATGGCCGCCTGCTCTACTTCTGGAACGCCTGGGTGCGCCGCGAGGCCGATCATCTGCTGGTCCATGGCCAGCGCTACCGCCAGGAGCTGCTGACAAAGGGTGTGGCTCCTTCGCGGGTGACTTGCACGCCGCTGACGCATCTCTTCCTGAGCCACGCAAGGCAAAAGGAGGTGGCATCCTCACCGCCATCTGTCAGCTATGAGCCGTTCGCGCTGTTCCTCGGCCGGCTGGAGGCCTACAAAGGGCTCGATGTGCTGGTCGAAGCAGCGCGCATCGCGGCGAGAAGCGGGGTTGGCGTGATCATCGCCGGGCCTGGCAGCCTGCAGCCACATATCCGCCGTCAGGTGCCCGATAATGTGCAGCTGCATAGCGGTCTCGTGACCGATGAAGAGGCCGTCGACTTGTTCCGTCGCTGTGGGTTGGTCGTGTTGCCCTACATCGAGGCCAGTCAGTCGGCATTGGCGGCCGCGGCTTACTTTTTCGGCAAGCCGGTGCTGGTCAGCCGCGTCGGGGCCTTACCCGAGTACGTCGTCGACGGGGAGACGGGCTGGATCGTGCCCCCCGGTGATGCGCAAGCCCTTGCTGCGGCAATGACCAAGGCTCTTGCCGATCCGGAAACCCTGCGACGCGCTGGCGTGGACGGACGGTCCTGGTATGAGCGGGAGCGCCGGGCAGAAGGGACCGCACTGGCGGCGATGTATGCCGGCCTGGCGCACCGCGGTGGGTATTGATCCCCACGTGCCTGGGCTCATCCGCCTTGGTGAATGGGCCGTCCTGGCGTAGAATGACCTCGTGCGGATTGGTGGGCAGGCAGTGTCTTCACCTGTCTTGGGGGTCAAGCGTATTTGCATGACAGTACCTGGTGAAAGCAGCGCGAAATCTGTAGGCGGCGCGGCAGCATCTGGAGCCACTGAGGAGATCAGAGGCACCGCTCCAATGCGCCTGCGCATGACCCTGCCCGAGCGGAAGCTGCTGCTCTGGGTTGTCGACCTGCTCGTGCTCAATGGCGGTCTGTTGGTGCTGCTGGCGCTGCACTTTGACTATCAGTTCTCGTGGCGCACGGTTGTCAGGGTGCCGCTGTACTTTGTGGTGCTCACGGCTCTTTGGTTTCTTTGGGCGTCGTTCTCTGACTGCCATGAGCTGGCAGCCACGGCGGACGCCAGCCACAGCGCCTGGCGAACGGGACGCGCAGGTCTGTTTACCGCGCTTTCCTACCTGCTCATCCCCTATATCACTCCGTACTTTCTGCCTTCGCGACTGTGGACCCTCATCTTCATCGTCGTGACGATCGTCGGCGTGGCAATCTGGCGCGTGGTCTATGCGGTCGTCTTTGCCCAACCCGCCTTCCAGCAGCGCATCTTGATCGTGGGTGCCGGCTGCTCTGGTGCCGACCTGGCCAAGACACTGGCTGGTGCACCGACGGAAGGGAACCCGTATGCCGGGTCCGGCTACTATGCGGTTGGGTTTGTGGACGACGATCCCAGGAAAGCAGGTAGCCAAGTCCAGGCTCTACCGGTCTTGGGTACGCACAAAGATCTGCCGGAGCTGGTCCGACAGTACATGGTCGACAAGGTCGTGCTGGCCATCACCAACCCGGAGGAGATGTCAGCTTCCCTGATGCAAGGGTTGCTTGACTGTCGCGAACAGGGGCTCGATGTCCTGCCGATGACGACGCTGCATGAGCAGATTACCGGTCGAGTAGCGATTGAGCACGCTGGTCAGAATCTGGCCATCGTGCTGCCGGGCGAAGAGCCTGCCACGCTACGCATCCTGGCGGTGGCCAAGCGTCTTGGCGATCTGCTCATTTCCTCCATAGGCCTGCTGATCCTTGCCCTCATTCCCCCGTTGGTCGCGCTGGCCAACGCCATCTGGAGCCCCGGCCCCTTGTTCTATTGGCAGACCCGCGTCGGCCGTGCGGGCCGGACCTTTCGCGTAGTCAAGTTCCGTTCCATGGTGCCATCCGCTGAAGCACAGAGCGGAGCGGTGTGGGCGAGTGAGCACGACCCGAGGGTGACGCCAGCGGGTCGCCTCCTGCGCAGGACCAGGCTTGATGAGCTTCCGCAAGTGTGGAACGTCTTGCGCGGTGAAATGAGCCTTGTGGGACCGCGACCAGAGCGGCCGGAATTTGTCGCCCAACTGGTGGCCCAGGTACCTTTCTACCAGGCACGCCATGCCGTGCGCCCAGGCATCACCGGCTGGGCCCAGGTGCGCTATCGCTATGGCAGCAGCGTAGAGGATGCCAAGGCCAAACTGGAGTATGACCTGTACTACATCAAGCACCGCAGCCTTTATCTTGAGCTATCGATCCTGGCCAAGACAGCAGCGGTGATGTTCGGTCTGGGGGGCAGGTAGAGTACGTTGGCACGCGTCTTGTTCCTCACGGAGCTTCTGCCCTATCCTCTCGTCAGCGGAGCCAAGATCCGCGCCTACTACGTCTTGCGCCACCTGGCTCAACATCACCAGGTCACCCTGCTCACCTTCGTACGCGGCGACGACCGACCCGAGGACATCGCACATCTCGCAGGCTTTCTTGAGCATGTGTATACCGTGCCGATGCAGCGTACCAGGCTCAATGACGTACGCGCACTTCTGGTCAGCCTCGTAACTGGCTCTCCAGCCATCATCGCTAGAGAGCACTGTGCGGCGATGCAGGCACAGGTGGAGCAGCTCCTCGCCGATGGTAGTTTTGACATCGTCCATGCTGACCAGATCCCGATGGCGCAGTATGGGCTGCTCGGGAAGCGGCCGAGTGTGCGCCGCTTGTTGGACCAACATAACGCGACCTTTCAACTTATCGATCGCCTTGCCCGCAATGAGCCAAGTCCCTGGAAGCGACTCCTGCTACGGCGCGAGGCCAGCGCTTTCGAGCGCTATGAGAGGCGTGTCTGTCGTCAGTTCGACCAGGTCGTCTTCGTCACCGAGGAGGACCGCAAGACGCTGGAATGGCCAGATGGAGCAGATGCCGGTCGAATCCAAGGCAGCGTAATACCGATTTGCGTGGACACCGACGCAGTCGAGCCGGTGCAATCGACCGCCCGGCCCACACGGATTACGTACCTTGGAACGATGTATTGGCCGCCGAATGTCGAAGGTTTCGAGTGGCTCTATGAGCACGTCTGGCCTGAGGTGCGGCGCCAAGCGCCGGACGCACGTCTGACGTGCATCGGGAAGCGCCCGCCGGCGCGCATCATGGCCCTGAACGAGGAGGCCAATGTCGACATTCTCGGATACGTGCCCGATCTCAGCCCTCTGCTGGCTGAGACTGCGGTCTTTGTTGTGCCGCTCCGCTCTGCGGGTGGCATGAGAGTCAAGATCCTGGACGCCTGGTCTTGGGCGTTGCCAGTTGTTTCCACTACCGTCGGTGGCGAGGGCATTGCCTATCGCGACGGTGACAATATCCTCATCGCTGATAGTGAGCACGACTTCGCCTCGGCCGTAATCAAGGTGCTGAGCGACCCTGACCACAGTGCCTCGTTGAGGAAAGCCGGTCGCCGATGGGTCGAGGAACTCTACGATTGGCGCCAGGTATACGCTGCATGGGATACGGTTTACCAGGAGCTGTTGGCCGCAGGTCCCAGAAGTGGTGCAGCTGGCCACAATTGGGTACAATAATGCAACTGGCCTCAGGCGGACAAGCCGCGCACGTGTAGGGCCTTAGGCCAAGTCAGGAGATAAGGACTAATGGAATTGCGTCAAATTGCAGCAACCGTTTGGAAGTGGGCCTGGCTGATGATGTTGGCCACGGCAGTGGCGGCCACCTCAAGCTGGTTGGCGGTGCGCAACCAGCCGCCTGTCTACCAGACTTCAGCTACGCTCATGGTCGGCCTCACGATCCAAGAGGT
>DIVN01000183.1:0-6484 GCA_002435875.1 Anaerolineales bacterium UBA6131
CTGATCACTACGTTGTGTTCAACCTATATGAGGGACTTTCGGGTGTCCCTGGCGACGAAGCTGAAGCTGCCCGTACTCTCGAACAATTGGGCTACCGCTTCACCGGCGCTCGGAGCCAGGCCCTGGCGCTGGCATTGAACAAAGCACAGGCGGCGGAGCGCCTCAGCCAGGCAGGAGTGCTCACACCTCCGTGGCGCGTGTTTTGTAGTGCGGATCAGGTCTCGGCGGACGCTGTGCAAGCACTGTCATTTCCGTTGATTGTCAAGCCTCTTGCTGAGGACAGCAGTGTCGGAATTGACCTGCAATCGGTCGTCGCTGACCTTGATGCGTTGCGCCACCGCGTGGCGCAGCTCATCGACGCTCAACACCAAGACGCGCTTGTATCGACCTTCATCGATGGACGCGAGTTCAGTGCGGCGATTTGGGGTAGCCCGCCGGTTGTGCTTCCCGTCTCGGAGATTGACTTTGTTGGGATCGAGAAGCCAGCGGAGCGTATTGTCTCGTTCGCCGCCAAGTGGCAGGCCACTTCAACCGAATACCTGCGGACACCGGTCATCTGCCCAGCCAGGATCACACCAGAGCTGGAGCGGCACATCAAGCAGGTGAGTTTGGCCGCCTGGCGTGCGATCGGAGGTATCGGCTACGGCCGAGTCGACATGCGCGTTCGCGGCGAGCACGTGTTCGTGTTGGAGGTTAACCCCAATCCTTCGCTGGCAGCCGATGCCGGATTTGCCAGGTCAGCACAAGCTGCCGGTTATGAGTATGCCGATATGATCATCAAAATCCTCTCAGACATACCAAAGGAGACGCATGTTTCAGATTCGCCGGGCTGAAGAGCGAGACCGAAGTGCCATCCTCGGTGCAACACGAGATGTGGGAGTCTTTACCTCAGAAGAGGTAGCCTGTGTAGATGAGCTTTTCCAATCGTACATCAACCGTTCGCCTGCTGACGACTATCGCTTCATAGTATCGGCGGACCCACGCGGACAGGCGGTGGGTTTCGCCTGCTACGGTGCACACCCGCTGACCGAGGGCACTTACGATCTCTACTGGCTCTGCACTTCTCGACAGGCGCAAGGAAAGGGCGTCGCTGGGGCTCTCGTCGACCATGTGGCCCAGGACTTGCGGGCGGAACACGGGCGACTGTTGGTAGCAGAGACGAGCAGTACGCCCGAGTATGATCAAGCTCGCGCGTTCTACGAGCATCACGGCTTTCGACGCTGGACCTGAGTCCCCGACTTTTACCGTCCGGGTGACGACTTGATCATGTATGCAAAGAACCTGGGCACCCCCTAGAACACGGTGCCGTACGTAGCAAGCGCTATTGTCCAGCCGTTAGCGTATGGGCACCCCCCTGCTCTGCCGCGGCGGAGGCTTCTTCCAGCTTTGGTCGCCTCAGCGATATGCGTTAGAATGAGGACTGCGATTTCCAGCGGTGACTGTTTCGCAGACACCCGGCCCTGGGGTCGCTCCCCCATCTCACTACGGAGGCAGAGGCCATCAACATCATCTACTTTGACCTGGAGACGCAACGCACCCTGGATGAGGTCGGTGGACGCGAGAACATTGCCAAGCTGAGGCTGGCCGCAGCCGTTACCTACAGCACCGCGCAGATGGCCTATCACCACTACACGGAGAGCCGGGCACAGGCGCTGATTGAGGAGCTCAGGACAGCGGATCTCGTAGTGGGCTTTAACGTGCAAGAGTTCGACTATGAAGTGCTAAGGCCATACGGTCTTGATTCCCTACAGCCGACGACCCTTGACATGATGCAGGATCTTGCGCAGCGGCTCGGTTTTCGTCCTTCACTCTCATCAGTGGCAACCGCCACTTTGCGGATCGGCAAGTCGGCGGACGGGCTGCAAGCAGTGCGCTGGTATCGTCAGGGCCAGTTGGCTAAGGTCCTGGACTATTGTCAGCGTGACGTCGAGGTCACCAGGGGCGTCCACGAGTTTGGCAAGGCGCAACGGTTTGTCTACTACTGGGATCGTCAGTATCAACGACAGATGGTGCCTGTCACCTGGTAGCCCGGGCACATCGGTCAGGCGCAGGTGGGGCCATCGGATTGCACTGAAGCCGAGCTGGATACTGCCGGCAAAAGCCAAGTCCCTGTTTGGCCTGCTCATTAGTGCATCGGTTTTGGCGCCGGAATGTCGCTTGCGTATAATCTCGCAAGCCATGTCACGCCAAGTGAGTCCCGAGATGATACGACTGCACGCTGTGATACGGGGCGATGTGCAAGGTGTAGGCTATCGCTACCACACAGTTCGGGAGGCCCAAAGCCTTTCACTGGTTGGGTGGGTTCGGAATTGCCCGGACGGGTCGGTTGAGGTCGTCGCTGAAGGCAGCCCCGAAGCTACACGCCAACTCCTTAGCTGGCTCGAGCGCGGTCCACCTGCGGCGGAGGTAACGGACGTGAAAGTCGAATGGCAAACGACTGCTGGACGGTACGCTGGCTTTGAGGTTCGATTCTGATGCAACGCAATCCACAGCGGTTGGCATGGACTGTCACGCTGACTGCTTTGGCTGTCTTCCTCGCACTCGCGATATCCATTCCCCTGAGCATTCGCTTTGTCCTGCACAACGCCACGCGCTCTCAGCAGGCCAGAATAACCTGCCTGGAAGGCACTGCGGTATTGGAGGACCCCCGAAACGGCACTGCCCTGCCGTTGTTGAAGGGCGAGAGTCTGTCCGTTCCTGAAGGGACAGTGGTGAGTGTCGACGAGACTGCCGAGGCAGTGGTTACCTTCTTTGACCAATCTTCCGTGCGCCTCTTTCCTCAGACCAGTGTCGTACTGGAGCAGATGCGCACCCCCCGCTTCAGCTTGAGCCCGCGACCGGCGAACGTCTCCATCACAGCCAAGGGCGGTAGGCTCTGGGCGAATACCGTGCTCCGCGGCTCATGGCCTGTTGAGTTCTTGGTCAAGAGCATACATGCACACACTCATCTCGCTGAGGACGGGGGCTATACGTTCGAAATCAGCAATCAGCAGACCGAGGTCATTGTGCAGCGCGGCGCGGCCCAGGTCGCCATGGCGACAGCCATGGATGCCGATTCCTCGACAGTCACCGTGTCATCGCGCCAGCGTACCATCGTGCCCATCGGGCAGCCACCCCTCACCCCCCTCAAGGCCGAGCGCGACCTTGTTACCAATGGGGACTTTAGTGCGCCGCTTGACAATGGCTGGTTGGCCTTCAACGAGCAGGGAGGGGATGGAGGGGAAGTAGACGGCACGGTCTCGCTGATCGTCGATGAGGGCCGACGTGCGGTACGGTTCTTCCGAAGCGGGGGCGAGTACAACCATTGCGAGACGATCATCGAGCAGGAAATCAACCGTGACCTGCCAGAGCCACTGACGACCATCAAGGTGCGCTCCAACGTCAAGGTGATCAATCAGAGCCTTTCTGGCGGTGGCTACCTGAGTTCCGAATACCCTCTGATGATCCGCGTGTTGTACCGCGACGTGTACGGAAACGAGAATGAGTGGATCCACGGCTTTTACTTTCAGAACCGGGATAACAACCCGACGATGAATAGTCAGCCTATTGAGCAAGGGAAATGGTATTTTTACGAATCCGAGAACCTGCTGGAGGTCCTGCCAGTACAGCCTCGGCGCATCGTGCGCTTGCGCGTCTATGCGTCCGGTTGGAGCTACGAGAGTATGGTATCAGACATCAGCCTGGCCGTTGAGTAGCGTCAGCATAACAACAGGGAGGGACGACATGCTTTCTGACAAGTCCGTGAACATTTTCCTGGATGAGCTAGCCAGCGCCGCCCCAGCTCCAGGTGGAGGAAGTGCTGCTGCTCTTGCGGCGGCCGTGGGCGCAGCGCTGGTCAGCATGGTGGCGAACCTGACAGTTGGCAAGCAGCAGTACGCCCAAGTGCAGGGGGACATTCAGAGGATACTGGATCGATCCGAGTACCTTCGGCATCGCTGTGTCGAGCTTCTTGAGGCCGATGTTGCTGTGTACACCCAGGTGTCCGCTGCGTACAAGCTGCCCCGCGAGACCGAGGGCGAGAAGGAGGCGCGCAGCGCGGCGATCCAGCAAGCGCTGAAGAACGCAACGGCGGTCCCTATGGACCTGGCCGAAGCCTGTGTCGAGATACTCCGGCTCTGTCCCGAGAGTGCTGAAAAAGGCAACGTGCGCGCCGTCAGCGATGTTGGTGTCGGCGCGCTCATGGCTGAGGCAGCCTTGCGCGCCGCGGCCCTCAACGTATTGATCAACCTGGGTAGCATCAAGGATGAAGAGTTCGTGCGGACAGGCAAGGCGCGATTGCATGCGCTTCTGGAAGGGCAGGCCGAACTCAAAGAACAGGTAATGCGCGACGTGGAAGCCAAGTTGTAGTTGAGGTGCACGGTTCGACTGTGGTTCAACCGTGCGTCTGCATCCGTCAGTTATGGCAGTCAATCGTAGACTGAAAGGAGACACCAATGACAGCCACGGTTCTCAGCGGCAAGGAACTCTCCAAGACGCTATCTGATGAGCTCAGTGTGAAAGTTGCGGCCTTCAAAGACGAATTCGGCTATGCACCAACGATCGCCGTTGTGCGTGCAGGAGAGGATCCGGCCTCGGCAAGCTATGCCAGAGCCATTGAGAAGGCAGCCGCCGGCCGCGGGATGGCATACCAACTGCACACCCTTCCAGAGAACGCTAGCCAGTCCGAGATCGTCGCCCTTGTGCGTGAGCTCAACGCAGATCACAGTATCCACGGTATCATGGTTCAGGAACCCCTTCCCAAGGGCATTGACGAAGCGGCCGTCAAGGATGCCCTCTCCCCAGACAAGGACGTAGATGGCGTTCACCCAGTGAACGCGGGGCGACTGACGCAAGTCGCTCCGGCTGGGCGGCCGCCTATGGTGGGACCATTTTTCGTACCAGCTACGCCGGCGGGCGGCCTGGAAATCCTCAAACGGAACCATGTAGAGATAAAGGGGAAGCACGCTGTAGTGGTCGGGCGTTCAAACATCGTTGGCAAGCCGATGGCGATGCTGTTGCTTCGCGAGAGCGCCACAGTTACCATCTGCCACTCTCAGACATCCGATCTTGCCGCAGTTTGCCGGACAGGCGACATCCTGTGCGCAGCAGTCGGCCGGGCGCAGATGATTCGGGGTGACTGGATCAAACCGGGGGCAGTTGTCATCGACTTTGGCGTCAACTTTGTCGATGGGCAGATGTGCGGCGATGTCGCTTTTGCGGAGACCGTCGAAGTTGCCTCTATGATCACACCCGTCCCAGGGGGAACTGGTCCCATGACCAACGTCATGCTGCTAAGCAACGTTGTGGAGGCTGCCAAGAATCAAGCCACCTAGTAGTTAGACAAAACGCTGCCTTCTACTCCCACCTCGGTTTGACAAGCATTACGAGGTATGTTAGTATAGGGCGCCGCTAGGAAGTGAAAGAATTCACAATCGAATCCAGACATCGTGGCCTTGTACATAGGCCAGTCTGACCGTAGCGCGTGGTCCTCGATTGGTGAACGCCAATTGGACGTCTCGCCGACTGTACTTACCAGGGTTCGTGCCAGGTGCGCTGCATCGTGCAGTAGCTCCTGTGTTTCGATCTAGGCAAGCATAGCTGAAGGAGGAACACATGATCGTCGACGTCAAGTCACCCGTGCCCAGCGACATCGAGATTGCTCAGGCGGCCAAGCTGCGCCCCATACGTGAGGTAGCGGCCGAGGTTGGCCTGACAGAAGATGACCTGGACTACTATGGCAAGTACAAGGCCAAGGTTCACCTCGACGTGCTGGACCGCTTCAACGACCGCCCCAACGCCAAGTACATCGATGTGACTGCCATTACCCCTACGCCCCTTGGCGAAGGGAAGACCACAACCACCTGTGGCCTCAGCCAGGCACTCACTTACCTGGGAAAGAAAGTCTTCACCTGCATCCGCCAGCCGTCGCAGGGTCCCACTTTCGGGATCAAGGGCGGTGCTGCCGGCGGCGGATATGCGCAGATTGTGCCGATGGAAGACTTCAACCTGCACCTGACCGGCGANNCGATGGAAGACTTCAACCTGCACCTCACGGGCGATATCCACGCGGTCAGTGCCGCGCACAACCTCCTCGCTGCAGCAGTCGATGCGCGCATCATGCACGAAGATTCAATGAGCGATGAGCGGCTCGCCAGGGCCCTCTGTCCACGGGGCGAGTTCGCACCCTGGATGAAGGCACGCTTGGAGNNGGCATCAAAGCGGAGAAGCCAGCGGACCTGAGCGAAGCCGACCGACGTCGCTTCTTCCGTCTGGATATCGACCCCTACAGCATCATCCTGAACCGGGTGGTTGATATCAGCGACCGCGCCATCCGCAACATCGTCATCGGCCTGGGTACGAAGGATGACGGGCGGCCGCGACAGACAGGCTACGACATCAGTGTTGCCAGCGAGGTTATGGCCATCCTGATGATGTCCTCCGACTTGGCTGACATGCGAGCACGCCTAGGGAGAATGGTCATCGGGACTGACAGCAAGCGCAACCC
>DIVN01000183.1:6539-6681 GCA_002435875.1 Anaerolineales bacterium UBA6131
GCCGGCCCATTCGCCAACATCGCCCCTGGCAACTCGTCGATCATCGCCGACAAGATCGCGGTCAAGCTCGCCTCCGGAGGCTATGTTGTGACCGAGTCCGGGTTTGGCGCCGACATTGGCATGGAAAAGTTCTTTGACATCA
>DIVN01000148.1 GCA_002435875.1 Anaerolineales bacterium UBA6131
TAACAGCTATTGTGAGTCGGAACGATGAATTGACACTTTGTTTGTTCTGCTCTAAAATCGTGCGCTTGTAGCGGGATTACGCCCTGGCGGTCTCCTCTCGCAGGGCGTGCTTTTATGTATCAAGGAGGTTCGATGAAGAATCACAAGGTGGACGAATTGAGGAACGTCAGCCTGGTATCCCACAGCGGAGCCGGGAAAACCTCGCTGGCCGAGGCAATGCTGTTCAATGCCGGTGTTATCAATCGCCTGGGTAAGATCGAGGAGGGAAACACTGCCTCGGACTATGACCCTGAGGAGATTCGGCGGAAGATCTCGGTGAATACCTCGGTTCTGCCTTGGGAATGGGCGGCATGCAAGGTCAACTTGCTTGATACGCCTGGCTACGCCGACTTTGTGGGAGAAGTCAAGGGCGCGGTCCGAGTATCAGACGGGGTCGTGGTAGTGGTATGCGCCGCGTCGGGCGTGGAGGTTGGCACGGAGCTCGTTTGGCAGTATGCAGACGAAATGCAATTGCCTCGCTTCGTCTTTGTCAACAAGATGGATCGCGAGAATGCCGACATGTCGAATGTCCTGGCCCAGCTCAAGGCCAAGTTCTCAGCGAATTTTGTCCCAGTGCACCTGCCAATTGGCTCTCAGGCTGATTTCAAGGGTGTGGTTGACTTGCTGTCAATGAAGGCTTACCTGGGTGACGGCAAGGCCGCAAGTGCGATCCCCGCAGAACTGATGGAACAGGCGCAAGCTGCACACTTGCAGCTCGTTGAAGCATCGGCTGAGGCAGACGACGAGTTGATCATGAAGTACCTTGATGGCCAGGCGTTGACTGACGACGAGGTACATCAGGGTTTGGCAGCGGCTGTCCTCAGCGGCAAGATTGTTCCAGTGTTCTGTGGCTCAGCGACTCAGAACATTGGCGTGCGTCTGTTGCAGGATGCCATCGCTCGCTATTTGCCGTCACCCGTGGCCCATGTCGCTGTGGCAAAAGCGCTGCGCGATGACAGCGAAGAGAGACTTACTCCTGACCCCGCAGGCCCGTTGGCCGCCCTGGTTTTCAAGACGATGGCCGACCCCTACGTGGGTAAGCTGACCTACTTCCGTGTCTACTCTGGTTCCATGCAGAGCGACTCACGCGTGATCAATGCCACCAAGGGCGAAGAGGAACGACTGGGACAGCTGTTCTACCTGACCGGCAAAGAGCAGACCCCGACCAAGGAAATCATAGCAGGCGATATCGGTGTCGTGGCCAAGCTGCAGCTTACGGCTACTCGCGACACACTGTGCGACAAGGATCACCCGCTGGCCTTACCAGGAATCGTGTTCCCTCACCCGGTGGCCTTTGCTGCCCTGGCTCCCAAGACCAAGGTGGACCTGGACAAGATGGGCAGTGCCATCGCCCGCCTGGTTGAGGAGGATCCAACTCTGATTGTCAGCCGAGATGCGGACACGGGCGAAACGGTCCTGCAGGGTATGGGCGACTCGCATATCGACATCGCCGTGCGCCGCTTGCAGCAAAAGTTTGGCGTTGAGGTCGTCACCTCCGTGCCCAAAGTCCCATACAAAGAGACCATCACCAAGACCGTGTCGGTGCAAGGGCGCCACAAGAAGCAGACCGGCGGACGAGGCCAGTTTGGCGACATTTGGGTGCGCTTTGAGCCACTTCCGCGTGGCGCCGGCTTTGAGTTTGCCGACGAAGTCTTTGGCGGGCACGTGCCACGCAACTTCATCCCGGCCGTCGAGAAGGGTATGCGAGAGGCGATTGAGAAAGGCGCGTTGGCCGGCTATCCAGCTACCGACTTTCGTGCAGCGCTGTACGATGGCTCTTACCACCCTGTGGACTCGTCCGAAATCGCTTTCAAGCTCGCCGCCCATCTGGCGTTCAAGAAGGGTATGGAGGATGGCGGCCCCATTCTGCTGGAACCGGTGATGAAGGTCACGATTACCGTGCCTGAGCAGTTCATGGGCGACGTATTGGGCGACTTGAATACCAAGAGAGCACGGGTGCTGGGGATGGATCAGCAAAAAAGCAACAGCGTCATCGGAGCTGAGGTTCCGCTGGCTGAGATGCAGCGCTATGCGGCGGACCTACGCTCGATGACGCAGGGGCGTGGCTACTTCAGCATGGAGTTCCTGCGCTATGACCCTGTGCCGGCGCACATCACTCAGAACGTGGTGGCCGAGAGCAGCAAGACCGAGTAGGCACAGGACGGCACCTGGTTTTGGCAAACGGCGCGTTTTGTGGTATCATTGCGCGCTTGTGGGGACGTGGTGCAGTGGCCTAGCATACCTCCCTGTCAAGGAGGAGACCGCGGGTTCGAATCCCGTCGTCCCCGTGACCAAGGTCAAGACAGCCCTCTTCGGAGGGTTGTCTTGTTTTCCGGTTCGTGCATCTTGGCGGGCCCGCAGTTTTGTCACGGGTGCCGCGCTTATCCCTGGTGCTGGGATAGCTTTGAAGCCAGCGAGGCGCCGATATTGCCGCTTGTGATGGAGGTGCGGCGTTCTCCCTACAGATCAGATGGAGCTATGACTACAGGCCTATGCTAGATGGCAGCAACCTGGCCGACGTGCGCGGCACAACTGGGCGCCCAGGGTGTATCGAGAACTCCTCCCTGCGCTATTTGCTGCTAATCCCGTGTGCCTATCTGGTAGTTGGCGCTACCTACGTGCAGCAGACGCCTCCGTTCGAGACGCCAGACGAGTACGGGCACTATGCGTATGTGCGCTATCTCTACGAGGAGCGTAGGTTGCCTCCTCTGTTCGTATCGTCGCACGAGTGGGAGCAGGGTCAGATGCACCAGCCTCCCCTCTACTATGGTTTGGGTGCTCTGCTGGTCGGCCCTCTGGACACGGATGCGTGGCAGCAGGCACATCCGCGCAATGAGTTTGCTGCTCTGGGGCAGCCCCATACCTTGGGCAACAGGAACGCGGTATTGCACCCTGCAACACCGACGATTGAGACGCTACGGACAGCGAACGCTCTACGGGTATCGCGGGCTCTCTCTTGTCTGTGGCACCGTAACGGTCTACCTTACCTACTGTCTGGCGCTGACGCTAGCCCCACGCAGAGACGGTCTGGCCCTAGGCGCTGCAGCCATGCTGGCCTTCAATCCTCAGTTCTTGTTTAGCTGCGCCAGTGTTAACAACGACGTGATGGTCACAGTCTTGGGAGCAGCCGTGTTGCTGGCTTCTGTGCGTGCTGCGTCCTCAGGTGCACATCCCTATCGTACCCCTGTCATCTTGGGCACTCTGGTTGGTCTGGCAGCGCTGTCAAACCTGAGCGGGTTGGCCACCTTTGCCCTGGTCCCCTCTGCCTATCTTGTCCACTGGTGGTGTTCCAGGCCCAAGCCTTTGTGGCCTGACCTGCTTCGCTCGATACTGCTTTCTGCAGTGGTCGCCGCTCTTGTGGGAGGTGGGTGGTATCTCCGGAATGCCCTTTCCTACGGCAACCCGCTCGGGATGCGCAACTATGCCGCCATCTTTGCAGTACACGATGTATCTGTGTTTCCTTCACAGGCGCTGATTGGTCTGGCAGAGTCACTTCCATCGTACTGGGGCGTCTTTGGCTGGCTGAATGTCCTGGCTCCCGAGTGGTACTATGTAGTGACACGGGCACTTGTACTGATGGCATGCCTTGGCCTGTCATTGCGGGCCTTTGCGGTATGGCGCCGCAGGGTCTCCTACCGCCTGCGACGCTCTGCGCAGGGTCACTCGCGGCGCTGTGGCTTGCCGTGATGCTGGGCTTGATCCTGCGTTGGACCCAAACGATCACCCGCGCACAGGGACGTCTGCTCTTTCTGGCTGGAGGTGTCTTTTCTTTTCTCCTTGTCCTTGGACTCACAGGACTTGCACCACGGCGCTGGAGGCCGAGTGTTGTCGTGGGAATCAGCCTGCTGCTCTTGGCCGCCTCGGCGGCGATGCCCTGGACAGTAATCAGGCCGGCCTATGCGATGCCCCCGCGAATCGCATCGCAAGAGATCCCTGCCGACCTTGCCCGTCTGGAGGTAACTTATGGGGACCAGATACGGCTCATCGGGGCCCAGGTCCTCTCTGCGGAGGCTGCTGCTGGACAGCCTGTCTGGGTGCGGCTCTACTGGCGTGCCGAAGACAGGCTTGAGTAGAACTACATTGTGAGCCTGCAATTGATTGGCTTCGAGAGTGAAAGGCTCGGCGGCCTTGATACCATGCCAGGAATGGGGCTCTATCAGACCGCCAATTGGCTGATGGATGAGGTTGTCGTGGACGATTGCGCCATAGATGTGGAGCATGCTCCCGCTGACCTGGTGGCGGCAGTTCGCGTGAGCGTGCATGAGAAACGTCTGGACGGCGGCCTCCCCGCCATCGATCCCACAGGGCAGCCGCTTGGCAACTCGGTAGAGGTCGGTCGTATTCGCATTGCCGGCGAGGGTCCCTCCGCTTTAGCTCCCCCGAGACCAGCTTGTCGGACATCTTGGGTGAAAAGGTGCGACTCTATGGCTACGACCTGAAGATCGAATCCAACTCTGACGGGAAAACCACACTGCTGGTGGCACTCTATTGGCAGTGTCTGCAGCCCATGCAGCACTCATATACGGTGTTTGTCCATCTGTTGGATGTTGATGAACGCATCGTTGCACAGGCGGATGCACTCCCTCTGGGAGGGCGTTTCGGCACCCTTTTCTGGCAGCCTGGCGACCAGCTCCGTGGCGAGTATCGACTTGATCTACCGGACAGCAAGACGCAGGGCCCTCTCTCGCTGCGGGTAGGGATGTACATACCCGCCTCCAATGAGCGCCTGGCGCTGACGGACAGCGGGTCCACCGCTGATAGCGTTGCCATTGGACCGTTTTGGCTGCAGGCTGAGCACGTCGTTTTCGAGGAGCAGGTGCACTAGCACTCGCTTCATGATCACCTTGTTCGCCTTGGCTGTGAAGGCCTAGTTTCACGATCAGCCACTCCCCCAGCAGGCCCTGACGACCAGGATCCCCGCCGTGCATGCTTGACGATGTCTCTGGCTTGTTTTCACTTGTGGCAGCAGACACCAATTGACTCTCGCCTCGCCAACTGGGCGCAACGTTGTTCAGCCCCATCACAAGTTTCCACCATCTTCGCAGGCTAGCCATTTGACATTTCCTGGGCATCCACTTACAATAGAGTTAGTTGCGAATGATTCGCATGTGCATGAGGAGTGTTGGCTTCACCGATGAAGCATACAAGCAGTTTAGCGGATAGCCGCCTACGCGATATCGGCAAGCGCGTGACATCGCAGCGTCGAATTGTGATGGACATACTGGCCTCGGCCGAAGGGCATCTCGACGCCAGCGAGATCTATGAGCGTGCGCGCCAGGCTAATGCGACGCTGAGCCTGGCCACGGTCTATCGTACCCTCAAGGCACTGTGTGAGAACGGCGTTGTGCGTCAGCTTCATCTAGCTGGGGAAAGGCACCACTACGAGCTAGATCGAGAAGACCGACACGCACATCTTGTGTGCAGCGTTTGTGGCCGGATCTGGGAAGTGGATAGCACGTCCCTGTCTCGAGCGGCCAGGGCGGCAGGACGCGAGTTTGGCTTCCAGGTCACTGCGGCGCGCATGGAGGTGGTTGGGGTCTGTGCTTCCTGCCGTAACGAATTGGGGCAAGAAAAGTGAGCTTTCTGGGTGAGATCGTAGCTAAGGGTTGGACTTGTGGTTGAAGTAAGCAAGGACGGCCGCCTGCGACAAAGACCTCCCGACACGGGGCTAAAGTCTGCGTGCCGCATCTGCTGAATCCTGCGCTAGCGATGGATCGGGCAAAGGTACATGCAAAGTATCCAGGGGGTATCGGTGGCTGAAGAGCTGGTTCTTAGCAAGCTTGATGCTGACACCGCCGCGGTGCTGATTGGTATCGGCGGAGGATACTGCTTTCGCAGCCGGCTGGCTGCGCTAGGGTTCACTCCGGGAACGCGAGTTCGGGTAATCCAGAACCTGGGACGTGGGCCCATGATCGTAGCCCTGCGTGATACGCGTATCGCGCTTGGGCGCTGCGAAGCGCAGCGGATCCGGGTACGCATCGACGCTGATAAACCATGAGTGACAAGCCGAAGCATCCGATCCGTGTAGCCCTGGCCGGTCAGCCCAATGTCGGCAAGAGCACTGTGTTCAACCTCCTCACTGGACTCAGTCAGCACGTTGGCAACTGGCCAGGCAAGACAGTGGAGCAGAAGACAGGGACATGTCAACAGGGCGAGTTGACCTTTGAGGTCGTTGATCTTCCCGGAACATACAGCCTGAGCGCCAATTCCCCAGAAGAATTGATTGCTCGAGAGTATATCATTCGCGAAAAGCCGGATGTGGTCGTCGCTGTCGTCAACGCCTCAGCCATTGAACGCAGCATGTACCTGGTTGCAGAGTTGCTGCCGCTGCCTGCGCCAGTTGTGGTTGCCCTGAACATGCTTGATGTTGCCGACCAAGAAGGCGTGGTGATCGAGCCACATGTATTGGAGGCGGCCCTTGGTGCACCCGTTGTATCCATGGTGGCCAGTCGAGGGCAAGGCATCTTGGAGTTGCTCGAGCGCGTGCGGGGCCTGGTGTGCCTTGGGGCCCACTATGAACCCAACGTGCCGGACGTCCGTTCCGACCACAAGCAAGTATTGGAACGCATCGAGCAGTTGGTCAGGGAGCATGTGCCAGCAGGATACCCATCTTCCTGGGTTGCCCTCAAGGTGCTTGAAGGTGATAGACAACTGACCGAGCTGCTGCACGATCGTCTCCATCCCGAGGACTGGACAGAAATTCAGCAGATCTTGCACGAGCACGAGGATGCCTTCCTCGCTGTGGCCGGAGGGCGCTACGAGTGGATTGCTCGCATGGTACGCGCGGCGGTAGTCAAGCCCAAGGCAGGTCAGATTACGCTCACCGACCGGCTGGACCGGTGGGCAACCCATCCCTTCTGGGGGCTCGTCATCCTGGCGGGCATCCTCGGGCTTGCCTTCTGGCTCACCTATGCGGTTGGGTCGCCGGTCCAGGCTCTGATCTACCGCCATCTTGTCGCTGGCTTGGCCAACTGGGCACAGCAGCGGTTGGCATGGTCTCCACCGTGGCTGATTGGTTTGATCGTTGATGGTGTGATTGGCGGCGTGGGAACGGTAGTCACCTTCTTTCCGATTCTCCTTGTGTTTTTCGCGATTTTTGGGGCCTTGGAAGACATCGGCTACATGTCACGAGCGGCCTATGTCATGGATCGTTTCATGCACCTGATGGGATTGCATGGCAAGTCATTCCTCCCGCTGTTCCTGGGGTTTGGCTGCAACGTGCCCGCGGTTCTAGGCACACGGGTAGTCGATTCTGAGCGTGCCAGGCTTCTGACGATCTTGCTGGCACCACTTGTGCCTTGCACCGCGCGCATGGCCATAGTGGCCACCATCGCTCCGGCGTTCTTCACCGCTCCGACTCTGGTCTCCTGGGGGCTTGTGGCCGTCAACCTGGGCGTGTTGGCATTGGTCGGGATAGCGCTCAACCGTTTCGTGCTTCGCGGCGAGATGGTGGCTTTTGTGATGGAGCTGCCTCTCTACCATATTCCCAACTGGCGGACTATTGGCACTTTGGCCTGGCAGCGTCTCGTCTCCTTCCTGGAGAAGGCCGGGACGGTAATCCTGGCGGCATCGCTGCTGGTGTGGGCCCTTTCGTCGATCCCTGGTGGGGGAATTGAGGCAAGTTTGCTTGCACGATTTGGCCGGACCTTGGAACCCCTTGGAAGACTCATGGGCCTGGATTGGAGAATGATGGTTGCGCTGCTTAGTAGCTTTGTGGCGAAGGAGAACTCGCTAGCTACTCTTGCGGTTCTGTACGGCGGCGCAGGGGAGGGCCAACTCGCCACTGTGCTGCGAAACCACGTCACCCCTGCAGCGGCGCTTGCCTTTCTCGTAGTGCAGATGCTTTTCATCCCCTGCGCGGCGACGATGGCCGCCGTACGTTCAGAAACAAACTCATGGCGGTGGACCGCCTTCTGTGTTGTGCTTCTGCTGGTAGTATCACTTGCCGGAGGGATCGCAAGCTACTCGGTGGCCCGCGCCCTGGGATTCTAGCTAGGCCGAGCAAGGGCGATCGCGTGTTGGAACGAGTGCTATGGGTGCTGAGCTGCGGTGACACGCAGTCCTTGTCCGAATTGGCACAGGGGCTGGGGGTCAGCGCCACACTTCTGAAGAGCATGCTGGAAGATCTGCGGCGCGCCGGCTATGCAACACTGATAGCTTCACCATCTTGCGGGTCCTGCATGGGCTGTTCTGGCCTTGGCTGCGCTGCCGGGAGCACTGGCAGCGTTTGGAGCCTGACCGAGCGAGGTCGCCTGGCGGCTAGACGCACAACTTCAGCCTGAGCAGGCATCCCAAGGCAGGGCGGTTGATCGCGCTGTGGTGATGCCGTTGCGGCTCTTGCGCACAAGCCTGCTGGCGCATTCTCGACGGCGCGATGCCATGACTGCGAAGCAGCCAGTGCTCTTGTGCTCCGATGCTGCCCTCACCAGATTGAGCAGAGATTGTGTGCTGTTGGGGCCTCACGTTACGTACTGCAGCCGCAACTTGACGGCCTAACTCGACTGTGGTATGGTATATGCATGTCGCACATATGGGTAGAGTGAGTACATACGCATGCCACGTGTTCAGCACAGAGCTCGCGTGCGAGGGAGGACAGTATGCCCCCGCCGCATCGAGCGGTTCCTGGAGCCCTGCCTTTTGCTCATCATGCACTGTGGTGAAGCTTACGGCTATGAATTGCTGGATAAGCTCAATGAATTTGGCTTTGAACAAAGCCCGATTGACTTGAGCACGGTCTACCGGGAGCTACGTGACCTTGAGAGTCGAGAGCTGGTGATCTCTCGGTGGGACACTGAAGGGAGCGGCCCTCCACGCCGGCTCTACCAGATTACCTCTGCCGGTGATCAGTTCCTGACCTACTGGGTCGCCAGCTTGCGTGAGACCGATCGCGTGCTGCATCACTTTCTCGAAACCTACGACGTTCACATGCAGAAACATGTAAACGGTCAATAGCGTGCAACGAAGCATAAAGGAAGGGGGACGCATGGGCAAGAGAATCGTGGTCATTGGCGGTGTAGCAGCTGGCCCCAAAGCCGCTGCTCGGGCGAGGAGACTCGACCCAAGTGCCGAGATCACCATCGTTGAGAAGGACGAGATCCTGTCCTATGCCGGTTGCGGCTTGCCGTACTATATCTCTGGCATGGTGCACGACCGCAAGGAGCTTATTGCGACACCGGTGGGAGTACTGCGAGATCCCCAGTTCTTCGCCAAGGTCAAGGATATCAAGATCCTTAACAAGACCGTCGCCACCTCCGTGGACCGGCCGGCGAAAGAGGTTGAGGTACAGAGCGTTGAAACGGGAGAGACACAGCGCCTGCCCTATGACAAGCTAGTCATTGCTACCGGCGCCGAGACGCTCGAGCCACCCATCCCTGGCAAAGACCTTAAGAACGTCGTGCGGCTCAAGCGACTGGAAGACGCCGATCGCTTTCGCGAGTACATGCGGGACAGTAGTTGTCCCCAGGTCGTCATTGTCGGCGGCGGGCTAATTGGCATCGAGATGGCCGAAGCGGTCAGGGAATGTGGTTCTGGGGTTACCATCGTAGAAATGCTTCCCCATATTTTGCCCATGCTCGACGCCGATATGACTTGTCTGGTGGAGAAGCACTTGCGCCAGGTTGGCGTCACGGTCGCGACAGGTACCAGGGTTGAGCGTTTTGAGGGCGACGAACATGGCAGGCTGCAGAGTGTGGTGACCAGCAAGGGCTCGTTCGTTGCTCCCTTGGCCCTGCTCAGTATCGGTTTGCGGCCCAACGTTGAGCTTGCCAAAAAAGCCGGGCTGTTGATTGGCCCTGCTGGAGGCATCGCTGTCAACCAATATCTGCAAACCTCTGACCCCGATATCTATGCCGCCGGCGACTGTGCGGAGAAATCCTGCTTCGTTCGCGGGACAAGCTGTTTCCTGCCTCTGGGCTCAGTGGCCAACAAAGAGGGTCGTGTTGCAGGCTCGAACGTTGTCGGGCGTGCTGATCGTTTCCCAGGCGTCGCAGGCGCTACTGCGCTTAAGGTATTCGACTGGAACGTAGGGCGCGCTGGGCTGAGCGTCGAGCAAGCAGCGATGCTAGGCGTGCCTGTTGTGTCTATGACGGTTTCTGCCCCCGACAAGCCCCACTACTATCCGGGCAATCAGCCTGTCATTTTGAAACTGATTGCAGAGAAGGCTAACCGGCGCTTGATTGGCATTCAGGGCGTAGGCCCCGGCGAGGTAATGAAGCGCATTGATGTGGCCATTACCGCCATGGCTGGCCGCATGACCGTAGACGATGTGGCGCAGTTGGACCTGAGCTATGCGCCTCCCTACTCGGAAGCGATGGACGTGCTCATTCACTGCGCCAACTCCCTGCGCAACAAGCTGGATGGCCTGCTGATGGGCGTGAGTTGCACCGAGTTGCAGGCCAGCCGCCAGGCAGGTGAGCAATTCATGTTGCTTGATGTGCGGACCCCCGATGAGCATCATGCGGGCCGCATACCAGGCAGCACACTTATCCCGCTCGGGGCGCTCCGCGCCCGAGCTAGCGAAGTGCCTCAGGACAAGCGCGTTGTTGCTTACTGTAAGACGAGCTTGCGCGCCTGGGAGGCCTCGCGTATCCTGGAGGGCCAGGGGCATCACAACGTGGAGATTCTGGAGGGCGGGTTCGTCGCCTGGCCGTTCGAGACAGAGCAGAGTGCATAACGCCACCGTATCGTCATAGCGCGGGAGCAGCAGATAGCGTGGAGATAAGCTGTCAGCCGATAGGCTGGCTACATAGCCTCCTCCAGAATATCGCGGGCGTGCTATGCGGCGTGCAAATGGTGTAGGGCTGGTCTGCGCCGCGCGGTGTTTTTGCTACCAGGGCGCCTCGCAAGCCCAATCCGATTGGCATGTTGGTTGTTAGTTTGTGCAGCATCGAGGGCACGACGCTGCACATCGAGTGTCGACATCCTGGCCGGTACACCGTTGCTCGATATCAAGCCACAAGTGCCCGACTTTGCTGCGTATACTGTTGACCACGTCGGATGGCTGGAGCAAGCCAGGGACAAGCTCAGGCTGCAGAAGGCGGACAGCCGATTTCGTTGAAGCAGGCCTTTTTGTTGTAGTAGCCGGGTGAAGAGCTTGGGCTTCACCGCTGACCGGCGCGATCCCCAGGCAATGTGCTCGAAGGAGGAGCGAACGTTGGTAACAGAAGCGGCAGTGCGTCAGGCACTGCGAGAGGTGATGGATCCGGAGTTGCACAAGAGCCTTATCGACCTTGGCATGATACGCCAGGTGGAAATTGATGAGGAGCGAGTGCACATCACAGTCGCACTCACCGTGATGGGCTGCCCAATGCGTGAGCAGATCACTAGCGACGTAAGAGCGGCGGTAGGTGCTGTGGCAGGCGTGTCCGAGGTAACGGTCGAGTTCGTAGAGATGACTGACGAGGAAAAGCGGCGCATCGGTCTCTCGCCCAAGAAAGACCAAGAGGGCGCTGCGGTTGACTACAACAAGATCAAGCATGTAGTAGCCGTCATGAGCGGCAAGGGTGGCGTCGGTAAGTCGCTGGTCAGCGGCCTGCTGGCTGTAGCGTTGCGCCGTTTGGGCAAGGAAGTTGGCATTCTCGATGCCGATATTACGGGGCCTAGCATCCCCAAGATGTTCTTTGGCGACGGCGCAAGGCTCTCACCAAGCCCCCTCGGCCTGGTGCCGTTGTCCAGCAAGACAGGGATCAAGGTCATGTCCATTAACTTGCTCCTGCCCGATGAGAATCAGGCAGTCATTTGGCGCGGCCCCCTGATTAGCTCTGCCATCAGGCAGTTTTGGGGCGATACGTTCTGGGGAGACCTGGATTATCTTATCGTGGACCTGCCCCCAGGAACCTCTGATGCCTCGCTGACGGTCATGCAGTCGCTGCCGATCTCAGGCGTTGTGCTGGTAAGCTCGCCGCAGGACTTGGCTGGCATGGTCGTGCGTAAGGCTGCGGACATGACCAAGCAGATGCACACCCCCCTGCTCGGGCTGATCGAGAATATGAGCTACTTTGAGTGTCCAGATACTGGCAAGCGCTATGATATCTTTGGTCCTAGCCATGCGGAAGAAATCGCGATGCGCATCGATGTCCCGCTGCTGGGGCGATTGCCCGTGGATCCGCGCGTCGCGGTCGCATGCGATGCTGGGAACATCGAAGACCTAGCCGCCGATGCATTCCAGCCCATCGCCGCTCACTTGCTCCAGACGGTCGAAGACGACCAGCCATAGAGAATCTTAAGGAGGTTACATGTCCAAGGAAGTTGACGGTTGTGTCAAGCCGGCAGGCGGGCCCATCGCACCACCCGCGCCGCCGCAGGGACCAGGAATGATGATGCCACAGGAGGCACCGCGCATGAACATTGCCCGCACTGGGAGGCCAGCTCCCGACTTTGAAGCGAATGCCTATGTCGCAGGCCAGGGCTTCAAGAATATCAAGTTGTCCACCTACAAGGGCAAGTGGGTCGTAGTCTGCTTCTACCCAGGAGACTTCACTTTTGTTTGACCGACCGAGTTGGCGGCGGTCGCCGCCAGTTACGATCAGTTCAAGAAACTCGGGGTCGAGTTCCTCGCCATCAGCGTGGACAGCCGCTTTGTGCACAAGATCTGGCAGGAGGAGGAGCTGTCCAAGATGGTCGATGGTGGAGTCCCCTTCCCCATGCTCTCCGATGGAGGAGGCCGGATCGGGACTGTCTATGGTGTCTATGATGAGGCCGCTGGCGTCAACATCCGCGGACGGTTTATCATTGACCCGGATGGAGTTATCCGCGCCATGGAAGTGCTCACGGCTGAAGTCGGCCGCAACCCCGAAGAGCTCATTCGGCAGCTTAAAGCATTCCAGCACGTGGCCGCCACCGGTGAGGTTACACCTTCGGGCTGGCAGCCTGGGCAGAAGACGCTCAAGCCAGGCCCCGATCTGGTTGGCAAAGTTTGGAAGGAATGGAAGCCCTAGTCAGTTACCAAGGGGCGTAGCTCGAGCTGATCTTCGACCGTCTCTGGGGCACGAACACCGGGGCGCCGATCGCCAAGAAGCATCAGTGCCGCCCTTTCGGCGGAGTTTCGCGGCGTTGGCGTCCCGATACCAACCGATAAAGCCTTAGCATGATGCCTCCGGGGTCACTGACCTCGGGGCCACAGAAAGGAATTACCATGAAAGTTGCTATCTCTGCGCAAGGAACGAATCTGGACGCACAGGCCAGTGATGTATTCGGACGCGCGCCAACCATGATCTTCGTAGATACGGATACGCTGGTCTTCGAGGCAGTGCCCAATCCTGCCATGACCCAGGGTGGCGGTGCCGGCACGTCGGCAGCTCAATTCGTCATTAGCCACGGGGCCGAAGCTATTCTGTCTGGAACCATGGGTCCTAATGCCCTTCAAGTATTCGAATCTGCAGGTGTACCCGCCTACATTGTGCCGGCGTGCACAGTGCGCCAGGCTATTGATCTGCTCAAGACCCATCGCCTGGAGCGTGTGGAGAAGGCTCGACCCTCTTTCTGGCGCAACCGCTAGAATCGACTCACAACTGCTACACTAGGAGATCACTGTCATGCGAATTGCTGTCTCTGCAGAAAGCAAGGATGGTCTTGAGAGCATCGTCGCCGAACACTTTGGCCGTTGCCCTGCCTTTGTTCTCGTGGATGTCGAAAATGGTGCTGTGGGCGCTGTGCGCACCGTCGACAACCCTTTCTATCCTAACCATGAGCCTGGGCAAGTACCCGGGTTCATCGCCAGCCTTGGCGCCAGCGTCATGCTTACCGGAGGAATGGGTGGCCGCGCGATCATGTTCTTTCAGCAGGCAGGCATCGAGCCGGTGACTGGTGCTTGTGGCACGGTGCGTTNNGCTGTTGAGCTCTACCTGGGTGGCGAGCTGCTGAACGCAGCTCCCTGCCACGAGAGCGTCGAGCACGGCCACGGTGACATCGTGGACCATGAGAGCTAGGTAAGCAGAATCGAACGTATGGGACAAGCCTCGTGGCTGGCGCGGGCGTCAACTGCACGCAGCACTTTCCTAAGCCTGCTCAATCCTAGTACTGGTCTTGCGTCAGGCAGCCTGGCGGTGCCCGCCACTGGAGTTGCACCGTGATCATCGCGGTCGCCAGTGGCAAAGGCGGAACAGGCAAGACTACAGTGGCTGTTAGCCTGGCCCTCACCGTTGCTGCCGAGAGAGAATGTACATCAGCTCCCTCGGGCCCATCGGGCGGGAATGTAGCACCAACAGTGCGCCTAATCGACTGCGATGTAGAAGAGCCCAATGTAGCGCTATTCCTGCATCCGGTCATTCACGCGCGCCGGTCAGTGAGCATTCTTGTGCCGCAGGTGGACAGCGGCGTCTGCACTCTGTGCGGGCGTTGCGCTGAGGTCTGTGCCTATCACGCCATCGTGCTCGCAGGCAAGGTGGTTCTCGTTTTCGATGAGATGTGCCATGGTTGTGGCAGTTGCTGCGTCCAATGCCCTGCCAGCGCCATCCGCGAAGTCCCTCACGTGCTGGGTACCGTGGAGTCAGGCCACGCGGGGCCGCTGCTGTTTGCCCATGGCATCCTGAACGTGGGCGAAGCGATGGGCGTTCCCTTGATTCGCGCACTGAAGCAAGAGCACCTTGCGGGTTGTGCGGGACTGGGGAGCGATGTCGCTATTCTCGATGCGCCTCCCGGTACCTCATGCCCGGTCGTACAAACCATGCATGGCGCCGATTTCGTGCTCCTGGTCACCGAGCCTACTCCTTTCGGCCTGCACGACCTGCGATTGGCCGTGGAGGTTGCCCGCGGTGAGCTGGGACTGCCTGTCGGCGTGGTCGTCAATCGTGATGGCTGCGGCGATGCTGGCGTGGATGACTATTGCGCCAGCGAGAGCATTCCTATCCTCATGCGCCTTCCTTTGGATCGCGCTATCGCCGAAGCCATTGCGGGGGGACAAACGTTGGTAGGGGCCTTTCCGCAGTATCGGCCCAGCTTTGTTGCACTGTATTCGGCCATTTTGGCGCAGGTGGCGCGATGAAGCAGCTGGTCATACTCAGCGGCAAGGGCGGAACTGGCAAGACTTCGGTGGCAGCGTCTCTTGCGCATCTGGCTAGCGCAGAAGTGCCCTTGTTCCTGGCCGATGCCGACGTCGACGCCGCCAACCTGGAGCTGGTACTGCACCCCAGTAGGCTCGAGGAGCACCCATTCATGGGCGGCCAGAGCGCGTCGATCGATGACCTAATCTGCACCCAGTGTGGGCGATGTGCCGAGCTATGCCGCTTTGATGCGATTCGTGTGCAAGACAACGTACACACCGTGGATGCTTTGGCCTGCGAAGGGTGTGCAGCGTGTTTCTATGGCTGTCCGGTGCAGGCCATCGCAATGCACGAGCGCCAGGCCGGGCTGTGGTTCCGCTCCGAGACGCGCTTCGGCCCGCTCTTCCATGCTCACTTGTTCGCCGCCCAGGAGAATTCAGGCAAGCTGGTCAGCGTCGTGAAAGCGCAAGCGTGCCTCTTGGCCCAGCAGGAGGCAAGATCTCTGGTCCTGGTCGATGGCCCGCCCGGGATTGGCTGCCCGGTCATTGCCGCCAGTGCGGGGGCTGACCTGGCCCTGCTGGTAACCGAACCTACTGCGTCTGGTGTTCATGACCTGGAGCGTGTGCTGGCGACACTGGATCACTTTCATGTGCCGGCGCTGGTGTGCGTGAACAAGGCCGATATCCACCCTGTGCAGGCCAATGAGATTGCCCGGTTCTGTGCGGACATAGGCATCGCGTTCGCGGGGCTGCTACCCTATGACAACGCTGTCACTGAAGCCATGGTGCAGGGCGAGCCCGTGACCGCCTATCAGCCCGCGGGCAAGGTGAGTGAAGCGATGCATGATGTTTGGACTATGCTGAAAGGCAAGCTAGATCTTGCCTTGTAGCATAGTGGCTCCACAGAGTGGGCGCAATGAAACGGCCCGCTATTCAGGGGGTGGTGCTGATTTCGGGCGTCGGCCCTTACTTGTGAGGGCACTCTGCCGGCACCCTTGTATGTAGCTGTAACTATCGGTATCCTTCGGCCTGCAGATTGAACAGATGCGCGTAGGCCCCATCGCGCTCGATGAGCTCCGCATGGCTTCCCAATTCTGTGATCTTGCCTTCCGAAAGCACCACGATCCGATCTGCCATCCGCACTGTTGAGAAGCGGTGCGAGATCAGCACGGCGATGCGCCCTTCCATGAGCTCGCCGAATCTCTGAAACACCTCGTACTCAGCCTGCGCGTCGAGCGAGGAAGTTGGCTCGTCCAGGACCAGCACCTCTGCCTTGCGCATGAAAGCGCGGGCCAATGCGATCTTCTGCCACTCGCCTCCCGACAACTCCTGACCCTTCTCCCAACGCCGTCCAAGCACCGTATCGTACCCATTGGGAAGTCTCTCGACCAGGGAGCTGGCGCCACCGCGGTCCGCTGCGCCCGTAATCCGAGCGAAATCGTCTAGCGCATCAATCTGGCCGAATCCGATGTTCTCCCTTACTGTAAACTGGTATCGGACAAAATCCTGGAAGATGACCCCGAATCGCTGGTGTAGGCTGGTCAGATCGTACTCCCGCAGGTCCGCGCCGTCGAGCAGTACTTGTCCCTCTGTGGGATCGTACAGCCTGGTCAGAAGCTTGATTAGGGTTGTCTTGCCTGCACCGTTCAAACCTACCAAAGCGATGCGCTCGCTCGGCCGAATGTGCAGGTTGATGTCGCGCAGGACCAGGGTCTCAGATCCGGGGTAACGAAACGACACGTGTCGGAATTCGATGCCCTGGGCGATGGGGGCGGGTGCGATCAAGCCATCGGTGGAATTCACCAGTTGCGGCTGCAGCTGTAGGTATGTCAACAGGTTGTCTAGATACAGATTGCTCTCGTAGAGTCGGTTCAGACTATCGAGCAGGGTGCGAACCGAGCTTTGGGAGTGGCGGAAGATACTGAGGAACATGGTCATGTCGCCCAAGGTGATAAGGCCGGCGATCGTGCGCGAAACGATCCACGCGTAGCTTCCGTAGTAGACCAAGTTGGACAGCAGGCCCCAACCCAAACCTGCAATCGCGCGGCGCTCGGCAATCGTGCGGTCCTCGCGGTAGAAACGCTCGAACAGCGCTTGATAGCGCCCGAGGAGTGGTGGTCCCAAGCCAAGCAGCTTAATCTCTTTGACACTTTCGTTACCCGTGAGCAGTGTCTCGAGGTAGTTAAGCAAGCGCGACTCCGGCGCGCGCCGGCTGACGGCACGAAAGGCGCGCTCGGCATGCTGTGATTGCGACAGAAACGCTGGAATGGCGGCCACGAAGACGATGACTGCGAGCCACGGGCTGAACCTGACGAGCAAGGCCACCAGGGAAATAATCGTGATCATCTGTTGTGCCATCTGCAGGGTCGAGTTCACGATGTTCAGCGCGCTGCTGTCCGCCTGGCGCCTGGCATTCTGGAGGGTATCGTAGAAAACGGGATCTTCGAAGAAGCGGAGGTCCAAGCTGATGGCCTTGCGGATGACCAAGCCATTTACGTGGTTCGCCAGTTGCATCTGGAGGATACGGTTAGTCAGGCTGTGTGCTTGGCTTGTCACGGAGCCTGTCACGAGCAGGCCGAGCTCCAGGGCAATGTAGGGAACGATCCGTTGGAGGCCGGTAGCCGCATCTCCACTCTGGCTCGCAGCCGCTATGATTGCGTCTATGATCAGTTTGCCTGCCCACGCCTGCGCGGCGGGTATGAGGGCGGCGACAACCGTCAGGCCAGCGCCCGCGAGCGCAGCTCGCCGGCTTGCGGCCCACACCAGTCGAAATGCCTGGGGCGAGTTGCGCATCGCCTCCCAGAACTCGCGGACCTGGTTGAGCATATGTGTGGTCAACGAAACGGGCTGGCGATTGGGCAACGTGGAATTGGGGCTGCTCACTAACACACTCCGTAACGCGGTGATCGCAATGCAGGCAAACGTTCAGACTATAGTGCCTACATGAGATGGAGTCAACCAGGCGGTCTGCTTATGCCAGGGGAATATTGCGGCTCGCGCAGTCCTGCCTCGGGGCGCGCAACGTTCGATCGGATCTATGTGCCTGGGCGCCATTCGCAGCCAACTATCGCTCAGGGCACCGGCCCGAAAGGCTTGTCCCGCAAGTAGCGCGAACGGGACGAAGGCCGCCGGCGCTAGGTAAAGGCTTCTGGATGTGCGTTCGCTGCACAAGAATAGAGAACCGTCTTCACCTGGAACGGCGTCAGCTCGGGATGTTTGGCGCGGAGCAGCGCAATGATGCCTGCCATGTGTGGGGCGGCGAAACTGTTGCCTGTGGTGACAATGCTGGACTTGTTCTGCCAGGCTACGCGTACGTCAATGCTAGGTGCGCCGAATTCGACTGGCGGTGTGGGGTTGTAGTAGTACGTGAAGGGGTCATGCCCTTCGTGCGCAGCCACCGATACCACTGACGAATAGAGCGAGGGATAGCTTGCGCCAGGCAGGTTATTGGCCGCCGAGACCAACATCAGGTTCCTGAAGTAGGCCTTATCAGCCAGATCGTGAAAGAGGCCAAAGTACTCGTCGCGCGAAGTGCTCAGGCTCAGGTTGATGACATGCATGTCGTTTTCGATGGCCCAACGCAAGCCGCCGGCAAACTGCATGGCGCGACCGGTGAGATCTCGGCCCAGCACGCGCACGCTATAGATTTCTGCTTTGGGCGCAAGACTGTGGATGATGCCCGCACACGCCGTGCCGTGGCCAAACAGGTCGATCTTCTCCGTGTCTTCCTCGATGCGCACCTTTGTTCGCGTGCGGCCGTCGTACGAAACGATGACTCCGCCACTCCACTGGCCGCCGATGGCCGGATGGTCAGCCTCAACACCGCTGTCCACAATCGCCACACGCACACCCTGCCCATCGGATCCGCCCCATGCCCAGTCCGGCTCGATGCGGCCGATAGGGCCGCTTGCGGTTAGCTGGCGCAGGGCCGTGGCCGCAAACGCAGATGACCACGCGGGACGCAGCTCATCGCTCATCGGTCACACCCATCCGCGATTGCGCATAGTCGAGGAACGTACGGACTAGATGCACACACGATTGACGCTCCGCCTCGCCCATGCGGCCAAGCTGGCTCAGTATATCCGCGAAGGCCACTATCTCCTCTGCCTCGGCGGGAGTGGGCTCTGGGCCTGCCAGAGCTTGTTCCACGTTCGGCATCGGCGACACGGCTCCATCCTCGACGAGCCGGCTGATACCCGCGAGCAGCGCCTGGCCAATGTGCTGACTAGCCATCGATCCTCGGATGGCAATGGCGGCCTGTCGGGCAAAGATGCCGAGCAGCTCCATGTCCTGGATGCCAAATGATGGTGCGTCAATTTTGTCCAACACCTCTATCACGCCAATCGGCCGATCCTGATACAGAAGCGGCATGGCCAGAATCGAGCGTGGCACGTAGCCAGTCTTCTTGGCGGTCTCGCGCGCAAATCGTGGGTCCTCATCCACGCTGGATACCGCCAGGGGTTGGCCGGTCACGACCACATATCCGGCAATACCCTGGCCAACCGGTATGCGCAAGCCGACGACTTCGCCGGCCCCGGCGCCCGTAGCCACCCGGAATTCCAGGGTGCTCTGTGTCCCATCGAGCAGCGCGATGGATGAGGCAGCCGCGCCGAAGAGGCGGGCTGCATNNCGATGGTCTGTAGCAGCTCGCTACCCGTATCGGGCAGCACAGCCCGGCCGCTGACCTCGACGGCGTGCACCCACTGTCGCAACTCACTGGCTAGGCTGCCCTGAGGCAGGTCCGCTGTATCGGTGATCATGCTCATGCCACCTCAGAGGATTGACGCCAAACACGGTGACCCCGGGGTCCTTGCGCACCCCCGGGGTCAGTCGCGCTGGCTTGTGTGTGCTTGGTCTAGGCCTTGTTCGCTGGCTTGTTGGCGGGCTTGTTTGCCTCTTTGAGCACGTGGCCCTCG
>DIVN01000012.1 GCA_002435875.1 Anaerolineales bacterium UBA6131
GGCCCCTGTACTGAAACTCCGCCATGCTGGATGATCCTTACCGTTTCCTGTGAGCCAACCTAGTGCCAGATCTCAAGGTGTTCGTCGCCCGTCGCGCTCTGTCAAGCCTGGGGTGTTGCCAGGGTGCGCGGCATGCTGCGCAGTGACTACCCCCGTAGCAGCCGCAGTCTAGCGACATTCTATGCAGCGGCCAAATGCAGGTGGGCGAGAGTGCGTGTTCGGTTGGGAAAGCGCACGCCGGGGCTCGACCCCAGCGCCGCTGCGACCATCGCACCCTTCATCGACCCCTGCTTGTCGGCACAAGTCGGGTAAGTACCGGATGCGGTGAGCCGTTGCTCAATCGTCCGGCCGTGCCCCCAGCTCGCCACGTATCCCGCTCGGTGTCCACTCCAGCAGATGCGCCGGCGTGATGGTATTCCGTTGGATTGTTGCGTCCATGGCCACCACACGTAGATAGTTGTCAGTCAGCCCAAACCATTCAGCTGCCCGCGACCCTTCCCAGAGTACGGTGAGGGTGCGGCCTAGGAATCGTCTCTGATACATCTCGCTGCTGGAACGCCCCACTGCTCTCATTGCTGCAGCGCGGCGCTTGATCAAGTCCGCACCCACCTGTTCTGACATCAGCGCGGCAGCGGTTCCAGGGCGTATCGAGAATGGGAATGTGTGAATGCGGGCAAAGCCCATGTCGCGCACCAACTGGATACTCTCGGCAAAGTGCTGATCTCTCTCCCCAGGGAAACCCACAATGACGTCCGTGGTGATGGCTATGTCGGGCACAACCTGACGCACTGCCTGGACCAGGTGGGCATAATGCTCGCTGTTGTAGCGGCGATTCATCCGCTGTAGCGTCGTGTCGCATCCGCTCTGCAGCGGGAGGTGCATGTGCCGACACAGGCGAGGGCTCTGCCAAAGCGCTATCAACTCTTGTGTCAGATCCCAAGGCTCTATCGACGATAGCCGCAGACGCGGAATCTCAGTCTGCCTCAGCAGTGTGTCCACAAGGTGGGCGAGCGACTCTCTCCATTCTTGCCCGTAAGCGCCAATATGCACGCCGGTGAGGACGATTTCTTGGTATCCCTCGTGTTGGCGCTGCAAAACCTCCTGGGCAATGTCGGGCAGGGCACGGCTTCGGTGATGGCCACGAGCCAGTCGAACGACACAGTAACTGCAGGCGTTGTCACATCCGTCCTGGATCTTCACGAGTGCGCGGGTGCGTCCGTGTGGCGCATGATCTCTGCGGATTGCGCCCGGCGGTGCCCCGTTGCCCATCGCTGTGCCAAGCTCGCTCACAACGCGCTGCACCAGGTGATCCTTGTCCGCCGTCGTGACCGTCATGTACACGCCGGGCCACTGCGCACATGTGTCCGGATAGACGTCGACCGCACAGCCCGTGAGGACGATCTTGGCGTGAGGGCTATTCCTGTGGAGACGATGCAGTAGCTGGCGTGATTTCTGTGCTGCCGTCGCAGTGACGGCGCAGGAATTCAGAATACATATGTTGGCATCTCGCGCGTCGCTGACTACCTGCCATCCGCTGGGCAGATTGCGCATCCAGGTATCAGTCTCGCTCTGGTTCAATCTGCAGCCAAGCGCAGCAAAGTATACGCGCATCACCGGCTACAGAACGGACTCCAGTGCCCGTCTCAAGTCCGAGTCAGCAGCGGGGTCGACGGTGCGCAGGTCGAGCACAACATCGTCTTCCTCGATGCGCGCGATGACGGCTGGACTGCCAAGCCTTAGCCGCTTGGCCAGTTCTTGCGGGGCCGTAGAGCTAATGGCAACTAGCCGTGTGGCAAGGTGCTCCCCTGGAACGGAGCCTCCGCCGACGGTTGACCAGCCATCCACCAGTCTTGCCTCGGCTCCGTGTGCCCGGACCGAAGCGGCGAGTGCTTCGGCTCTAGGCTCTATGTCCGTGCCGCTGAGCGACATCATGCGCCACACTGGCACCTGCCGGATTGCCTCACCCTTGAGGTAGTGTAGTAGAGTGGCCTGCAGCGCACTGAGGGCACCCTTGCCTACCCTCAGAGCCCGCGTCAACGGATGGGTTCTCAGCACCCGAAGGGGCGCTTCCCGACCAACGATGATCCCGGCCTGGGGACCGCCGAGAAGCTTATCTCCACTGAAGCAGATTAGATCGGCGCCCGTCTCGAGGCTCTCCTGTACTGTGGGCTCGTGGCTTAGGCCAAACTGCGCGGTGTCCAGCAGGGCGCCGCTGCCAATGTCATCGACTACCAGCAGATCATGCTGGTGCCCCAACTGTACGAGCTCGGCGAGAGGTGCCGAATGCACAAAGCCGATCAACCTAAAGTTGCTGGTGTGCACGTGCATCAGCATGGCAGTGTCTGCGGTGATGACAGCAGCGTAGTCTCGGGTGTAGGTGCGGTTGGTGGTCCCCACCTCGACGAGTCGGGCCCCGCTTTGCGCCATCACGTCCGGCACGCGAAAACCACCGCCGATCTCTACGAGCTGCCCCCGTGACACGACAACCTCGCGCTCACGCGCTAGCGCAGTCAAGATCAATAGCACTGCGCCGGCATCGTTATTCACGACCAGTGCCGCCTCCGCCCCCGTAACGTGACAGAGCAGGTCCTCAGCATGAACGTAACGCGATCCTCGCCCACCAGCAGTCCGGTCGTATTCCAAGCTGCAGTAACCGCTAGCCTCTTGCTGTGCGCGCAGGGCTGCCGCACTGAGAGGTGCCCGGCCGAGATTGGTATGGATGATAACTCCTGTGGCGTTGATGAGGGGGAATAGGCTTGGCGACAGCAGCAGTAGTAGCTCTCCCTCGACCTGCGCTCCTAGCTGCTCGGGCGCAGGAGAGGTTTCGCCTTGCATGATTCGCGTGCGCACTTGAGCGAGGACCCGTTGGATGGCCATCACCACCAGGTCATGGCCGTGCTCTTCCTGTAGTCCACGTAGCTGCTCGAGGCCCAGCAATCTGTCAACGCTCGGCAACTTGCGCAATTGCTCTTGGCTGGCATTCTGCATAGCTTTCCTCATGAACTCCTCAGTAGCGCCATGCGTAGACGCGCAGGTCAATACGCCCCTGGCTATCGAAACTGACCCCTTCGGCCTCCAAGAGAGCCCTCTGCGCATTGAAGCCGCGCACCAGGTCTCCGATGCTGACCATGCCTCTTGCGTTCACTACCCGATGCCAGGGGACGTCGGCTGGGCATGCACGCACCGCCCAACCGACGAGCCGCGCTTGTCTGGGATGTCCGAGCGCCCTGGCAACCTGGCCGTATGTGACGATGCGCCCTGTTGGGACTTGCCTTACCAGATCATGAACCTGGGCGAAAAAGCCAGCTTCTACCAACCTTTACCCCTACAGGAGTGTCTCATGCAGTTCGCTCCATGCGCTCCGTCAGCCCCAAGCGCGGCACCACATCCAGCGCCAGCGCCGCATGGTCACCCTGCAGATGTCGAAAGTGGCCGGCGCAGGCAACCATCGCCGCATTGTCTGTACACAGAGCTGGCGGAGGGAAGCGCACATGAACTGAACACCTTTGCCGCATCTCTTCTCTCAATGGGCGGTTGCTGGCGACGCCTCCGGCCAGCAGGATCTGGTCAACCTGAAACTCGCGGCTTGCCCGGTCCGTCTTGGCCACTAGTACATCAACAACGGCTTTCTGGAAGCTCGCGGCCAGGTCAGCTACAGGAAGCAGCCTCGGGGTGCCGTCCTGCGCAGCGTCTGACGGCGAGCGGCTGCTCCTGGCAATAGCCGCTTCCTGCCCCTCGAATTCCTGTACGATGTGCAGAACGGCTGTCTTGAGGCCGCTAAAGCTAAAATCATAGCCCTCATCCAGCATGGGCCTTGGCAAGGCAAAGCGGCGAGGATCCCCCCCGGTGGCTGCTTCCTGGATGGCAGGCCCACCAGGATAGCCCAACCCCAGCAGCCGTGCGACTTTGTCGAAAGCCTCACCCGCCGCGTCGTCCACCGTGTGCCCGAGCGGCCGGTATTGGCCGTGGCTCTCCATAAGTAGCAGGTCGGTGTGGCCGCCTGACACAATCAGACAGACCGCAGGGAGCCGCGGCGCAGGCGGGTCGTGTTCGGGCTCTGCTCCAGATCCGGGCACGATTAGCCAGTTGGCATACAAGTGGGCCTCTAGGTGATTGATGGCTAGCAGAGGCAGTCGCCGACTCCATGAGAGGGCCTTGGCCGTGTTCACTCCGACAAGCAACGAACCAACCAGCCCAGGACCGCATGCTACTGCGATGGCGTCCAGATCTTGCCAGCTCGCCTGGGCTTGAGCCATGGCCTGTTCGATGACCGGCACGATGTCTAGAACGTGCTGGCGCGACGCAAGCTCTGGGTACACGCCGCCATATTGCCGGTGCAGCTCGATCTGCGAGGCGACGATATTGGCGCGTATATGCCGGCCTTCCGCAATCAGCGCGGCGGCGGTCTCATCGCAGGACGTTTCCAAGCCCAGAATGAGTGACATCTCAGTTTCTAGTTGACTCCGTCACCCTCACTCGGGGAGATATGCCAGGTAGAGCATGTTACGATTCAGAAGGAAGATCCGGTTGGTTGTGGCGTCGACGAATACACTCTTGAGATTATCCATGTACACAGGGTCTGACGCTCTCAGTTGTCGGACAAAGCCACCGGTCTTGCTGAACTGGACGATCCTTTGATTGCCCGAATCGGCAACAAAGACATAGCCTTCTTCGTCCATGAATCCGGTGCTGCAGATGCTTGTGGGTGAGCGCATGGGCTCGTCAATGCCTTCCTGCGAGAAGGGCACCGGAACCCCTTCTTGGTACTTGGAGATCTGCCCATCAGAGTGCAAGATGTACACGTTGCCGTCGATGGCGAGATCCACAGCCGTCCCCAGGTCCGCCTGCGGAGCACTGAGGAAGTAGGTGCTTGGCTCGCCTTCATAGCCGGTATTGGTCAGCACGTGACGATAAAGATCCTTCGCCTGTGTATCAAGCAGATACAGCCTTCCGACGTAGCCGCTGACGGCTCGTGGCGATTGCCAGAGCGCCGTTGTGAGGTTTGGAAGGTGGGCCATGCCCATCAGCGCATCATACACAAAGGCCTGTGCCTGTTGATCAACGATGAACAAACCGCTGGTGCCACGAAAGCCCCCGGCCTCGACCCAGGCCATGTCCAGGAGAGGGCCGACCACCGCACCTTCGTATTGGTCGCCCGCCCGCAAGAGCACGGGATCATCTGTAAGCGTCTGGAGCCCGTCACCAGCCTCGTTAAGCAGGTATTGGTAGACACGTTGTGTGCCCGCGTCAAGGACAAATACGTCATTGCCTGTTGCGATCACCCTTTGCGGGCTGCTCACGTTTCCCGCCCCAGAGGGGAGTTCCTGCAGCAGGCTGAAGTAAAAGAGGCGAGAGACTCGGTTCACCCGGTCCAGCCAGGATTGCATAGCCTCTCGTTCCGTCACCAGGCCCTGCTCCTGCGGTTTGATGGCCAATGCTTTTTCGATCAGGGTCAAAGTGCTGGCGATATTCGCGCGCTGCTCCGAGGCAGTTGGACTCAGCTCCGCGGATAGTTTGGTCTGCTCAATGGAATCGAGGAGTTGCTGGTACTCTGCCTGGACGGCTCTTCCGTGCTGTACTCGTGAGAGCACCATCAGCAAGGCAACCACAAGGGGCACCGCCCAAGCCGCCCACAGCCAACGACGGTCATAGCGTGCACCTGGAGCTCCCCGCGCAGCCACGCGAGTCTTGGCAGTCCCTGCCGGAGCACGGGTGCGTGCCGAACCGGCAATTGCCGAAGAATCGGGCAACACGTGAGTCACCAGTCTGCCCAGTTCCTTGCCAACGTGTTTGACGGCCCCAACGATGCTCTGCAGCCCAGACCGTAAGCTGACGGACGGCAGCACTTCTTGCTCCTCAACTTCGGACTCGAGCGTAGAGTCGTCCAGGTAGCCCTCGTCAGCAGTAGAAGGCCGAGCAAAACGCCGCAGCAGCGCAGCCCCTATCCTGCTCAGGCCGGCTTCACTGCTTGCGGGGATCTCATCTTCCTGGGCTTCAGCTCCTGCACCGNNTGACCCCTGGTCAGGCCCGCCAGGCTCTCACGGATCGAGCGGCCATTGAGCTCCTGTGCTGCACCCAAAACCTGATCGTCGGCGGCCAGCCGAGTTAGTGACGTCGTTGCCAACAGCAAGCGGTCGCCTGCTGTCAGGGAGAGATGAGATAACTCGGGCTCAATCTCGCGACGCAGCCCCAAAGGAGGCTGGCGGCCCACGTCGACATCCTGCAGCGAGTTGCTCGAGAGCCAGGTAGAAGACTGCGGGAGTTTGTCCATCTGGTCTGCTTTCACGTGGTACAGCAAGGATGGCCCGCTCTGTCCCACGTAGGCGTTACCATCGCGCAAGACGACACAGGTTACTCCCGCGACGCCGCGCAGCTCGCGCGCTGCATTGAGATTCTCTTCGTACAGGAAGGTATTGGCAGCCCGGATGGCGGATCGTATCGCGGCCGTGGTGCTACCCGGCGATTGGCAGGCGTCTTCGACAACGCTAGTGATACGCTCCTGAATGCGCCTTGCATCAGCAAAGCCCCCGATTGTCTCGACCAGCACGAAGGTATTGCCCTGAACCTGGCCAGGCGAGCCTATCGATGGATCGTCGAGCGTTCCAGCATTACCCGCGCCAGCGCGCCTCACGCCGTTGACGATAGTGACTGAATCGACTCGGGTGCGGAATTCTTCGGTCATCTTGCCTCTGCCTTTCTCAACGCCGGCCTTATACCCCAGTGGGTCGTCGAACATGCCAGCTACGATTCCGTGTTGATCATCAAGCTTTCTGCGCGGGCTAATAGCGCCTTGATGCGTGTTTCTGGAGTCTGATGGAGGCGCAAGTAGTGTTCGAGAAGTTGCTGAGGGCTAAGCTGCTCCACAGCACAATTGGCTGGCAGGCGCGATCGTTGCGTACGTTGTATGTCGCGAATGATCGCGCTGACTTTGAAAGCACTGCCCAGCATGCGGTAGATCTCATGGTCAATGAGCAGGTGGCTCTTGTCTTGTGTAGTGTGAATCACCACGCGCACGACCGCTCCGTCAATCTGCTCGTGCGCGATCGCCTCTTCAACCTGCTTCATCGGATCCTGACTGGTAGCCTTGACCTCGATGGTCACAAAGCGGCGCGTCGTGCTGATGGTGTGGAATTCGTACTTGGCGCTGCCACGGCTCACTTCAGCAATAACAAACCCCTTGCTCTCGCGCTCTTCGCCAAAGTCGATCCGGTCAACGCTGCCGGCATAGACAATTGGCGGGTCTGCGGTGCGAAGCACCTGATGTCTGTGTATGTGCCCAAGGGCAACATAGTCAATAGCGTCGTGTACCAGGATATCCTGAGGGACCACCAGATCGTGACCCAGGGCGACACTGCGTTCCGATCCATACAGAGCGCCCTGTACGCTGGCGTGAGCAACCAGTATCGTTGGCTGTGTTCGATCAAGACCCTCGTACTCTCTTTGTAGCTCAGCGTGCAGCCTTGCCAGGGATACCTGCTCTAGTTCGGCTTGCGTCTGGGTGGCGGACTCCATGGGACTGCGCAGTCTGCTACGTGTAATCCAGGGCAAGGCAATCACTTGCACAGGCCCTGAGCGCGTCAAGATGCGCAGAGTGCTAAGCGTGGCCGCAACATATACATTGGGGACCTGCAGTGTGGCGAAGATGTCCAGCGTGTCGGCACGGCCGGGTGTGCCGGGCAGGTCGTGGTTGCCGGGAACGAGCACCACGGGAATGTCGGCGCTGGCAAGTCGCTGGATGCGCCGCGCGAATTCGCGCTGATGGGTAGGGTTGGGATCACGGCTCTTGTAGGCATCGCCGGCAAAAACGACCATATCTACACTCTGCTCAAGCCCAACCTCAATCAATTCGTCGAGAGAACGTAGAAAGTCGAGCAGTCGGGTCTGCAGTCCAGTGACGGGGTCCGGACGCCCATAGCTCTCAACGCCGAGGTGCAGATCGGCAAAGTGCAGGATCTTAACCATCCGCTACTCCCATTCGATCGTCGCCGGCGGCTTGCTGGTGATGTCGTATACCACACGGTTGACGCCAGGCACCTCGTTCACAATGCGCCTGGAAATGCGGCCGAGCACGTCGTGCGGCAGGCGTGCCCAGTCGGCTGTCATACCGTCATCACTGACCACAGCGCGCACAGCGACCACGTCAGCGTAGGTTCGGCCGTCGCCCATCACGCCAACGGTTTGCACTGGGGTGAGGACAGCAAAGTATTGCCAGACGGCAGGGGTGACATTGGCGGCTTCGATCTCGGAGGTTACGATCGCGTCTGCGGCACGCAAAGTCTGCAGCCTCTCCGATGTGATTTCGCCGATTACGCGTACAGCCAACCCGGGACCTGGAAAGGGCTGGCGCAACACGAGCTGTGCAGGCAGCCCCAGTTCTTGTCCGATTCTGCGCACCTCATCCTTAAACAAGTGTCGCAGCGGCTCGATCAATTCGAGCTTCATCTGCTCCGGCAAGCCCCCGACATTGTGGTGGGTCTTGATGCGGGCAGCTTGTTTGTTCGCGGCATTGCTTTCAATCACGTCAGGGTAGAGGGTGCCCTGAACCAGGTAGCGAACAGAGCCGAGCCGCTCCGCCTCCTCCTCGAACACGCGCACGAATTCCCGCCCGATGATATGCCGCTTCTCTTCGGGGTCGGTAACACCTCGGAGAGCCACCATGAATCGGTCTCGCGCGTCCACGTGCGCTGCGCGCAGACCTAAATGGGCGCGGAAGAAGGCGAGACAGGTCTGTGCCTCGTCCTGCCGGAGCAAACCGTGGTCGACAAACACACAGGTCAATCGTTCCCCGATGGCGCGATGTACCAGAACGGCAGCCACAGTGGAGTCGACCCCGCCTGACAGGGCGCAGATCGCATGGCCATCCTTGACCGATTGTCGTATCCCCTGGACAGTTGTCGCCACGAATGTGGCAGGCTGCCACGTCCCCTGGCATCCGCAAATGTCGTATGCAAAGTGGCGCAGGATGTCCACTCCGCGCGTCGTATGTGCAACTTCTGGGTGGAACTGGAGACCGAAGATGCGCCGCTCGTCATGCGCGAAAGCTGCGACATGAGCATAGTCCGTGCTACCAAGGATTTGAAAACCCGGGGGGCATTCTGTCACCTGGTCCCCATGGCTCATCCACACCTGGAACTCCTCGGGGAGACCGTGCAGAAGAGGATGTGAAGCGACGGTTATGTGGAAGGAGGCTGGTCCATATTCTCGCTGTGCAGAGGCCTGTACTGTGCCCCCCAGCTCCAAGGCTAGCAATTGCATGCCATAGCAGATGCCGAGAATCGGGATGCCGAGATCGAGCACGTAGGCGGGCAGCTCTGGAGCTGTCGTACCATAGACGCTGGCGGGGCCGCCCGACAGGATGATCCCTTTCGGCTGTAGACCCTTTACCTCCGCCGATTCGACTCCGTGGGGCAGTAGCTCGGTGTAGACACCGATCTCTCGCAGTCTGCGCGAGATGAGCTGACTGTATTGCGAGCCAAAGTCCAGAATGACAACGGTCTCATGCTGGCCGTTTCCAAGGTCAGACACCGCTGCTACTCCCTATGGCCGCAAAGGCGAGCTTGCCGTCGTTCATGTCTGAGATGACCACCAGGGCCTCAATGGGGACACCATAGTTGCAG
>DIVN01000069.1 GCA_002435875.1 Anaerolineales bacterium UBA6131
AGGTGCAGGGTCCATGCTGGTGCGCAAGAGCGCCGAAGTCAGTCCGGTGCCATATCCGGGCGGGATCCAGAAACGGGTCCTGGTTGGGCCGGCCCAAGGGGCACCCACGTTTGTGATGCGTCAATTCGAGGTTCCGCCCGGGTCTGAGTCACCCTATCATACCCACGATTGGGAGCACGAAGTCTACATCCTGGCGGGGAGCGGTGCGGCCGTGAGCGAGGGCGGTGAGACTCCGGTGCAGCCCGGTGATGCGGTCTTGGTCCCCCCCAACGAGTTGCATTGTTTCCGCAACACAGGGCCGCAAACCCTGACCTTTCTGTGCCTGGTGCCGCTGCGCGGGGAAGATTCCCGCTGACGCTTTCCACCTTCTGGCCTGGGCACGCAGCCATCCTCTAGGCCACGCGCTCCGTGAGCGCCGTTGTCAGCTGGCGCAGATGATCGGCGGCTGCGCCCTGGGCTTCGGCAAGGTCCAACGCCGCCAGTGCCAGGCGCTCATGCTTATGTGCCGCTGATTGCACATAATCGCGCGCCCCCGATCGCTCCAGGATGCCGACGACCTCCACGACCTCCTGGTCATTCAGAGCGCTTTGCGCATACAGTTGGCTTAGCCTGGCGGCCTCACTCCCGTTACGCATGGCATAGATCACTGGCAGAGTCATTTTGTGCGTCTGTATGTCGGTGGCGGCGGATTTGCCTGTCGTTGCGGCATCGCCCCAGATCCCAATCAGGTCATCCACCATCTGAAAGGTCAAGCCTAGCTGCCAGCCATAGTCCCGATAGGCTGCCAATGTCTCGGGCCTTCTGGCAATGAGAGCCCCTATCTCCGCCGAAGCAGCGAGAAGGGTGGCGGTCTTGCCGCCAATCATCTGCTCGTACCACTGTTCGGTGGCATCCAGCTTGCCCTCACCCGAGATATCCAGGTACTGCCCCCGGCACAGCCTCAACAGTGCCCTGTCCAGTATGGCGACGGCTTTCAGCACGGTGTCCTGATCAGCCCCGCCGTCCGCAATGCGCAGCAGATGGTGGCGCGCCAGCACCAGCAACATATCTCCGCAGTTAACCCCGTGCCCCAGTCCCCAAACTGACCACAGCGTGGGCCTCCCGCGCCGCAGCGGACTTTTATCTTCGATATCATCGTGAATCAGGGAAAAGTTGTGCACGAGCTCCACCGCCCCCGCAGCCGGAAGCGCGAGCTCCCATTCTCCTCCCGCCGCCTCGCATGTTAGCAGGCACAGCAAGGGCCGCAGCCGTTTGCCTGCCTGTGCATCTGTCGGTTGACCATTGCTGTCTTGCCAGCCAAAGTGATAGGCCAACATAGCATACAGGCCTGGCAGCAGCACTTCGCTTTCGGATAGACCTTCACGCAACTCACATTCGATAGCCGCGAGGTATGGTTCCAGTGGTTCGCTGATCATGGCGCACCCTCCACAGTGCTGTACAAGGTTGCCCTCTTGAGGGCCTGGATGTTGGGCAGTCCTGAGGCGAACATTGCCGTACGCAAGCCTCCGATCAGGACAGCCAGCTCTTCTGCCACCGCGTCGTCTCCAGCCATTGCCGGTATGAGCAGCGGCCTGCCTGTACCGACCAGGTCTGCCCCCAGTGCCAGGGCGATGGCTGCGGCCGGACCGCTGGCAATGCCGCCGCTGGCAATCAGCGGCACGCACGGCAGCGCCCGGCGCACCTGCCGGATAGCCTCGGCGGTGGGTATGCCCCAGCCCGCGAATGCCGCGGCAATGCGGGCCTGCACCCTGTCCTGCGAGCGGTGGCGTTCAACCTGGCTCCAGGACGTACCACCTGCGCCCGCCACATCGATCGCAGCAACTCCCGCTTCAACGAGCTGACTGGCCACGTTGGCGGATATGCCCCAGCCAACCTCTTTCACTACCACTGGCACCGGCAGCGCCCTACACAACGCCGCGATCTTGGGCATGACGCCGCGAAAGTCGACATTGCCAGCGGACTGCAGGGCCTCCTGCAGCGGGTTCAAGTGCAGAACCAGCGCGTCGGCCCCAATCATGTCCACTGCCCTCTGGCACTCTTCAAGCCCGTAACCATAGTTCAACTGCACCGCGCCGAGGTTGGCAAAGAGCAAGACGCTGGGCGCCACCGCGCGTACCTGGTATGTGTTTTCGAGAGCCGAGTCTTCGATTGCGGCGCGCTGCGACCCAACGCACATGGCGACGCCCGCGCTCTCTGCCGCCTGGGCGAGATGGTAGTTGATGCGTTTGGCTGCTGCCGTGCCGCCCGTCAACGCCGATATGAGCACGGGTGCTCGCAGTAGCTTGCCCATGAAGGAGGTCGTCAGGTCGATTTCTGCCAGTGCCAGTTCAGGCACGGCACAATGCGCCAATCGGTACCGCTCCAGCCCCGTGGATACGCCTGCGGCGTCGACGTCCTCCTGGCTGCAGATGCGCAGGTGGTCTTCTTTCCGGCGTGAATGCTCTGACTGCATGCCCTTTGCCGTATCTCCAGATTTGCCATGGTGTTGTCATTTCGCAGAGGCCAGCAGAGGATGCCGCTTCGGGCATCTGGCTCACCATGGCTTCTGCACATGATAGGTTCTGCACCAGCGATTGTCAAGCTGACTTGACTACCAGGCCGTTGAGCACTAAACTAGTGGCGTTTGAGATCTATCAAAGGGGGAAGCAATCATGTCCGTTTTCGACCGCATCAAAAAGATCATCGTCGATCAGTTGGGTGTTGATGAGTCAAAGGTCGTGAGCGAAGCGCGCTTTCGTGAAGATCTTGGTGCTGACTCGCTCGACCTTGTCGAGTTGATCATGACCTTCGAGGAAGAGTTTGGTGGGACGATCTCCGATGAGGAGGCCCAGGGTATTCGCACTGTGGGCGAGGCTGTAGCCTATCTGGAGAACCACGCCGCTCAATAGGTCCTGTGCTGGGGGCTGTGCAATCGCCTTGTCGGGCGGTATCGCAGCCCCCTTTCGTTGCCGATTGACAACCTGTAGCCCCCTGTATCGACCCGCACCCACAGGGCAAGCGGCAGACCTGCCGAAGGCTGTCTGCCGTTGAGCCGAGGCGGATGGCTGTCCAGGTGGTTGTCGTCTGTGCTTTAGCGCCATCGCCTACTGTCTTTCGGGGCCGGACGGCCGGAGATAGGGCTGCAATGCCTGCCCAGACGTAGAGGGCCAAGATATGCGCCGTGTTGGCGCCACACCGAGCCAAGGAGCTGCTCATGTCAGATGTCGTGGTAGTTACGGACAGTTGCGCAAGCCTTCCCGATGCCTTCTACGACCAATACGGCATCATCTGTGTTCCCTACTATGTACACATCGGCAACAAGTCCTACCGCGACCTGGTGGACATCACCAGGCAGGAGTTCGTAGACCACCTCCGCACGGCCACAGAGCTGCCCAAGAGTGCCAACCCCTCCTCCGGTGACTATCTGCAGGCATTCCGTACTGCTGCCTCGCGCGCCCGACACATCGTCACAATCTGCATGACTGCCCAGGGCAGCGGGGGCTACCAGTCGGCTTCGCTGGCCAAGGAGATGGCTGCCGTGGAGCTGCCCGAGACCGACATCACCATCGTGGATTCGCGCAACGTCTCGATGGGCTATGGCTGGATGGTGACCGAATCGGCACGCGCTGCCCTCGCCGGTGCCACGCTAGAGGATATCCTGCAGCTCATCGAGCGCATGATCCCCGTGGCGCGCATGCTGCAGACGGCAGATACCCTGCGCTACCTGTACATGGGAGGGCGTATCGGCAGAGCCAAGCACCTGGTCGGCTCTCTGCTGAACATCAAGCCGATTATCGGCATGGAAGACGGCGTGATCGTCGCGCTCGGCCAGGACCGCTCTCGGCAGTCAGTCTACCGGCATATGGTGCAGATCATCACTGCACACCTTGGCGAGCGCGCCAAGATCAAAGCTGCAATCGTGCACGCCGGGGATGAACAGGCGGCCGAGGTGCTCAAGGGGCTGATCTCCGAGTCCTTCCCGTGTGACGAGCTGCTAACCACAGAGCTCTCGTGTGCGCTGACCGTGCATACCGGCCCTGGCACGGTCGGGGTGTGCTACTACCCCAGCAGCGCTTTGCAGGCCTGAGCCCTACAGGCGTTCGGTCGGATCTCCTGTTGCGGCGCTAGAGCGGCTTGGCGCTCAGCTTGTCGAGTTTCTCCGCCACCTCAGCCCATGAGATCTGCGACAAGCCCAGCTTGACCCTCAGCAGCTCTGGCTCGGTGCCAGCCTGCCATTCTTTCGCCGCAAAAGTCCAGCGTAGCGTCTCGAAGGCAAGGCTGCGCACCGGCAGCCCCGCGCGTTTCTCACATGAATCCAGGACATACTCGAGATTGCGCGCCGTACATTCGAAAAGCTTCTGCTTGGGCGCGTACTGCTGGAGATAGACGGGTACGGCCCGGGCGAAGCCTGCCGACACCCTCAAGCGTCGTTCCTTGTGCCTCTGCCTGGGGCTGCTGTAGCGCACCAAGATCGATGCCGCACTGGGCGAACCGACGTCCAGGTCCAGCAGCGTCAGGCCCATGCATTCGCCCTTTTTGATGCCCGTGTCCAGCAGCAGCCTGGTCAACAACAGGGGCCTGATGTCCGGCGCTTTTGGGTCGTCTCGCTGGCGGGCCGTCTCCGCCTCGAGCTGTGCCAGCTCGGTATCCGTAAGAATGCGTGGCAGTGGCGTGCTGACCGGCTCGTGGTATAGGCCTGCTGCCAGGTCGCCCGTCGTTGCACCCTGCTCACACAGCCAGGCGAAAAAGACCTTGAGCGTGGTCAACCGCCGTGCCAGGGATTTCTTGTTGCAGGGCACGCCGCGCTCATGCCTCAGGTACTCCAGAAAGGCTTCCAGTTGCTCTGGCCGGAGCGAAGCGACGCCCGCTGTGTCCCCAAGGTAGCGCTCCAGCAGGCGCAAGTCGCTGTCGAATGCTCTGACGGTGTACGGGCTCCACTCTCTGGCGACCATGTGCTCGTGGAAAAGATCCAGCGCCGAGTGCAGGGTGATAATCGGCTTGCGTTCGGCCTCATCCGCCTGGGCTTTCTCGGGTTCCGTGGGCGGCAAGAGCCTCATTTGTTCAGCTGTCACTTGTTCTCTCCTCTCCCGTGCTCGACCTCATAAGGATAGCCAACCCTGACGACACGTCAACCGTGCGCAAAGCCAGCACCAGGCGTGCTCGCGCCGTGCAACGGCCGACAATTGGCGGGCGCGCTCACCGGTGGTACAATTGCCAAGCACGGCATCAACTCGCAGGGATGACATAGCAGACAATGAGCACGGCCATCTGGGCAGTTTTCGGGTATCTTCTGGGTTCTTTGCCTTTTTCTCTCTGGATCGGTCGGTTGCGTGGCGTGGACGTACGTCACTATGGCGACGGCAATCCTGGTGCCGCCAACGCCTGGCGCGCCGGATCCTGGAAGGCAGGTGTGCCCGCGGTCTTGCTCGACTTTGCGAAAGGGGCACTTCCAGTCACCCTGGCTGTCCAGTGTGCGGCGGTGTCAGGATGGCACCGTCTCCCTGTCATGCTCGCCCCAGTGCTCGGACACGCCTTCTCTCCTTTGCTGCGCTTTCGCGGTGGCAAAGCTGTGGCGACTACTTTCGGCGTGTGGACCGGACTGACTTTGTGGGAGGGCCCCACGATCCTGGGGTGCCTGGTCGGTCTCTTCTGGCTCCTGCAGACCGCTGATGCCTGGACGGTCGTTTTCAGCATGGTTGGCCTGTGCGCCTACTGGCTCTTGCTGGGCCGTGATGTCGCCCTCTTTGTGTTCTGTTGCGCGAATGCTGCTTTACTCTTCTGGACCCATCGCCGGGACCTGCGCCAGCGGCCATCCTTCGGCCGACGTCATCGCACAGGGGGCAGCTAGTCGTTATGGCCCCCATCCCAGCATGGATTTGGCACCAGACCAGTCTGATCGTCTTTTTGCTGGTCATTCTTTCGATTGCAGTACATAACCTCTGGGCCTGGCGCCGCCTGTCTGCTTATGAGCCTCTTGGCAGCTCACCAGCCCTCTCCGTTCTCATCCCCGCCCGTAATGAGCAGCGGCATATCGTCGAGTGTGTGCGCTCCGTCCTGGCCCAGGACTACGATTCGCTTGAGGTTGTTGTGCTCGACGACGTGTCCAGCGATGCCACGGCGGCCATGGTCGAGCAGCTTGCGGCTGAAGACCCTCGCCTGCGGCTGCAGCGCGGTGAGCCCGTTCCCGCGGGTTGGGTGGGCAAGAATTGGGCATGTCAGCAGCTGGCTTCGACGGCCACGCACCCATTGCTGTTGTTCGTGGATGGCGACACTCGACTCGCCCCGGATGCCTGCAAGCGTGCCGTCGCCGCGCTGCTTTCAGAGGGTGTGGGGTTGGTCTCTGTACTGCCGCGGCAAACAGTCGTATCGTGGGCAGAGGTGCTCGCTGTGCCTATCATGGCCTGGAGCGTTTCTTCTCTGTTGCCCCTCACGCTCGCCTATCGCTGGCACACCAATGCGCTGACCACCGCCAGCGGGCAGTTCATGCTCTTTCGCCGCGATGCCTACGAAGCGATTGGAGGCCACCACGCCGTCCGCGACCGAGTCGTCGAAGACATTGCCCTGGCCCGCAAGCTTGGAGCGGCTGGGCTGGGCTGGCGCCTGCTTGATGGTCAGGACCGTGTGCGCTGCCGCATGTACTACGGCTTTCAAGAAGTGTGGGATGGCTTCGGCAAGAATCTCTTTGCCCTCTTTGATAACCGCGTCTTGCCCTTTGCCTTTGTCTGGCTCTGGCTCCTGGTCGTGCACTGGGAACCCTTACTGTGGCTCGCCTTGGCGCTGCCGCACCTTCCGGCCCTTGCCCCTCACGCACTCCGCGCGGTGGCTGCCCTCGCCTTGACCATCGCTGTGTGGATGCTTACCGTGCGCAGGTTTGCTCTGCCATGGTATCTGGTGCTGCTCTATCCCGTATTGATGCTCTTTGTGGCGGCCATTGCTGCACGCTCGATGCTCATTAGCCTCGCGGGGCGGGGTACATGGAAAGGACGCGCCGTCAAGGCTGTGCCGCGCTAGCGGTTGCCATCAGTAGCTTTCGTGGCGACCCAGGTATCTGCGGTAGCCCGTGACGATGGTCCTTGCAGACGGGGATGCGCCCGGAAAGAAGAGCTGAGGAGAGAAAACAGCAGTTCGAACGGGGTTATCACTGAACTCACGGGTACGAGCCGACGGCACC
>DIVN01000073.1 GCA_002435875.1 Anaerolineales bacterium UBA6131
CCAGGGAATACATATGCACAACAGGTCTCGAGGCAGCGCTTCATCTCTTGATCAGAGACCCGGCCCAGAAAGCGTACGTTGGGTGCCGCCATTCGTTCTAGAGCAGGGCGATCCCGTCCCTCTCCGACAATCCAAAGCGGAAGGCCAAGTTGGCTGAAAGCCTGGACAGCCAGATCCAGACGTTTGTATGGCACCAGTCGGGAAATGATGAGAAAGTGCTCTCCCTGCTTGGGCGATACAGAATAACGCTCGACCTCGACCGGCGGATAGATAATCTCGGCCTCTCGCTGATAAATCTTTGCTATCCTCTTTCGAACAGTCTCGGAAATCGCCACAAACCGATCTACTCGCCCCGCTGCGGCCAAGTCCCACATCCTCAAGCCAAAGAGGCCCAACGGCAGTGCTCGGCGTATCATCGGGTTGAGCGATTCACGTTGCACATAGGTGTGGTAGTCCCAGAGAAACCTGGCAGGAGTCAGGCAGTAATTGATGTGCAGAGTCGTGGCATTGGTAATCACCCCGTGCGCAAATCCGCTGCTAACGCTCAGCACAAGATCAAACCCACGCAAGTCAAACTGTTCGAAAGCCAGCGGGTAAAGCGGGAGACACCACTGATGATGGCGACGGGCAAGAGGAAACCGGTCGAGAAACGAAGTACGCATATCCCATGTCCGCCATGTGGCGGGCAATGCTTCGGGTTGCAGAATCGACGTATACACCGGGGCATCGGGGTACATGCTGTGGAGTACCTCCAGAACCCTTTCAGCCCCTCCGTATTGGTTTAGCCACGAGCAGACGATAGCGACTTTCAATCCGGAGATGTGGGAGCCTCCACCAAAGGCCGTGCGTACCGCCGAGCCGACGACGCGTGTCCGTCTTGAAGATGGAGCGGCCAGTACACCAACCCAGTCATTTCCCGATGCAGAATTCCGCGAAGACGGCATCCAGCACGTCCTCGCCAACCGTCTCGCCAGTGATTTCTCCCAGGGCAGTCACCGCAGCCCGTAGGCTAAAGGCGAGGATATCTTCACAGTCACATCGGATCGAGGCAACGGCACCCGAGCTTTGGAGCGCCGCCGCAGATGAGACATGATCCAGTGTCCGACGCAGAGCATCTACATGCCTTGGATTGCTCACCAGCAAAGGGTCGGAGGAAATGGCCCCTCCCGCAAACACGACCGCGAGAATGGCCTCCTCCAACTCGTTCAAGCCTACACCAGTCAGTGCTGAGAGGCAAATATGGGACAACTCTGGCAGGATCCGCTCATGTTCAGCCATGAGCGGGATGTCCATCTTGTTGACGACAACGATTGCAGCTTTGTTGCCAATCAGAGAAGCGATGCGAAAATCCTCGCTCTGCAGCACTTGACTACCGTCAAGCACGAGAATGACCAGGTCCGCCGTTTCGAGTTCGCGGCAACTGCGCTCGATGCCCAGAGACTCAACAAGCCCTGCGCTGGAAGCTATGCCGGCAGTATCCACCAGGACCAGCGGCACGCCTCGCAGGTTTAGCATCTCCTCCAAAGTATCACGGGTCGTGCCTGGCAAGTGGGTTACGATAGCGCGATCGGTACGCAACAACGCATTCAGCAGGCTGGACTTGCCTACGTTCGGCCTTCCCACGATGGCCACCCGCAGGCCATTCCGATAGACCATCCCCTTGCTCGCCCCCTCAATCAGCCGCCCGAGCTGTGCCTCCACTTCATGCAATGCCGACGCGATATCGAGCGAGGGTATTTCGTCGTCCGGAAAGTCGAGAGAGGCCTCCACATGCGCCAGCGCCGTGATGAGTTGTGAGCGGATTTCCGCAGCATGCTCGGATAGTGCGCCTTGCAGTTGACGCATCGCCAGACGCTGGCCCGCATCAGTCTTGGCGCGAATCAGATCCAGAACGGCTTCTGCTTGAGCGAGATCGATGCGGCCATTGACGAACGCTCGCAACGTGAACTCTCCCGGCTGCGCGAGCCTGGCGCCGCAGCGCAGAGTCAGTGCTAGCACCCGATTCAGGGCAACGATGCTGCCGTGGCAATGAATCTCAGCGACATCTTCGCGGGTGTATGTCGTTGGAGCGCGCATGAGCACGGCCAGCACTTCATCGATCACCTCAGCGCTCTCAGGGTCAAAAACGTGGCCATAGAACATGCGGTGCGATTCAAATGGCCGACGGCGTCCCAACCGCACAGGACGACACAGCCTTCGCAGTATTGCCTCAGACTGCGGGCCGCTCAGTCGTACGATTCCAATGCCACCATCGCCTACAGGAGTGGAAATGGCGCTGATCGTATCATCGAGCGACAACATCCTAGCTCATCCGTCCCCGATGCGCTCGGAAGCTCAAAAGCGCACCGGAGAGCACCACAAGGCTCATCCCCAAGAGCACGCTGGGAATACCGACCAGGTCCGCCAAACCACTAATGATCAACATGGGGACCAGGCCAACCACGTTTCCAAACAGGAATTCGGCCGCGATGACGCGCCCGCGCAGGTCGCGAGGAGCCCGCTCCTGCACAATGGTTTGCGTAGCGACCGAAGCCAAAGTACCACCCACACCCAGCAGAAACGCCATCAACTCCACATTCACGATCACTGTCTGCGAGGGGGCGGCGCCAACAGCTGTGTTTACTTCACTGTGCCAGGCGATGATCGCGAAACCAAGCATAGCTAGAGCAATCATCAAGAGTCCGAAGGCTGCCAGCCACTCACGACGAAAGTGGTGCCCTGACTGCCCAGTCCACAGAGTAGTCAGGAACATGCCCAGGCCGGCTGCGAAGAAGATATAGACAGCATCGGTCGGCTTCATTCCCAGAACTCGAGCGGAAAAGCCGGGTGCCAGTACCGCGATGATCATGGTCAACATGGTGATCAAGGCGTGCTGGCCGATCGCCGTGAGGACTGACCTGCGCGAAAGGATGAAACGCCATCCTGCTTGCAGCTCCTCAGCGAACCTACGGAGCGCATCTCCGGCTGGCCGATGCTTCGGAGCCTCCTCGGTCACCGATATTGGCCAAATCATGGCAGCCGTGGCCATGTAGCAGAACGCTATTGCACCAAAAGCACCGTCGACCCCACCAAGCCTGATCCCCAATGGAGCCAAGAACAATAGCCCCACGACCTGAGCCACGTTGAACAGCAGGTGAAAGACGGAGTTTGCGGTGAGAAGCTGCTTGGCAGACACGATCAGTGGCACCATGGCTGACTCAGCGGGGTCAGAAAGATGGCCGATAGTGGACAGGGTGAAAGTCAGAATGTAAACTGCAGTGAGCAGCCAGCCCCCGCGTGAGTAATGGTTGAAAAACACGAAACTCAAGACCACAAACACCCTGACGACGTTGCAGAATAGAAGAATGGACTTTTTGCGAAATCGGTCAACCACTACGCCAAGGGGGAGGGTAAAAAGGATCGAGGGAAGGTTGTGCACGAGCACCATCAGGCCAACCAGAGCGCTTGATCTGGTGAGGCCCTCTACCATCACCATCAACACAAACAAGATGGCGTTCTGAGCCGATTGCCCAAACACCTGCGATATCCAGAGGAGCGCAAAGTTGCGGTTCTGGAAAATGGCCGCCAGCCCATTCTCCTCAGCCTTAACTCCATAGTTCATAGGGAATCGGCTTTTTCAACGGGGGGGGCGCAGCGTT
>DIVN01000243.1 GCA_002435875.1 Anaerolineales bacterium UBA6131
AATTCGGTGGCATAGTCCTGGTTGACAAAGGCCAGGCGCAAGGAAGTGCGGACAGTGAGCAGCCCCAGCAGCACTACAAGGGCAGTCAGCCCAAGGGTCAACCACGCCGCCCGGTCCAGGCGACGGCCCGCGCGCCACAAAGCAATCCCGGCCGCAACCAGAAGGAGCGCAAAGAGGAGCCAGCGCAACGTCGCCTGGAGCTGAGCCAGCGAGTAGCCCGAGAACGGCCGCAAGGGTCCAATAAGTAGGCCAGCGCCGATTAGCAGCGCCACAAGTGCGGCGGCCAACCAGAGGAGGATGGACGCTGTGCCATTGCGCAGGAGCCTGCGCCAGTCGGTGCGATCCCAGACCTGACCCAAGAACCAGCCCCCGGCCAGACCCAGCGGCAGCACGATATGTTGGGCCTGCCACGGCATCTTCTCGCCCGCCCAGACAAAGACGACCGCGTTCACCGCATTCCACCAGAAGAGCAGAGCGGCCATGACCACGCTAAGGTCGACTGGTCTTGTCTCGCCTGCCGGCGCAGGGCTGGCACGTCTCGCGTTTCTCAGGCGCCACAGCGCGTAGATTGCCCCCAGGCTCGTGAGCAGCACGGGCAAGAACTCATAGACCGCCAGGAGCACCCAGTAGTAGTACCAGGGCTGTCCACCGCGGGCCACGCCTTGCTGAGACAGCCAGTAGCCGAGCATGCCGACCAGGCCGGTCGCTGCTCCCTGCGCATTGCGGAACAGTGAGGTGTAGAGGGGGAGGAAAATCGCATAGAAGATGGCCACACACGTCAGCCANNCTTCCCTTGATTCCACCAGACGCCCACCGCAGCAGCAGCCGCGATGGTAGCCACCACGACGAGCAGGCTGCGGATCAGGCCAAGCTGACTATAGTCGAGCGGGTTGAAGCCGAGTGCCTTGATCAGGACCGGCGATGCCAGTGGCATCGCCAGAGTGGCCAGCAGTAGGGCCAGATCGAAGGCTGGCAGTTGGCCCAGGCGTTTGCCGCTGACCTTCCATTCGGCCAGGAGGTACAGCACCAGGAAGGTGCCCAGGACAAAGCCGTTGATGTATGCATTGGCTTTGCCACAGAAGGCGATGGCCAATGCGCCTGACAGGACGTACAACCAGCGCGGCTGGCGCTCTTCCAGGTATTTGAAAATGCACACCAACATGGCCATGGTCGCGGTCATGACCACAATGTCGTGGCGAATGAAGCGCCCGCGGAAGAGCAGCGTCGGTGAGATGGTCAGCAGGGCCATGGCAAAGAGCGCGCCCGCTTGTCCTAGCCAGCGGCGTAGGGGCCACACCAGCAAGACACAGGCGACAGCCAGGATAGCCGTGCCCAGCCGGGCCGTTACATCGTTGATTCCGAACAACGTGAAGAAGGCGGCCGTCCAGTGGTAAAGGAAAGGACCGTGGTAGACGGGATCATGAACATAGCTCTGGCCGGTGGCGACCTTCCATGATTCCCAGGCGTGGATGCTCTCGTCATGACTGTAGGAGCGATTCCCCAGGTCCCACAGGCGCGTGAACAACAAAGCCAGGACGATGATAACCAGAGCAACCTTGCGCGCATCCAGCCGCAGTTGGGGGTGGGCTTGTCCCTCCTCCACTTCGGTTGGACTGTGCATTTCCCCTTGCGTCATGAGTTGGCTACCTCACTTGGTACAGAAGCTACGAGTACGATGGGCGGCATGTTGCTCAGCGCTGCGCCGCGTACTTCAGCACTCGGTTGTTTCCCGAATCGACAACATAGAGGTTGTCGTCGCGGTCCAACGCGATGGCAGACGGCATGTTGAGCCCAGCGAGAGCCGTTCCGTACGCTCCCCAAACCGAGAGCAACTGGCCTGTGGGGCTATAGCGGGCAATCCAGTGGTACTCCGGCGCTGTGACGTAGACGTTGCCAAGCGAATCCACGGCCAGGTAGGGCTTGTTCGCCGGCAGCAGGCTTTCCCAGCCAACCACAGGCCACTGCCCCGCATAGATCATGCCCGAGCCGAAGCGCTGCACGCGTTGGTTCCACGTGTCGGCGACGTAGGCCTGACCGTCTGCACCGACTGCTACCCCCACTGGCTCTGAGAACTGGCCCTCGAGTGAGCCCAAGCCGCCCCACTGCTGTACAAACTGGCCCTCCGGCGTGAACTTGACGATACGTTTGTTGCCGGTATCGCTCACCAGGATGTTGCCGTCAGGGGCGATGGCTACATCACGCGGACCGTAGAGCATGAATGGGTCGCCCAAAGCGCCGCCGGTGTCGCCGAACGAGCCCCACTGTGCCAGGAAGCTGCCCTGGGCATCAAACTGTTCAATGCGATGGTTCCAGGTGTCAGCCACGTAGGAAATACCCTCAGCATCAACGGCAATGCCCCAGGGCTCCTGGAACTGGCCCGCCCCATTGCCCTGGCCGCCCCACTGGCGGACGAAGGCACCCTGCCCATCAAAGACCTGGATGCGGTGGTTGAAAGTGTCGACCACGTAGACATGGCCTTGACCGTCCACGTCGAGCCCTTTGGGATTGCTCAACTGCCCCGGACCGCTGCCCAGCGAGCCCCATTGAGCAACAGCAGTGACTTGCACGCGCTTCTGATCGTACTCGTCGACGGGCAGTGCGATGGGCGCACCTTCAGACCCTTCACCGGCCGTCCAAATCTGCCCAGGCACGTCCTTGCGCACATACATGGCGAACTTGCTCACCAAGGGCCAGGCGGTCGGGGACTGGGGGTACTTGCGCCACCACAGGATGTCCCACCAGTACTTGCGCCTGGCCGGGTCCTGCAGGTCCTTCCACAACTTGGACGGCGTCATGTTGCGATAGACGGCCTCATCAGGCCACCAGATGAGGCGGTATTCACGGCGTGTGTACTTGCCGGCCACCTGCGAGCGCAGCTTGCTCTCCGTATCCGTGCCCATCAGAACGATATGCGCATCGGTCGGTAGCCCGGAGCTTGCCGTATAGAAGCTGACATTGGGCCAATCGCGCAGGTACCAGAAGAAAGGCTGCTGTGATTCATTGTCATAGGCGATGCGCAACGCGCCGCCCGTGAAACGCTCGGTCATGCGCTGCAGCTCATCCCTGACCATGGCCGTGTCCGGGGTACCGTGGGCAAAGCCCAGGAACTCGGTGACATAGCTCTGGTTGATGAAGCAGACCATCCATGTTGCGCGCACCGTGATGAGAGCCAGAACGCCAACCAAGAGCACCACGACGATACGGGCCCAGTCGAGAGCGTGCAGCCGGCGGGCAAACTGTCGAAGCAGCCCGAAGACGATGATGAGCACCGCGAGAGCAACGAACCAGCGCAAGGTCATGCGCAACTGGTCGAGCTCCATGCCAGAGAACGGGCGCACCCGGCCGAGGGTGGTGGCCACCAGCACGGCCAGGGCCAGGAGGCCAAGTGGCAACAACATGAGTGCCGGCCATAGCCCACCCTTGAGCAAATCAGACCAGGACGTGCGATCCCAGAACTGCCCCAGCAGCCAACCGCCAGTCAGGCACAGGGGCAGCACCAAGTGCTGGGTCTGCCAGGGCATCTTTTCGCCCGACCAGGTGAAGACGACGGTGTTGACCGCGACCCAGAAGATAAGAAAGGCCACAAAAGTCGAGGCGTGATCTGGTGATCCCGCGGGCTTTTGCCGCGCCGATCTGCTGCGGCTGAGCCCGCGGACCAGGTAGTAGACAGTCGCCGCGAGGGTCAGCAGGACCGGCAGGAACTCATAGACCGTGAGAATGAAAAAGTAGTAGTACCAGGGCTGGCCGCCGCGGGCCACTTGCTGTTGCGACAGCCAGTAGCCGAGCGAGCCCACCAGGCCCGACTCGACGCCTCGGGCGTTGGTCAGGAAGCCGGTGTGAAAAACGAGCAGGATGCCATAGAAAAGGGCTGCCGCGCCTAGCCAGACCCGTCGTTTCCACCACAGGCCCACGACGGCAGAGGGCAAGAAGAGCACCAACAACACCGCACGGATGCGCACCAAGCCCTCGGCAGAATAGTCGATCGGGTTGAATTTGAGTGCCTTGAGCACAACCGGTGCGGTCAGGGGCAGGGCCAGAGTGCCCAGCAAGACGAGCAAGTCGAAGACGGCAAGGCGAGTCAGCGGCCGGCGTCCACGTAACACTTGCGCGATAAAATAGAGCACCAGAAAGCCGCCGAGCACAAAACCGTTGATAAAAGCATTGGCCTTGCCGCAGAAGGTGAGGCTCAGCGCAGCCACCAGCACATACAGCCAGCGCTCGCGCGTCGGCTCGGCGAGCCCATCCGCCGTGCTCAGGTACTCAAAGATGCAAAAAACCATGAGCACCGTTGGGGCCATGACCACGGCATCGTGCCAGATAAAGCGGCTACGGAAAGCCATCGTCGGCGAAATGGTGAGGAGCAGCATGGCAAAGATGGCCCCCGTCCTGCCCAACCAGCGGCGCAACGGCCACACCAGCAGCACCAGCAATACCGAGAGCAAAGCCATACTCGCGCGTGCCGTCGCGTCACTCGTCCCGAACAAGAAGAAGGTGAACGCGGTAAAGTAGTACATGAACGGGCCGTGGTAGACGGGATCGTGGCGATAGCCCTGGCCGGTCAGTACCTTCCAGGATTCCCAGGCATGCGTGCTCTCATCGTGTTCGTAGCCGCGGTTGCCCAGGTCCACAAGCCGTGTGAACAAGAGGGCAACGATGATCACGAAGAGCACAACGTGCTGCCAGTTGACCCGGCGGCCGAACAGCGGCCGCTCGAGCACATTCCACATGGTAGTGCTTAGCTCTTCATCCATAGCTGCTCTTTCTCAAAAGATCCCTGGCGGCCACGCGCGAGTAAGCAACACCTGCCGCTCACGGAAGCTCCTTCTTGACCCACAAGGTCACTTCTTCGGTCTGGTACGGAAATGTTGGCACACGCACGCCGGTCCACCAGTGCAGCCATTCCACCGGCGAGCGCTGCAGCGGTGCGGGACTGTTGCCCCACACATAGTGCAGGCCATACGAGCCCGCAGCTCCGGGCAGCGCCGATGGTGCAACCACGGCCTGCGCATCCTCCGGCAGACGCGCGTTGGAGAAGTACTGCACGTTTTCGAGCCTGCGCAGATACCAGGCCAGGGGAACCTCAAGCTCGTCTTGTAGCGCTACCTTCATCACCAGGCGGTCGCCCTGAAGATGGCTTGACAGCCGATGGACCTCATCAGCCAGATCAAGCACCTCTGGCGAAGTGGCAGCACCCACCAGTGGCTCTAGAGGATCGCGGGGCTGACGGTAGTTGAGGCAANNCGCACCGGCGCGTAAGGGGACCCCCGCTCCGATAAGGCTCCACACCAGCGAGTACCCTGAGAGCAGAAATACGGCCAGCGCAGCGATGCGCAAGAGACTGTTGGATTGTGGGATGGACAGGTAGCTGACCAGCTGCACATAGCCAGCCACCGCCGCAAGCACAGTTACGCCAACGAGGACGACCAACCAGGGGTGGTCGATAAATGTCTGCAACGACTGTGCCAGAGCCTCAAGCGCGCTGCCGGCAAACAGCGCCAGCGGCAGCAGCACCAGCAGCGTACCATAGCTGGGGCGTGCGCCTGGCAACAACAGAAGCAGCAGCGCCACAACCAACCAGGCGCGAAGCAGCCAGCTCCATGAATCGCGCTGACGGCGCGTCAGGATCAGGCCGGCGATGGCGAGCGCGAGCATCAGCCCCTCATAGAGGCCAAGCAGCAATGGGCCGCGATACCAGGGTGCGCTGCTGCGCAAACCAAAGGAGGAGGCCCACCGGGCGAATTGGTCGATAGCCATCTGCAAGCCAGCGACGTTGAGGCCAAAGGCCAGGCCCAGGCTCAGAAACAGCACTCCCGCAGAAGCCCAGATCTCCCATTGCTGGCGGCCGGTGAGGGCCGTAGTCGCCCACTCCTGGCGCAAATCGTCGAAAGGCCCCGTCTGGCGCCGGCGCCAGAGCAAAGCCGCGCCCAGCACAAAGGCTGCCAGGATAGACAGCAGCGAGTAGGCGAGCGGCGCCGACAGCAGCGCCACCACCAGGAGGGCCACGGCGGCGCGCACGCGCCTGGCCGTTGGCCAACCGCTCTCGTTGGCAGCCAGAACGAGCAGGCCCAGCGCGCAGGCGGCGACGACAATGCTGCCGTCAACAGAACGCGAGAAGTAGATCAGCACTGGAGAGATGGCCAGGAGAAGCGCAGCGCCCAGCGCCCCCATGCGCCCGAGATGCCGGCGTAGTCCAGCGGGCAGTACGACCATGAGCGAGCCAGCGAGGACACAGGCCAGCCTGACCAGCACATCGCTGCCCGCGGTCAGGAAAAGCAGAGCAGCGTTCAGGTTGAAAAGCAGCGGACTGTACCCGCGCAGCGCGCCGGGCATACCGCGCGCAAAGCGCCAAGCTGACAGCGCCAGCGCCGCCTCATCTTGCTGCAGTGGCCAGTGGTGCAGTGAGAAGAGCCGCAATCCCAGGGCCAGCGCAAAGAGGCCAGCATAGAGGCCTGCCTCCAGGGTCACCCTGGCGGGTTCATCCGCACGTTGCTTGTCTGTCACAGTCATGCCCATCCCTCTGCGCAAGAGGCGACCTGTCGGTCTGCCCCGGCCGGTTACCTCTGATAGATCGTCACTCCGCCTTCGTCGTAGACCTTGGTCAGGAAGCGCTCGTAGCGCGCGTCGGCGCTGGCAGTCAGCTCGTACTTGCGCCTTTCGACCGAACCGACAAAAACGTAGTGCACATCATACTTGTCGAGCAAGGATAGCACAAGCGCCGAGTCATTGCTCTGGTATATCTGCGCGATCTCGGGTTGGCGTCTGCCGGACTCGACCGTGTTGCCGCGCCACTGGTACTGGTGAAAGTCCCAGCCGAGAATGGTCGGCAGTCCAGTGAAGGCCGAGACAAAGGCACTATCGCTGTACGAACCGCCGGTCGACTCGACGATGTGACGTATGCCAGAGACCTCCTGTTGCAGCCACTTCATCGCCCGGTAGTCCTCCGGACGCACTTGCTGGAGGTAGGCCATGCCATCGAGCGTGGCCGAACCTGTGAAATCACCCGCCTTGTTCGGTATGGCCAACAGCGGGTAGATCATGCCCGCCAGGATCAGCACGCTCAGGCCCGCCAACCAGGCGTAGTGAGCAATCCTGCGGCCGGTTCCGTCAGGCGGCGCCAGAAGCGAGACAAGGCGATAGGTGCCGAAGGCCGCTGCCACGGCCATCAACACCCAGGCCTGGTAGTAGAACTTGAAGA
>DIVN01000093.1 GCA_002435875.1 Anaerolineales bacterium UBA6131
CCTGGTCGTAGAGCATTTTCTCAAAGTGAGGCAGCAGCCAGCGCTCATCGGTGGAATAGCGGTGAAACCCCCAGCCAAGCTGGTCGTACATGCCGCCGGCGCGCATCGTCCGCAACGTGTGCTCGACCATGGCCAGGGCATCCTTGTTCTCCGTGCGCTTCCAGTAGCGCAGCAGGAAGAGGAGGTTGTGCGGCGTGGGGAACTTGGGTGCAGGCCCAAAGCCGCCCAATTGCGGGTCATACCGTTGCTGAAGCTGTTCAAAGCCGGCGTGCAATGCCGTTTCGCCCGGCAGTGCGCCCGAGGCCGTCGCCGCCATGGTCTGCAGAGCCTGGCGCACCTGGTTGGCCGTGTCCAGCAACTGCCCACGTCGGTTGCGCCAGGCCTCTTGCACGGCGGGGATCAGGCGCACCAGGCCGGGTTGTCCAAAGCGATCGGTCTTGGGCAGATAGGTCGCGGCAAAGAAGGGGACCTTCTCGGGGGTCATGATGATGGTCAGGGGCCAACCGCCGCGACCAGACATCAGCTGGGCAGCGCTCATGTACACGTCGTCGAGGTCAGGCCGCTCTTCGCGGTCCACCTTCACGTTGACGAAAGCGGCATTCAACAACGCGGCGACTTGCGGGTCCTCAAAGGACTCGTGGGCCATGACATGGCACCAGTGACAGGTGGAGTAGCCTATGGAGAGAAAGATAGGGCGATCTTGGGCACGAGCGAGGGCGAACGCTTCCTCGCCCCACGGATACCAGTCGACAGGGTTGTGGGCGTGTTGCAGGAGATAGGGACTCTTCTCCGCGATCAGCCGGTTGGCGTGTTCTGCCATGGCCACTCAGGCATCGGCGCTTTCGCGCTTGGAGAGATAGTGCATGCCCGGCAGCTCGGCATAGCCGAGCTGTTGAAAGAGGGCGAGTGATTCCTGGTTGTCTGGCTCGATCAATACGGCGATCACCGTGATGCCCTGGCTGCGTAGGACCCGCTCGGCCTCGGCAACCAGCTGCTGTGCGTAGCCGCGGCGGCGCAGCTCCGGCAACACCGCTAGACGATTGATCCAGCCTTTGCGCCCATCGTGCGTAGTGAGCACGACTCCCACGAGGTTGCCATGGAGCTCGAGGCCAATCAGCTTCTGCGTCCCAGAGGTCAGCTGCTCCGCAAAGGCCTCGCGGCTGTCGCGGCCGCTGGGCCGCAGAGAATGTAGGCCTGAGCGTTGCCAGACAGCCATTGCCTGGTCATAGTCTGCGATTGTCAGCACTCGAACAGCAACAACGGTCAAAGCTCCTCCGAAGGCAGGCGCGTGCCTGGTCAAACCCCAGTAGCCGCATCAGATGGCTGTTGCAGCTCAGCGGTGATCCTCAATGGCTACCAGCCGCGCGCTCCACGGGCAATAGCGCTGGACAGTAGTGACAAAGTAGTCCAGCTCGTCTTCGACGAACGACGGTGTGCCATCGCACAGCTCTATGGTCATCTCGGCCATCTCAATCTCCACGGGATCCAGGTGCCAGCCGTAGGGTACATTGTGTGCACCCGCGCCAGGCCCTGCGAAGATGCGTCCGTTGGGGATGTTGGCCTGGCTCTGGCCAGCCTGCAGATCTAGCAGCTGTTGTACAGTGACTGGATTGGTGACCCACACCTTGAACTGCTCACCAACTACATCGAAAGTGGCCAACACGCCGCCTGCCAATGGATCAGCGACCGGCGTGGCGGTAGGCTGCGGCCCGCACGCGAACAACAGACCCAGCAGACAGCCCGTAACAAGGGCCAACCTCAGGCACATCGCATCCTCCCCATTTTGTCCATGATAGCACAGGCTCACAGGCAGGTCAAAGTACCCGGGGCTACTCGGTCTTGGGACGAAGCGCCATCGACGGACTTGACCTCAGGCGCGAGATGTGCTAGAAGGCTACCGACCAGTCGGTATGTACTTGTGGTGGAAGAGGAGATGCGATGTTGGGCGACAGTCAGTTGCGAGGTGAGCAAACCCGCGGGCGCATCCTTGATGCCGCGCTGGAGGCATTCGCCACGCATGGCTACGACGCCACCGGTGTGGCAGAAGTCTGCCGACGCGCAGGAGTGACCAAGGGTGCTTTCTACTACCACTTTGCAGGAAAACAACAGCTCTTTTTGCAGATGTTGACGCGTTGGCTGCAGCAGACGGATCTCCAACTCGAGGCCTTTGGCTCCAGTCCAGGCCGCGCGCCGCAGAAGCTGGTGGCCATGACAGCGTTGCTGGACCAGGTATTCCAGCAGGCTGGCGACAAGCTACCGATCTTTCTGGAGTTCCTCGCTGCGGCCGCGCACACCCAGGCGGTACAGGAGGTGACTGTTGTGCCGTTTCGCCGCTACGAGGGCTTGCTCGCCGATGCAGTCAGCGCCGGCATGGCGGAAGGGTCACTCCGCACTGTCGACACGCATATGGCTGGCCACCTGCTTTTGGCTTTCGCTATCGGCGTACTGGCGTCCGCATTGCTGGATCCCCAGGGCGCAGACTGGGGCGATGTCGCGCGCGAGGGCATGGAGATCCTCTTGAGCGGGCTGATGAGCCCCGACGAGCACCTTCGCTTGTCGCAACCAAGTCCTTAGGAAGGGTTGAAAACACGATGAAGGTATTGCTTACTGGCGCCTTTGGCAACATCGGCAGCAGCACATTGCAGGAGCTCTTGAGACAGGGCCATGAGGTGCGCTGCTTTGACCTGCGGTCGCGCGCAAATGAGAAGGCAGTCCGGGCTCTCAACGGACGGGTCGAGGTGATGTGGGGCGACCTGCGACAGAAAGACGACGTAGCCAGGGCCGTGGATGGCCAGGACGCCGTCATACACCTGGCCTTCATTCTTCCCAAGCTCTCGGCCACGGGCTTTGAGTCCGAAGAGCATCCAGACTGGGCACGAGAGATCAATGTCGGCGGCACGCGGAATCTGCTGGAGGCAGCGTGCAGTCAGTCAACCGTGCCGCGCT
>DIVN01000277.1 GCA_002435875.1 Anaerolineales bacterium UBA6131
CGCGGTCGCGGACTTGACCGACAAGCCTCAACTCAACGGGGGCAATACGCAGTGGGTCGCGGCTGCCCGCTTTGTCTTCAACTCGGCCGTCTTTGCGGCCATTCGCAACACCCGTCCTGCCCGAGGTGGCCAGACGAACCTCATGGACACCATACGACTCCTCTTGGCCAGCGGCGCCAAAGTGCAGGCGGTGTGCCTTACACCGGAGCAGCAAGGGCGCAACATGGGCAGTGTCGAGGGGTATTTCCGCACCTTTGTGGAATTCGCCCTGCGCGACCCCGAGTGCGGTGGCGCGGTCCGCAGCGCGCTCCGCCGGGTCTTGCGCAACGAACTCGCGACCGACTAACTCTGGTCAGGACTGTTGGGAAGGCAGAGGGACTCTCTTGGCCGAAATAACAACGCCAGGCCCCGTGTCAATCGATAATGCGCAGTTGCTGGCGCAATCAATCCAGAGCGTGTTTGCGGTGGAACAAATGAGCATAGGCTCTGGGAGTAGTGCCGGCATACACCTCGCCGGCACGTTGCTGACGGATTCGCGGCGGGCCTACCACATGATCGAACAGGAGTGTGGCAGGTTGGGGTACATGGCTCTCTTGCGGCAAAAGGCAGGGCGTGCCCTAGTCATCGCACTGCCCCGAGCAGCGCCGACGGCCCACCCCCGGGATCGTCTCGCGGTCTTGTGGCTGGCGCTCACTGCGGTATCCATGCTCCTGGCCAACGGGCTGAGCCAGGCACCCAGCCTGGAGTGGCTGCTGCAGAACCCACTGGCCGGGCTACCCTTCACCGTTGGACTCCTGGGCATCCTGCTTGCCCACGAGGCTGGACACTACCTCGTGGCCCGTCGCCTTGGCATCGCCGCCAGCCTTCCGCATTTCATACCCATGCCGTTGAGCCTCTTTGGCACGATGGGTGCCATCATACGGGTACGCAGCCCGATGCGCGACCGTCGCCAAGTGCTGGCCATGGGCGCTGCCGGGCCTCTAGCGGGCCTGGTGATCGCGGTACCGATCCTGATTCTGGGCCTGATGCGCTCGCAAGTAGCCGAGATCATGCCGACGACGGGCACCTTTGTCGAGGGTAACTCGCTGCTGTACGCCGGACTCAAGCGCCTCATCTTTGGCGAGTTCCTGCCGAGCGGTGGGCGCGATGTGTTCCTTCATCCACTGGCCTTTGCCGGCTGGGCCGGGCTGCTGCTGACTGGACTCAACTTGATCCCAGCCGGGCAGTTCGACGGCGGCCATGTCGCATATGCCCTCCTTGGTGAGCGAGCCAGGTGGCTCAGCCGGCTGGCCGTATTTGCGACGGTTGCCCTCGGGCTGCTTTGGAGCGGATGGTACATCTGGAGTGTGCTTCTCCTGGTGCTTGGCCAACGGCACGCTGAGCCACTGGACAACGTTACTTCGCTCAGTGGTCATGAAAAGGGAGTTGCGGTTGGCGTTTTGTTGTTGTTCTTGGCCTTGTTCGCGCCGATACCGATGACGTTCCTCTAGGTACTACAGCCACTGGCGATGCGGCTGAGTGGCAATAGGAGGATAAGCATGATCACAAAGGCACCTTCCCGGCACCCCAACAAAGTTCGTGTGCGGTTCCAGCTTCCGCCAGCCATTTGGGCTGACCAGGTACACCTCGTTGGGGATTTCAACGGATGGAGCCGAACGTCTCATCCGCTGACCTGTGATCGCAATGATGGAAGCTGGTACATCACGCTGGAGCTCGAGAGAGGGCACCGCTACGAGTTCCGCTATCTGGTCAACGGCCGTGAGTGGCACAATGACTGGAAGGCCGATGAGTACGTCGCTAACCCTTACGGTGCGACCAACTCAGTCGTCATTGCCGAACTGCCTAAGGAAGAGCCACCGTTGCCCGAAGCCGAGCCAGATCCGGCTGTACAGCCGGCATAGGTCCCGCATAGGTACTGGAGCTTACCTCCGAGCCAAGGTGGCTCTACGCAAGGCGCCCTTGCGCCAGATACCATGATTCGATACGATCGCAGAGCAGGCACAACATGATAGACTGGCTACGGCGCAGCATTGCGAGCCTCATCACATCCCTTCTCGATTGGTTCGCCGCCTTGACCGGTTTCTACTACTCACGGAAATACGCTGCAACCGTCCGCAGGCTTGGGTTGCGTCCCGTCACGCACACGGATCGTTCCACGGCAGGGCTGGTGATTGTTGAGATCGACGGGTTGTCGAACGATGCCCTACTCGATGCGATGCAACAGCACCGCGCCGCCAATCTCCGACGTCTGATATCCCGACACGGGTACATCGTGTCCCCCTGGCGCAGTGGACTGCCCAGCACAACACCAGCAGCGCAGGCTGGCATCATGTATGGCAACAACGACAACATCCCCGCATTCCGTTGGTATGACAAACGCCTCGGCCGACCGGTGGCAGTCAAGTATCCTCCAACTGTCGCCGCTTTGCAGCAGCAGGTTGCGCAAGGCAATAGCGGCCTGCTGGCTGGCGGAACAAGTTATGTCAATATGTTCGATGGTGGAGCGGAAAGCGCCCTCTTCACCCTGTCCTCATTGCAGCCCAGACGCTTCTTTGCGCGAGTGCGCGGCGCGGGACTGATAGCCCTATTCGCGTTGAACCCACTCCGTTCTCTGCGCGTCATGTTCCTCTCGCTTCAGGAGTACGTAACGGACGTCGTGCAGAGGTACGAAGCTCGCCGCCACCGGCACCCGCATTGGTCGGCATTGGGGATCGCGCCACTGCTGCGGGTCGTTAGTAATGTCCTGATTCGCGAGATTGAGACATTCGCTGTGCTGGTAGACATCTATCGCGGCGTGCCTGTCATCTATGCCTGCTACACCGGGCATGACCAGACAGCACATCACTTTGGTGTGGACTCGCGGGCTGCTCTGCAGGCCGTGCAGGCCATCGACCGATGTATCGGTCAGATTGAGCGCATATGCCGGGCCAAGCTCACCCGTAACTATACACTGGTAGTGCTGAGCGACCACGGCCTGACGCCATCCGAGCCATTTGCCAAGCTCTATGAGCAGACGCTGAGTCAACTGATCTCTAGCAAGCTAGATCCTGGCTTGCTTGTATCGGAACCAGAGGACGAGTTCGAAGAAGATCCCCTGCATGCCGCTCGTCTGCTGCTCGACGAGTGGCGCGCCATCGAAGCAAACCTTGGCTCCGTCGCGACGGCAGTCGCACGCAGGATGCGCATTTTGGTGCTGCGCAGTGTTCGCGAGAGGCGCCACAACCTGCAATGGGACGCCACCAAACAGAACGACGTCGTCGTACAGAGCTCCGGTTCTCTGGCCCATGTCTACTTCAACCTGGCGTCTCACCGCATGGAACTGGGCGAAATTGCTGCAGCCTTCCCTTCTCTGGCAATGGAATTGCTGTCACACCCAGGCATCTGGTTGGTCGTGGCACGCGAAGGACACGATACATTGATCATGGCTCGGGGTGGCATGCTGACAGTCGGCAGAGAAGGTTCCCGTCGTCTGGATGGAACGCATCCACTACAGCGCTTGCCGGATCCTGAGCATGCCATCGGGGAGCTTCAGCGCCTGGCTGACTTTGACCAAAGTGGCGACCTCATCCTGGTCGGCGACTATGATCCGCAGTCGAACAGAGTGGTGTGTTTTGAGCAGCAGTGGGCGTCGCATGGCGGGCTGGGTGGCGCACAAGATCGCCCGTTCATCATGTATCCACGACGGTTGAGATGGGATCTTGCGCAAGTCAGCAATGCCTGCGACATCTATCCGCTTCTGGCAGACATACGCGCGGCTCAGCGGCCGCGCTAGTCAGCGGAGGAGGCCAAGCCTTGCCGTTTCGGATCAGACCCATAGGCATCCTGCGCAACAGCTTCACGGAACGCATTCCGGACGGCTGGGAGACGAGCGATGCCCAGATCGTGCTGGACAAGCGATGGTCAAAGGCGCTCGAAGGGATTGAGGGCTTTTCACACCTGATCGTATTGTTCTGGTTGCATCACGTCAGCCGGCGCGGTATCCGCCTGCAAAGTCATCCCCAGCGGCGCGATGATCTGCCACTTGTAGGCATCTTTGCCACGCGCACCCCACACCGTCCCAACCCCATCGGCGTGCAGGTGGTCGAATTGATCGGTCACGAGGACAATGTGCTGACTATACGTGGCATCGATGCACTGGATGGCTCGCCTATCATAGACATCAAACCGTACCTCGAGTGGGGAGATGCGGTTCCAGCGGCGCGAGTCCCAGACTGGTTACAGGACCTTTGGGCGGAACGTGGACATCCGGGTGGTGGTCCAGAGCACTGGAAAGCGCGCTAGCTCACTTCGCGAGGCGTTGTAAGAACTGGAGCGCCTCCTCCCTCGTATTCACTACGCCATCGGCCTGCGCCTCGCGGACAGCTTCCACAAGCTCGCCAATACGCGGTCCCGGCTCAATCTGAAGCCTGGTCATGATCTCGTGGCCGTCGAGCAGTCGTCCTGGGCTCACCGCCTGCGCGGGCCTCCGCCAGAAATGATCGAACAACNNCCGCTTGCTCTGCCAGCGACAGCAGCACGGTCTCGATGCCAGCATCGCCAGTGGCGTGGAAAAAGCGGTACACCTCGCGACCGGGCAGCATCGGCAATCCCGCCAGCTCGGTGGGGCGCTTGAGGTGGCGCACGATAGTGTCGATGAGCTGTGTCTCTCGCCCTGTGAAATGTAGGCGCCGAAAAACTTCCTGAGCCATGCTGGCCGACAGCTCCTCGAAGGTGGCTGCGTGGGCGTGCGTGGTGACATGTCGATCGTCCGCCTCGGCCTGGCCAATCCTATGCAACAGGGCAGCCCACCTCAGCAAAGCACCGTGAGTGCGCCCTTCGCTCAACACGCGATCAAGATGAGCATGCAAATCGTCCGCGTACGGAAGCACGCATCGCGCCTCATCGAGAGTTAGCTCCTCCGCGCGCAGCGCACCCAATCGCTCCACATGGTCAAGAGTGCGTAACGTATGCCCAAGGGCATCAGGAGCCTGCGGTGAAGCCTGCTCTTCATCCTGCAATGCCGCGACCTCCGGCAAGACCTTAGGTAGGAGCCCGAGCGCCGCAAGTAGCTGCACGTGTTCCGCTGCCCTCGGCGCCGCAATGATCAACGCAAGTTCCTGCGCGATGCGTTCGGCCGAGCTGCGCAACACCAGCGACGCGCTGGCCCGAATCCAGCCCCAGGTGTTCGATTCGATGTGCAATCCGAGAGTCGCAGCAAAGCGCACCGCACGCAGCGCGCGCACGGGATCCGACGTCAATGCCGACGCGCTTGTGGCGCGCAGCGTTAGAGACTGTAGGTCCTGCTGTCCCCGACAGGGGTCTATCACTGTTGGCCGAGCCTCTGCGATCTCACGCAGGTCAATGGCCATAGCATTGACAGTAAAGTCGCGGGCCTGCAAATCGGCAACGATGTCCGCACCACGCAGTCTGGCGATATCGACGGCAAGAGGCGGATCCCCTCGATACACGATGCGGGCGGCATCCGTACTCTCGTCCAAGGGGAAGAAAGCCCCTCCTGTGTTGTCCGCCAGTCGCTTTGCCAGGGGGATTGCGGCGCAGGGGACACTGAGGTCAATGTCTTTCGACGGTCTCGCCAGCAGCCAATCACGCACAGAGCCACCGCTCAACCAGCATTCGGTCGCTTCAGCGCGCAGCCAAGCGATAGCGCGCCCCCCCCGCACATCCGTAACCGCAGACAAGGGACTTGTCATGGTGTTTCCTGGCGCAGAAGAGCCAGATGCTGCAGGGNNTCGCCAGCGCCTGCCCCACCGGTATCCACTGCATTGTGATGTCCTCCCCCGACTCGGGCAGTCCGCCACCAGGGGCAAGCTTCTCCGCATCGGCCAGCTCCGCCAGATAAAGGTCTATCCGCTCTGAGCATGCGCCTGGACTCGGATAGAATTGAACAATGTGCACGAGGCTGCTGACCGCATAGCCAGCTTCCTCGAGTAGCTCGCTCCTGGCCACGTCCTCCGCGTGCCTGCCGCTGTCAACTGTCCCCGCCACGATCTCGTACAACTGCCCTGAGCCGTGTTCACGCAGATAGGCGGGCAGGCGAAATTGTTGCACCAGCAGCACGCTGTCATGCTGACGATCATACAGAAGGACCGCGACAGAATCGCCGCGCTCAAAGACCAGGCGCATCAGGGGCTGACTCCAGACCCCGGCCGACTGCTCTATGCGCAGCACGTAACGCTGGAGGCGATAGTAGCCGTCATATTCAGCATTGCTAGCTACGATCTGCACTTGTGTGGCTATGTCCATACGCGGCCTCACTTCGATGCGAAGGGAAGGCTGCGCAACGCGGCTTTGAGGTCCACGGCCTGTCGCAGGCCAGCCTCGAGCGCTTGGGAGTTCATCTCCAGGGCTGCACGCGGTGCCCGAGAGGCCAGAGCAGCACGCAATGCATCCTGTGAAATCACTCCAGTGAGCCCTACCAGCACTCCGAGGGCCACGATGTTGGCCGAGAGGGCGTGGCCCGTCTCTTCCTCAGCCAACCGGGTTAGTGGGACGGCAACGGCTTCGTCCTCGTCCGGCTCCACCTGCGTCGAATCGACAATCAGCAGACCATCAGGCTTCAGTTGGCCGCGATACTCCTCGTACGCATCCTGGCTCATGGCCAGAAGGACGTCCGCCTGATTGACCTTTGGATAGTCGATCGGCTCATCGCTGATCACCACTTCGGCTTTGCACGACCCACTGCGGGCTGCGGGCCCATAGGCCTGGCTCTGAGCTGCCTCTAAACCATCGTGTGTTGCGGCAGCGTCGGCTAGGATCACCCCCGCCAGGATGATGCCCTGTCCGCCATTGCCGCACAAGACCAACTCGAGCCGTTTGCTCATCGCCTACTTCCAGCCAAGCTTCGCCAGACACATGTTCGGGTCTTCCCTGGTCATGTACCCGACCATTTGCCCGGGTCAGAAAGATCTTCTCTGCCGTTGACGGCGATGCTGTTCGCGGCTGCAGCAACCTGAGCAACACTGACGTTGCTCAAGCACCGCCTCTCGGCGCAACTCTGGCGCTGCGCCACGCTGCACGGCGAGCAACTCTCATCCCCCGAGACTACCGACACCTTAGGCCCGCGAGGGGCCCAGACTTGCGGTGAAGTGGGGCCAAAGACGGCCACCACAGGCACTCCAAGCGCGGCAGCCAGGTGACTGACGCCCGAATCATTGCCAAGATAGAGCGAACACCGTGCAATGATGGTAGCTAGAAGCTCAAGCGGCAATTCGCGCAAGACGACGCACCGCACGCCCTCTAGCGCTCGTGCCAGACCTACCGTCGGCGCTGCGTCCGCCGGCCCCTGAACCAGCAGCACAGTGGCGTCACGATCGCGGCAGAGCCGCCTGACTGCTTCCGCAAAACTCTCGACGGGCCAGTTCTTGGCGCTACTTCCGCTTCCAGGATGTACCGCAAGCACCCATCGACGTCGCAGTCCATGCTCAAGCCACCAACGTGCGCCAGTGTCGATATCGCCTTCGCTGGGCATGATGCATGGAGGGTCGTCCGTCGTTGGAATGCCCAGCATGGCAAGCGGCTCTTGCAGGAAGCGGCTCATGTGCATGTCGAGGCTTGCATGAGCGCGCGCATCCCAATGCACCGCATGCGCGACGAGTCGCTCCAAGTTCCGACCGAACTGACTCTCGGCCGGCCCCACGTACGAAAGCACCAGGTCGAAGCTGCGCAAATATGCTCCTATCGGAACACGGTCACCCATGTCAGGGCTGAAGAGGGCCGCGACTTCGGTGGCGTCGAAGGAGGCCACTGCGCGCACAGCGCTGCGCCCGCATACCGAGCGCAAATACCTCAGGTCACCCATGACCTCCAGGTGTGTCTCTGGAGAGGCAGCCAGCACTGCCTGCGCCGCCGGCAGAGTGAGCAGCACATCGCCCAACGCCCCGGGGCGGATGATCAACACCCTGTGCCAGGGAGGTCCCCGACGTACACTACTCAAACGGTCTGGTCTCCTCCCGTCGCCATCGGGATGCGTATGCCGTGGCGCCTGGCTGCCTCGATCGCCTCAGGGTATCCGGCATCCACGTGACGGATGACCGCAGTGCCAGGGTCGTACGTCAAGACACGCTCCAGCCGACGTGCTGCTTCCGGAGTGCCATCGGCAACCGTAACCTGCCCGGCGTGCAGGGAGTAGCCAATGCCGACACCTCCGCCATGGTGAAAACTGACCCAGGTCGCGCCCCCCACGGCATTGAGCAGCGCGTTCAGGATCGGCCAATCGGCGATGGCATCTGATCCATCGCGCATGGCTTCAGTCTCACGCCGTGGGCTCGCTACTGATCCGCCATCCAGATGGTCACGCCCAATGACGATCGGCGCGGAAATCTTGCCTTTGGCAACCAGATCGTTGATCAGCAGGCCAAAGCGTGCCCGCTCTCCATAGCCGAGCCAGCAAATTCTGGCCGGGAGACCCTGGAAAGCTACCCGTTCATGAGCCATGCGAATCCAGCGCACCAGGTGCTCATCGTAGGCAAATTCCCTGGTCACCAATTCATCAGTCACGTGGATATCCGCAGGATCCCCGGAGAGCGCTACCCACCGGAAGGGACCTTTCCCCAGGCAGAACAGGGGACGGATATAGGCGGGTACGAAACCAGGATAGTCAAAGGCATTGGAAACGCCGGCATCGAATGCTCTCTGGCGCAGGTTGTTGCCATAGTCAAACACGACAGCCCCATGCTTCTGCATCTCGAGCATTGCCGAGACGTGCCGGGCCATTGACTCCATGGACAGCTCGGTGTAGCGCGAGGGGTCGGTGCGCTGCAGCTCCTGCGCTGCCTCGACTGAGAGCCCCATGGGCACATAGTCGAGAGGCTCGTGTGCTGGCGTCTGATCGGTGACCACATCGGGGGTGACCCCACGCGCTGCCAGCTCAGAGAACACCTCTGCGGCGTTGCCGATCAGGCCTACGGAAAGCGGATGGCCTGCACGAACGGCTTGCTCAACAAGCGTCATCGCTTCTTCCAGGTCCTCAACCACCCGGTCAATGTAGCGTGTATCGAGACGGCGCTTGGCCCGCGCCCGGTCTACCTCAACAACGAGGGCCACGCCTTCATTCATGGTCACGGCCAAGGGCTGCGCGCCTCCCATACCGCCGAGACCTGCCGTCAGCACAAACTTTCCCTTCAGGCTGGGCGCACCAAAGTGCCGCTCAGCCAGAGAGGCCAGGGTTTCATAGGTGCCCTGCAAGATACCCTGCGTACCGATATACATCCAGCTGCCAGCGGTCATCTGACCGAACATGATCAGGCCTTTGGCATCGAGCTCGTGAAAGTGCTCTGGCGTAGCCCATCGTCCGACGAGGTTAGAATTGGCGATCAGCACACGAGGTGCATCAGGAAAAGTGCGGAAGACGCCGACTGGCTTGCCGGACTGTACGAGCAAAGTCTCATCGTCTTCGAGGTCCAGCAGACAACGCACAATCGCGTCAAAGCACTTCCAGTTGCGAGCTGCCTTGCCGCTGCCGCCGTAGACGATCAGGTCATCAGGACGCTCGCCAACCTCGGGATCCAGGTTGTTCATGAGCATGCGCAGAGCCGCTTCCTGTCCCCATCCCTTGCAGGTTCGCTGCGTCCCACGAGGTGAACGCACCACGCGCTTCGACATGGAGTCCCTCCTCATTGAGTAGTGCTCGAAGATTATACGGCTCGGCGGACCGAAGTTCAAGAGGGCGTGCGTTGCGGCTTAGCGCAGTCAGGTCAGGGCCTCGGCCAGCTGAAGCCTACGGTCACCCTACCTGAAGCGCAGACAGCGCTGCCTCAGCAGCGACCTGCTCCGGTGACTGCTTGTTGGAGCCAAAACCACGGCCGTGCTCCTCGCCGACCACCAGCACCGCCGCCGGGAACACTTTCGCGTGGTCCGGCCCCTGCTCGGATACAGCCGCATAGACGGGCGTCACATGGAGACTGGCCTGGGCCCACTCCTGCAATCGTGTCTTGGCATCGCGAACGATCCTCTTGCCATTGTCGATCACGCACGAGTCGAGGATGGGGACGAAGAACTGACGGACCGCAGCGAGCCCGCTATCCAGAAAGAGGGCGCCCGATAAAGCCTCAAAGGCATCCGCCAGCATGGTTGGACGCGTGCGGCCCTTGCTCCGCTCCTCACCACGCCCCATGAGCAGGTAGCTGCCAAGCTGGAATCTCGCGGCAAACTGTGCCAGCGTTTCTGTGCACACCAGCTGAGCCCTGAGGCTGGTCAACTCGCCCTCTGCGCTCTCTGGGAAATGCTGATAGAGATACTCTGCTGCGAGAAAGTCCACGACCGCATCGCCAAGGAATTCGAGCCGTTCATTGTCGCCCCAGGCTACGTTGGGGTTCTCATTGCAGTACGAGCGATGTGTCAGGGCACGACGCAACAACGAAACATCGCGAAACTCAATGCCGATGGTGGTCTGTAAGAGCGCGAGATCCTCAGCGGGCAAGCATCACCCCCCGTGACTGCCTATTGCAGGGCCAGCCGGCCGCGCGCCCACTGCGCCACTTCGCCAGCAGGCACCGAGGTCTGACTTTTGTCGCGCAGATCGCGCATGGCCACCGTGCCGTTCATGAGCTCATCCGGTCCAACGATCGCCACCAGCGGGATGCCTCTCTTGAGAGCATAGCGAATCTGAGCTCCAAGTGGATCTGCTTCGTAGTAGAGCTCGCAACGCAATCCGGCGCTCCGCAGCAGATGGCTGACCTCAAGCGAGCGCACTTTGGTCTCGAGACTAAATACACTGACCAAACACTGCACCATGGTCTGTGCGGGAGGAAGCATCTGCAGCTCCTCCATCACGTCAATGATGCGCTCGATGCCGATGGTCGTCCCTGTCGCCGGAACGCTGCGAGACGAGAAACGACCAACCAGCCCATCGAACCGCCCTCCTCCAGTAATGCTGCCGATGCGCGGCTTCTCCACGATCGTCTCGAAGATGGGGCCGGTATAGTAGTCGAGACCGCGCACCATCGCTAGGTTCACGCGATAGCAGCTCTGATCAATTCCCAACGCCGGCAAATAGCTCAGCAGCTCCTGCAGTTCATCTAGGCCCTGCAGGGCAAGCGCGTCTTGAGCAAGCAGAGCGCGCAGCTCCAGCCAGGAGGTCTCGTCCGCGAGATTACCCTGCAACACCTTCAGCAACCGATCGGCCGTGGAGTCTGCGAGGCCGGCCCTTTGCAGTTCCCCGCGCACACCATCTGCGCCAATCTTGTCGAGCTTGTCGATGCTGCGGTAGAGATCAGGTAGCTGTGCCTCTGGCACTCCGCACGCTGCCCCGGCGCCCATTAGCACCTTGCGGTTGTTGATTGACGTCACAAACTGCTCGAATCCCAGCCGGCGCAGGATGGTGTAGGTCAGGGCGACAATCTCGGCATCGGCGAGCATGCTGGAAGAGCCAACGATGTCGGCGTCGCACTGGTAGAATTCGCGATAGCGCCCCTTCTGCGGGCGCTCAGCGCGCCAGACTGGAGCAATCTGATAGCGTCGGAAGGGCTTGGGCAGATCGGGGTATTGGGCCACGACGCGGCTGAGTGGCACGGACAGATCGTAACGTAGCGCCAGTTCTTCCTTGCCACCGGGGTGATTCACCATGAAGATGAGCTTTTCTGCGTCGCCTCCGTACTTGCCCAGAAGGATCTCTGTGAGTTCTACCGCCGGCGTGATCAGCGGCTCGAAGCCGAACTCCTCAAAGGCCTTGACAACCACACCCAGCACATGTTGACGTAGCACCATCCTGCTGGGCAATATGTCTCGCATTCCCTTGGGCAGTCGAGGTTGGATAAAGGGCATACAGAACCTCCTGGGCAAGTCAAGCACATTGAGCTAACAAATGGAAAGAGCGCGAGCCGTGCTGGCTCGCGCTCCATAGCGCAACTCAAGGGTGGATGACGGGGGTCGAACCCGCAACCACTGATTCCACAGACCAGTGCTCTGCCATTGAGCTACATCCACCATGCTATGTGACTGCAATATTGTACTCAGATCGCTGGCGAAGGCAAATAACCCGTTGATGACCAACTGGTGACAACCGCCTCACGCAATGAGCCGCAACGTCAGGACACCCAGTGGGCGACGCTGCGATACGGAGGCGAGGCTATTCGTCATCGCCTAGCACGTGGATCCCCCGTCCTTCCCAGCCCTCTTCCTCTTCTTCCTCCTCAGAGGTCAGCGGCGCTCCAAGGCCAACGCGAGGCTCCATGGTCAGGCAACCGTCGTTGGGATCGTACTCGATCTCGGCCGAACGACAACGGCCGTCAATGTTATGCACACAATCCAACTGCCAGCAGATCACTCGAGGCATTGCTCGCCGCACCTCCCATCCCCGGAACCAGTCATATCGCTATCCAAGAAGCTGCGCACGATGAGGTCAGCTACTCCGGCTGCATCATCCAGTGCGAACTGTGGTACGGGCAGATCGAAAGGTTGGTCTGTCACGATGGCGATCAGCTCTTCCGGCCTTGACACGAGCTGGTCCGAGTGCGCTTTGCGGAACACCTCGATCTTGGGCCTGTCAGCGCCCTTGTACCCTTCCGTGAGCACAATGTCCGTGGGCAGCATCAGCGCCAATACACGCGCAAGCGGCAACTCTTGGTCAAGTTTCTGCACCAAAGCAACCTTGTGCGGAGCGGCGATCACTGAGACATCGCTTCCGGCCTGCGCGTGACGCCAGCTGTCCTTACCAGGCTGATCGATCTCGAATTCGTGTTGATAGTGCTTGATCGTTCCTACCCGATAGCCGCGACCCTTGAGCTCCTCGATGAGCTTGACCAGAAAGGTCGTCTTTCCGACGTTCGAACGCCCGACGATGGAGACTACCGGGCGCTGCAGCGGCTTAGAGGAAGGATTGACGTCCATGTTCCCAAAATAGCATACTTCATGGTGCTTGTCAACTATACGTATTCTTTCACCTCAAATGTCACTAGACTGGCGTGGTTCGCTCAAATGATAATGTCACCGAGGGATCATGGCCAGAGAC
>DIVN01000065.1 GCA_002435875.1 Anaerolineales bacterium UBA6131
TGCGATGGTAGTTCTGGTACTGGCATTGGGGGCATATCAGGAGTACGTGGCCAAGCCAGCATCTCCCATCGCAGTAGTCAATGGCACTCCGATATCGACGCGCGACTACCAGTCGATGGTCCAGTATCAGCGCTTTCAGCAAGCTAGTCAGCTGGCGGCACTGCAAGCACAGCTAGCTCGACTGGACCCCACGCGCGAGGATGAACAGTTTCTTGTCCAATATATCCAACAGCAGATTCAGAGTGTACAGAGCCTTAGCTACAGTCTTGCCACGGATGCCTTGGACGACATGATCGACGATGAGTTGATCCGTCAAGAGGCCGCCCGCAGGAACATTACCGTCACTGCCGATGAAATGCAGGCCAAGCTCGAAGAAGCATTCGGCTACCAACGTAATCCGCCGACCCCAACACCCGTGCCAACTGCCCCTGCTGGCGAAGCTACACCCACCCCGGCGCCTACTGTCCAGCAGATGACCAAGGACGAGTTCGATCAGAACTATTCGGAGTACATATTAGCTCTGCGGAAGCAGATCGGAATGAGCGAAACCGCCTTCCGCAGGCTATTCGAGAGCACGGTCTACCGTGACAAACTGCAGGCATCGTTCGCCGAGCAAGTGCCTACCGTGGACGACCAGGTACACGTGCGCCACATCCTTACCGAGACGGTAGAAGAAGCGCAACAGGCGCTGGAAAGGCTGCGAGCTGGCGAGGACTTTGCGACGCTGGTCAAGGAGCTGTCGATGGACACCTCTTCGACTGACGGCGACCTGGGTTGGTTCCCCAAGGGCCAGATGGTCGAGGAATTCGATGCTGCTGCCTTCTCGCTGCAACCTGGAGAGATCAGCGAGCCCATATCGACCGCTTATGGTTTCCACGTAATCGAAATGTTAGAGAGGGATCCCAACCGCCCTCTCGACGAATACATCCTCGAACAACGCAAGTCCGCTGCCCTTACCGACTGGCTCACAGAACAGAGACAGTCAGAAGGAGTACAGCGCTTTTGGTCTTCGGACAAAGTACCGCCTGTCCTAGCGACCATGGGTGGCTAGAACACAAGGGGCGGTCCTGGCCAGATTGGCCAGGGCCGCCCGGCCTTTACCGACGGCTTCTATCCCCTTTCGCGGCGGACGTCCAAAACGTCCCGTACTCCCTCTAGTTTCGTCAGCACGGAACGCAGTTGCTCAATGTTCTCGATCTCGAGCGTCGCCCTGACGGTTGCAGTATTGTCACCATGGACGGACGCCTGTGCGGCGCTCATGCGAATACCCTCATCGGCAACTACTGAAGCGATATCCCGCAACAGGCCCGCCCGGTCGAAGGCCTCGATAAGCACATTGACAGGGTATGCCTGCAGCACTCCGCCCCACTGCACCTCTATCAGTCGCTCCGTATCGGCGATGTTCTTCACATTGGAGCAGTCCTTGCGGTGAACCGTGACTCCTTGGCCGCGGGTGATATAGCCAACAATTGCATCTCCAGGCACGGGGTTGCAGCATGGTGCCAGTCGTGTGAGCAGGTCACCAACCCCCTTGACTTGTACCCCGACGACGGACGGCGCTGGCAACACGGCGCCTGGGAAAGTCGATGGCTGTTCGGATATCTCCGCTAGCTTGACCGCCACCTGTTGTGTCGAGACGTCGCCGTAGCCCACCGCAGCCAGGAACAGCTCCACACTCTCGTACTTGAACAACTTGGCGATATTCTCAAAGGACTGGTTGTCCAGTCCTAGTCGCCGCAGTTCCTTGTCGAGAATGGCGCGGCCTTGGGCTACGTTCTCTGTACGCTCCGCGTGCCTGAACCACTGGCGGGCCTTTTCGCGCGCGCGCGTCGTCTGCAGAAAACCTCGCTCAGGGTTCAGCCAGTCGCGGCTAGGCCCGCCTTTCTTGGCTGTGAGGATTGCCACCTGCTCGCCACTGTGCAGCTGATAATCCAGGGGTACGAGGCGACCATTGACTGTGGCACCACGGCAGCGATGCCCAACCTCCGTATGGATGTAGTAGGCAAAGTCAACTGGTGTGGCCCCTTGTGGCAACTCCACGATATCACCATTGGGCGTAAAGACATAGATCCGCTCGGGAAACACATCGCTCTTCAATGATTCCACAAACTGCCCTGCATCAACGACATCTTGACGCCATTCGGAGACATTGCGCAACCACTCTACACGGGCTTCCAGGTTGAGGTCTCGTTTGGACTGTTCCTTGTAGCGCCAGTGAGCGGCAATGCCCAGTTCGGCCACGCGATGCATGTCCCAGGTACGTATTTGAATCTCGAGAGGTCGGCCTTCTGGACCAATCACGGCTGTGTGCAGGGACTGGTACAGGTTATCCTTAGGCATGGCGATATAGTCGTCGAACTCCCCGGGGATCGGCCGCCACATGCTGTGGATGATGCCCAATGTCGCATAGCAGGAACGCAGATCGTCAACCAGAATGCGTACTCCTCGAACGTCGTAAATCTCTTCAAAGCGGCGACTCTTTTCCTGCATCTTGCGATAGATCGAGTAGATGTGCTTTGGCCGCCCGGTGACATCTGCCTGGATAGATTCCTCATCCAAGCGCCTGCGGATCACATCCAGTGCCCGCGCAATGTACTCCTCACGTTCCTTTCTCTTTTCCGCCAGCAGAGCCGCGAGCTGATGGTACGCATCGGGATCCAGGTGTTGGAGCGCCAAGTCTTCCAGTTGCCACTTTAGTTCCCAAATACCCAGGCGATTGGCGAGGGGGGTATAGATGTCCAAAGTCTCCTGTGCAATGCGCATCTGCTTGTCGTGAGGAAGGGCAGTGAGAGTTCGCATGTTGTGCAGACGATCAGCTAGCTTGATCATGATGACGCGTATGTCATCAACCGTCGCCAAGAATATCTTCCGAACGTTTTCAGCCTGAGCCTCTGCCAGCGCTCGTTCCTCGCTGCGACTGAGGGTGTGCAGCCGTTCCAACTTGGTGACACCATCAACCAGTGTAGCGATTTCTGAGCCAAATCTCTCGGACAGCTGAGCTAGCGTCACTTTGGTATCTTCGGGGACGTCGTGGAGCAAGGCCGCGGCGAGGGTGGGCAGGTCCAGGTGCAAGTCAACCAAAATGGTGGCTACTGCGAGACAGTGCGAAACATACGGTTCGCCAGAGACTCGAACCTGGCCAGCATGTGCCTCCAAAGCCAAAGCATAGGCTCGTCTGAGCACTGTGACATCGGCCTCTGGTGCATACTGTAGCAGTTTCCGCTCGATGTCCGAAAGTTGAACCATCTCTGTCATGGGGTGCTCAGAGTATAGGACACTGTGCCCAGGCCCGCAAACGGCTGAGCAGAGGACAGATGGGATCCATCTGTAGAGCCCCCTGGAGGCCCACCAGGTGGCCAGGCGCGTTCGGCTGGCATCCAAGGATTGCCGTGGTCTAGTGACCTGTAGTATGATCCCTACTGACAGTCAGACGCTGTACCATTCTAGTTGGGGTCTTGCGTCTCTACCTTGTCCAGGACTAACCATGATACCGCTTAGGGTGCAACTGCGAAACTTCATGTGCTACCGCGATCCAAGGCCACTCGATCTCTCGGGTGTACGCCTCGCCTGCCTCGCTGGCGATAATGGCCACGGGAAGTCTGCCTTGCTGGACTCGATGACCTGGGCACTTTGGAGCAAAGCCAGAGCGCACCAAGAAGATGAGTTGGTCACCACAGGGCAAACGGACATGAAGGTGCAGTTTGACTTTCAGTTGGGCGATGTTGTCTATCGCGTCACCCGCGGACGCCAAGTCGGCAGCACAAGCCGTGGGAGTCTGGAGTTAGAGATCGCCGATGGCACAGCTTTTCGTTCACTCACCGCGAGCACTCAACGGGCGACACAAGCCAGGATCAACGAAATTCTGCGCATCGACTACGACACCTTCATCAATTCCGCACTCCTGTTGCAGGGCCGTGCGGATGAATTCACGACCAAGGCGCCCGCAGAGCGCAAACGGATCTTGGGTGAGATTCTGGGTTTGTCAGTCTACGACGAGCTGGAACAAAAGTCGAAGGAGCGTGCTCTTGAAGCCCAACAGGCAGAGCGACAGCTGCAGGCCCGCATCCAGGAAATTGACAAGGAGTTGGCCGTACTTGCAAATCATGCGGAGGAGTTGCGCCTCGCAGAGGAACAACTCGCCGATCTATCGGAACGCACGTGTGCCGCCACGCAACATATAAGTCGCCTGCGAGAGCATGTGCAGCATCTGCATTCACAAAAGCTGCAACTGCAACAGGTTGTCCAGCGCCTACAACTCATCGAGTCCGAGCTGCAACAAATGGACCAACAAGCAGCTGAACAGGGCAGGCGGCTGGCCGCGTATCAGGCTATCTTGGCGCAGCGCGAGTCCATCGACCGTGGTTATGCGGAGTTGCTGCAGGCCCGCGAGGTGGAATCGAGATGCAACACGACCCTTCGGGCGTACGTGCAGCTGGAAGAGGCGAAATCCCGGATCGAGAAAGCCATTGCGGACGCTGGCAAAGATCTGGAGGTCCAGCAGAGCCTGGCAAGCAGGACTGTTGAGGAACTACAAGCCAAGAGCGGAGAAAAGGGCAGGTTGACGAGCGAGCTCGGACTCGTTCGAGCGGAGATTCAGACGCTCTTGCAAGAACAACGGCAACTCCAGCAATGCTCTCAAGAGCTCAAGTCCCTTGCAGCCGAGGCAGCCACTATCAAGGCTCAGAATGTCGAGCTCGAGCTGCGTGTGACAGATGCCCTTGAAAAGCAAAGCTTGCTGCAGACATCCACACCAAGCTGTCCCCTTTGCGGTCAAGCTCTCGCTGAGACACAGCGAGCCGATCTATTGGAGCAAATGAACAGGCAGTTGCAGGAGCTACAGAGCCTACATCATGCCAATGAAATCAGCCTGAGTGCTCTCGGGGTTCGTATCGCTGACCGTGAGTCTCGGCAAGCAGATCTCGAACACCAACTGGAGCAGCTGACATCGCTGAAGGCTCGAGAAGCATCGCTCGCCGGGGCAATCCAGGACTCCGAGCAAGCAAGCATCTCGCTGGTATCGCGACGAGCGGAGATTGACGAGATACGGCGCCGTTTGCGGGACCACGACTATGCCCACAATGAGCACCAGGAATTGCACGCCCTCAAACGGGAACAAACAGCCCTGGGTTATGACCCTGCTGCACATGATGAAGCACGACAAACCGTCACGCGGTATGCCCAATTTGAAGCAGACAAGACCCGACTCGAGAGCGCGAATCAGGCCGTTGCTGAACTGCTTCTCGGTCAGCAACAGTTGGCACAGCTTCGCAAAGAACGAGAAGATGAGCTAGGGAGAAACCGCCAGGAACGTGAGAAGCTGCAGCTCACATTCCAGGAATATGACGAGTCAGAGCAGCAGCTGGTTGCCCAGGAGACTGTCTTGCGTGATCTCCAAGATCGCGCCAGCCTCGCGAATCTGGCGCTTGGCGCAGCTCAGCAGAAGCGTGCGCAGAGTGATCAGTTGCAGAGAGAGCGAGAGGGTAAGCGAAAACGACATGCGGAACAGGCGGAAGACCGCACCCTGTTCGAATCCCTGCGGGTTGCGTTTGGTAAGAAGGGCATCCAGGCGTTGATCATTGAGAACGTCCTTCCAGAACTCGAGCATGAGGCTAATGCACTGCTTGCCCGGCTCACCGAGGGACAAATGCTGCTGCGTTTCGACACCCAGCATGACACCAAGAGAGGTGAAACGGTCGAGACGCTGGATATCAAGATTTCAGATGAAGGTGGATCGCGCAGTTACGAAACCTACTCGGGTGGCGAGGCGTTTCGCATCGACTTTGCCATTCGTATTGCGTTGAGCAAGCTTTTGACTCGCCGCTCTGGCGCACAGCTACAGACTCTGATGATCGATGAGGGTTTTGGCAGCCAAGACGCTGAAGGCAGGCTCAGGCTGATCGAGGCGATCAACTCGATTCGGGATGACTTTGCGCTGATTGTGGTCATTACCCACATTGAGGAACTCAAAGATGCCTTTCCCGTCCGCATCGATGTGTTCAAGACGCCGGAAGGTTCTAATATCACGATCGCCTAGCATCCATAGGTAACCGCATGCAGTACCACCGCAGTCTGTCTGACGCTGCGATTGCTGTCACCCCAAGTTCGCGATCAAAGATCAGCCTCGACTACATGCTTCGCCTTTCGGCCTCTAACGCGTGCTGAGCCTCATTCGTCTCGCCGCTCCCTTGTGTACTCACCATCGAGCTAGCGTACCTCACTTGAGACTTCCGAGGTCATCACCTGATCGCGCTTGCATGACCTGCTGATCATGCGTGGCATGACGCCACAGACAAGACCTAACTCCGAGATGCTAGTCACCATGTACAGAGCAAGCCCGCCATTATGACTCGCCTGAGACAATCTTGCTCTCCGAAGTTGGGATTGCGCGCGCTCCCGTTTGGCACTATACTAGTCATCAAGTGCCTGTGAATTGACTCGTTAGAGGTCAGCTTTGGCTACCGTCATTGCGGCAATTGCCATACTGAGCTTGCTTACATTCGTCCACGAACTGGGCCATCTGCTCCTTGCCAGGAGATCGGGCATAGAGGTGGATGAGTTCGGCCTGGGATTCCCCCCCCGCTTGTTGACCCTTGGCCATTATGGCAAGACGGAGTTAACGCTCAACTTGATCCCATTCGGAGCTTTCCTGCGCCTTGCCGAGCAGGGGTCAGCGAATCGCCTCCTCGCTGGCCAGAGCAAGCGCACGCGAGCGGCTTTTCTTCTCGGAGGTCCGGCGCTCAACCTTCTGCTTGCCTGCATGCTGTTCACCGCCTGCTACGCTACTGGCTGGCCATTCGCTTATGATCGTGCGGTAGGTGTAGCCGAGATTGCGTCAGGCTCCGTGGCCGAGGCTGTCGGGTTCCAGACAGGTGACCTGATTCTGTCCGCAGACGGTCACCGCGTACTTTCAGTACTTGACCTCATTGTGTATGCCAGATCAGCACATGGCGACATTCGGACCGTTACCGTGCGTCGCAGTGGACGCACCTTTGACCTCTCGCTTCCTTCTGGACGTCCCTGGTTTGTCAACCCCACTGCGCGCGGGATCAGGCTACACAACGACGCGGGTTGGATCGAGACCATTCGGTACCCGATCCCCCAGGCACTCTACCATGCGGCAAAGAGCACCACATTGTCCGCACTGACGATTTTCGCCTTGCCTATCCGCGTCGTTCTGGGCAGTGTCCCCCTCGACCTCGTTCGCCCCGTGGGTCCCATTGGCATCGCACAACTCGCAGGACAGGTCGTCCATCAGACAGCAGGCGGCGGTCTTTGGTTCCCGCTACTTCACCTCACCGCTACACTCAGCACGGCCTTAGCCGCGACCAACTTGCTTCCGTTGCCCGGTTTCGACGGAGGGCGACTGCTCTTCATTGCCATCGAGGGCCTCCGCGGTAAGCGGATGACATTTGCGCACGAGAACCTGGTACATTGGGTAGGCCTGGTCCTGATCATCCTGGCTATCTTCCTCGTCAGCTATTATGATATCGTAGCACCCTACCCCTGGGGGCCCTGAGGCTATGAACCGCCTCTAGCTTTGCCCCCTCCTTATGCAGAGGAGGTGATCTGTAAGCGTACGCCCGCAGAAGACACTGATCGGATATTCACCTAACCATTTTGAAAGGAAAACTGGCATGAATCGCACATTGGTCAGAGCCCTACATTTCGTAATGACCGTAGCCATGGTCTTGGTGCTCCTGCCGATTAGCATCGTGGCGCAGATTCCCTCCCCTGCCGAAGATACGCCAGTGCAATTGGCACGGCCTTCACCCAAGCCCAAAGATGTGCCTAACCCTCTGGACTACCGCCGTCTGCGCCAGCGCGAACAGCTCCTCGCGCAAGGGCGAGTAGCGGAGGCGGCAGCTCTCGCCAAGACTGGCAAGGATCAGCTCCTGGTTATACTCGTCGAGTTCGCCGGAACCGACACAGCCACCTGGAACCCCGGAGATATCTGGGATCCCATCGGAGATCCAACTCCGGTTGACTACGAAGACTATGGCGACTGCAGCAACGTGATCACGGAGACACAGACCTTCACGTTCACCGGACCGCTGCATAACCAGCTTGTAAAGCCTAGAACGACCGATCACGCGGCTTACAACACGCTCTGGACCGCCGACTATAGCCGTGAGCACTATTGGAACATGCTCTTTGGCGATGGGATAATCAGCCAGTATGCCCTTGAAAACGGTGAGCAGGTTACCATTGACTTGCGCGGTTACAGCATGCGACAGTACTACGAGGAGCAGTCAAAGGGCCTCTATACTGTCGACGGCGACGTGATTGGCTGGGTGCAAGTGCCGCACTCTCAAGCCTACTATGGCGCCGACTTGTGCCCTGGCGGCCGCTCAGCAGGCTATTCGCCCTTGGCCGATGGCTTCTTCCCAGAGGGAGGAGATCCTCGCGACTTGGTGAAGGACGCAGTCGACGCCTGCGTTGCTGCATATCCAGGCTTCAACTGGGCCAAGTATGACCAGGATGGCGATGGGACTCTGGATCGCGTCATGATCGTGCACGCCGGCTATGGTGAGGAAGACAACTCGGCGCTGCTGATCGAGTCCGGCGTAGGTGAACATGCCATCTGGTCGCACAGTTGGAGCGTCTACCCCGCCCATCCGATTGGTGACACCGGGATGAAGCTGGGCGCCTACACGATGATGGCTGAGAACGGCACGGTCGGCCTCTTTGCCCACGAATTTGCGCATAACCTCGGCACGATCGACCTCTATGCCTACTCTGCTGGCGAGACCTCGCCCGGCTTCTGGAGCCTGATGAATGACGACTGGGGGGGGGGCTGGCCAGCGTCNNCTTGGTTGGACAGATCCTGTGGTGCTCAACACCTTGAGCCCCGAGACTGAGGTCAGTCTCGGCCAGGCCGCCCTGCCGCCCAAGGGCACCGCCGATGCGGTCCTGATCAACTTGCCACCGCAGATCGAACAGCCAGTGATGCCTATCGGCGAATACATGTGGTGGGGCGGCAAGGACAACTGGCTTGATGCCAAGCTAACCCTTGCTACCCCGCTGGACTTGACCGACGCCGTATCGCCCACCCTTCAGTTCAGTACCCTTTACGACATCGAAGAGGGTTGGGACTTTGGCTTTGTGCAGGCGTCGACTGATCAAGGCGAGACATGGACCTCGCTCCCAGGCACGACCACCACGTCGGAACATGACCCAGACTGCTACTTTGTAGAGGAGATGCCTGGCTACACGGGCTACAGCGACGGTTGGTTGGACGAACAAGTCGACCTGAGCCCCTATGCTGGCGAGTCATCAGTATGGATTCGCTTCCGCTACGAAACTGACCCGGCAACGCTTGGCATGGGTTGGTATCTTGACGACGTGAGCATTGTCGACGGCGATGCAGTTCTCTTCTCTGACAATGCGGAGATGCAGACCAACCGATGGATGGTAGAGGAGTGGATGCGCACCGACGGCTACGTGACGTATCCACACTACTATCTGGCTGAGTGGCGCAATGCCTCTGGCTTTGACGCTGGCCTGGTCAGCGGCCGCTATGGCATCAAGGACTTTGGCATGCTTCTGTGGTACCGCAATTTCAAGTATACTAGCAATGAGGCCTTCGACTTCCTTGCCGACGGCCCAGCTTTCGGCCCCAAGGGGGCCTTCATGCTCGTGGACGCCCATCCTGAGCCTTGGCGTTCCTCGACCTCCGACTATGTCAATGAGGCCGCCAACCTTCATGGGCGCGTCCAGATGCGTGATGCCGCATTCGGCCTGCGGGACACCCTGCCCTTTACTCTGGATTCTCGCTGGCGCAACGACAACCCCGACGAGGAGTTCGGTGTGCGGCCAGCTGTATCCACGTTCCACGACGTGCTCGGCTGGTATCCTGGGCTTGAGTTCGTCCTCAGGGGCCCTGGTGACCCGCGCCTGCAGTGGTTTAGTGTCGACTGGGACAGCAGCGTCGTGATCCCCGCCAAGAGTCACTACGGTATCTCCCCGCCTGAGTACCCGGATGGTGAGCCGCTCCGCTTTGGCGGAGAGCCCTATCCCGATGGCCGTTCTGCCTGGTGGTGGTATCCACAAGGGGTTGGATACGGAGGGTCCACCGGCAACCCTGGCGAGAACGCTTACGGTGTGCACATTCAGGTTGTTGAGGAGGCGAACGATCTGACATGGGGCAAGGTTCGGATCTGGAACAACCCCGATACCTTCCTAGGTGAGCTCACCGTCGACAAGCAGCAGGCTGCACCTGGCGACATCTTGACCTACACGCTTCATTTCAAGAACGCTGCCAACGCCAAGTCCCTGACCACGATCGATATCCCGATCCCTGAGGGGACTATGTTTGT
>DIVN01000249.1 GCA_002435875.1 Anaerolineales bacterium UBA6131
TGTACTTCCTCTACTTTCTCTTCAGCTACAGCGTGCTTCTGGTCGGCGTGCGGGCGCTCGCGCGCGGGGGCTGTCCGCCACTTGTACACAGGGTGCTTTCTGCCTGGTGGAGACCGTCGATGGTGCTCTGGCTCGGCCTACCGGTCGGCGCTGTTGAGGCCTGGCTCGGCTCAGAGAACTATGGCGGNNTCTTCCTGCTGGGCGCGTGGCTTGCCATATCCCCCTCTCTGCGTCTCAACATGGGCCGCCATCTGACGGTGGCCCTGGCTCTGGCAGTGCCGCTCACCGCGCTGGGGTTCTGGGTCTATGCCCAGGCGGCACTGGCTGGCGAATACCTGGGTCACGGTGCGGCGCCGCTGAATCGCTCATGGCGGCTGCTGAAAGGGCTGTGCGCCTGGTGGTGGGTGCTGGTGTTCTACAACGCAGCTCTTCATCTCCGCCTTGGCCAGGGCGGTCGCGACGGGCTTGCCAGCAGACGCTGGCAGGCGATTGCCGCTTACTGGCGCGAGGCCGCCTTGCCCTTCTATCTGCTGCATCATCCGATCGTGATAGCGCTGGCTTACCCGATCGTGCGCTTGGAATGCGGTGTGCTGACCAAATGGGTGACGCTGTCTCTCGCAGCGCTGCTGGCTACGCTGGGCACCTATGAAGTCCTGGTGCGACGCGTGCCGCCGCTTCGTTTCTTGTTGGGGATGCGCACAGGGGAGAGACAGTCAGGCTAGCACGCCGCCGCAGCGGTGCACTATGGCAGCGCGTCGATCAGCAAAGCTATCGTGGCCAGCGAGACGAGCACGATCAGGACATAGCTCAACAGGTTACTGAAGTGACCGTTGTGCCAGTGACGCATGATGCGCACATCATTGGCCAGCGTCAGCATGATGACCAGCACGGCAGGCAACAGCGCGGCGTTGATGACTTGAGAGAGCCACATGAGAGGAAACAGCGGCACCGCAGGAATCAGCACCACGAATACGCCAATCACAATCTGCGCCGTGTATAGACCGTAGAACATGGGCGCTTCACTGGCAAGGCGGTTCATCCCACGCTCCCAGCCGAAGGCCTCGCACACGGCATAGGTTGTGGCCAGTGGCAACACCGCGGCCGCAAGCAACGAAGCTCCAAGCAGACCTGCAGCAAATAGCTGCTTGGCCCACGGCCCGGCTAGTGGCTCCAGCGCCAATGCTGCCTGTGCAGCGGACTCTACACGCACACCGCGTGGAAACAGAGTCGCTGCAGCACAGATCACGATGAAAGCGGACACGATATTGCCCAGGGCGGCGCCTGAGATCACGTCGACACGCGTATAGCCGTATTGCTTCATGCTGACGCCCTTGTCTGCTACCGTCGCCTGCAGGTACGCACAGCCCCAGGGCGTCATGGTTGTGCCAATGGTGGCCAAGAGGGCCAGCAGGAAGTGCCGATCCGAGCTGAGGGTCGGGACAAACGCGCTTTGTAGCACTTCGCTCCAGGTGGGTCGAACCATGATGGCCGAGGCTACATAAGCGATAGCGTAAAGCGTGAGGGCCAGCATCGCCTTCTCTACAGAGGAGTACGATCCGCGCAAAACAATGAGCCACATGGCGAACCCCGCCAGTGGCACGGCGAGATAGCGTGATACCCCAAACAGCTCGCTAGCCGATGCGACTCCCGCAAATTGCGCGGTGGTTGTGCCGAGGTTGGCCACAACCAGCCCGATCATCACAGGCATGGCCAGTCGAACCCCATAGCGCTCGCGGATCAAGTCGGTCAACCCCTTGCCGGTAACTGCGCCCATGCGTGCAGCCATTTCCTGCACCACGACTTCTCCCAGGGTTACCCAGAGGATGATCCAGAGAAAGCCGTACCCATATGTGGAGCCGGCGACCGAGTACGTGGCGATGCCTGCCGCGTCGTTGTCAGCGCTTGCCGTGATGATGCCGGGGCCGAGTATGGAAAGGGCCAGGAGCAAGCGTTGGCCAATTCGTTGGAGTGACTGTCGAGACATGCGGCAATGCCCCTCTTGTGGCCCGCGTAAGGCCTAGAAGTAGCGTGGAAGACGCTTCTTCCACTTGGTCGGAATCACAGCGTCCAGAGCGTCGTCAGCGGTCACGATCCCGTGCATGATCCCCTGATTGTCCACGACCGGTACGGCCAGCAGACTGTACTTGGCCACAATTCGTGCGACCTCTGTCTGTGGCGCCAGCGGGTCCACGGTGCGTGGGCTGTGGTCCATTATTGCCGCGAGAGTCTTGTCCGGTTTGGCCAGGACCAGGTCGCGCAAGCTTACCACGCCAAGCAGCTTCTGTGCGTCGTTGACAACATAAACATAGTACAGCGCCTCATCCTCAAGTGCGTCGTGCGAGTTGCGTAGGTAGCGCAGGGCGTCGTCTGTGGTATCGACTGGAGGAATCGTCGCAAACTCGGTGGTCATCACCCCACCGGCGGTGTTCTCTGGGTAGCTGAGCAGCTTCTCAAGATCACCTGCCTCTTCATCCTCCATCAGGTCGAGCAACTCAGCCCTTTGTATGGGCTGCATGTCAGCCAATACGTCCGCCGCTTCGTCCGGGTCCATTTCCTCAAGCACATCGGCTGCGCGCTCTGGCGGCAGCGTACTGAGGATAGTTGCCTGCAGCTCCGGCTCGATTTCCTGCATGGTGTCGGCGATTGTCTCGTTGTCCAATGTTTGTAGCAACGCGTCGCCAAGCGGCCGGTCCAGTTCCTCGATGATGTCGGCGATGTCGGCGGGATGGAACTGGCTGATCTTGTCGCGAGACATCTTGAGCCGAATTGGCTCGTCGGCCTGTAGAGGAGCTACCTCGTTCCAGGGGATGATTGTGCGGGCCGGCTCGCGGCCAAGCAGTCGATACAACCGCTGCACGAGTCCTTCGATGCCGAGTCGGCGCAAGAGTCCGATGGTACCCACATCAACACCGGCCAGGCGAAAGCGCACGCCGTTGGTAGTCACGCGGGTTAGTTGTACGTCGTTCACGCGAACGAGACGGCGTCCCTCTGTGTCCACGATTTGGCGGTCGAGCACGCTTTTTGCCAGCCAGATCTCGTCGCCATGGGGCTCGAAAGCGGGGGGATTAGCGATGTTCAGGATGACTGATGGCGACAGCCAGGAAACGTGTTCTGCTCCAATGAAGCGTTGCTCAGGGCCGTTGGTCACCAGCAGGGCTCGCATCATCGGGAAGCCCTTCTGTGGCTCGGCCACCAATACGTCCTTGCAGCGTCCTAAACTGTCGCCTTCAGCATCCCATACTGGCTTGCCAAGAATCTGGCTGAGGTATGTAGTCACAAGACACCTCCTGCGACGAGATATGGTTATCTCTGCCCTCGCACCGTTGGCAACCTGGCCCACAAGAAAGAGCCGCAGCGGCAGACTGCGGCTCTTCGGCTGCGACCAGGGACTCACAGCCAGGATCCTCAGTGTGCGCGCCTAAGGCGGGTCGACTCTCGAGCGCCCAAACGCGTTGTGTGCTTGCAGAGCTATTTCGTTACTACTGTCGTCTTCTTCCATCCGCTCTCATCAAGTGGTGACCCTGCCGGCGGGCATATCAAGCTACGGCCGGCGACCGCGCTGGCACAGGGTCCCAGTTTGGCAACATACTAGCACGCTTGCCCTACGGCGTCAAGTATTCGCCTGCCGCGCCGCGTGCGGTTGTTGAAACGAAGGGCGGCCCTGAGCCAGGCTCTTTAGGATCCATGGCCGCAAGGCGACCATCACAACGCCCTCAGACGCCGCGGCCTACCTTTGCCTGACGCAAGGCCCACCTGACAGAAAAAGACCAGGCCCGCGGGCCTGGTCTTGTCGCTGATACGGTTCGACGGTTGGCGTCGACTGCTCCTAGGCCGAGATGGCCTTGGAGCTTTCCCACAAGCCGTGAATGTTGCAGAGAGCCAGGGCGATCAGCGTTCCCGGCCCGCCCACCTTCAGCGCCACGTGCGCTTCAGACTGGGTGTACGCTGGACCCTGGTTGGCGCCCTTGGCCGATTCGCCATGGGCACTGAACTCCACGTGAGCTACCTGATAAACGAACTTGTCGCCTTCCGGCTGGAAATATAGGTCAATCCAGCGAATGTGGTGTTCCGTGGTGTTGGGGTGCGCAATTTCCTTGCCTACGCTTACCTTCACTGCGAACGGCTCGTTGGCGGTCACCTTGTCGGCGCACTCGATGACGGGGACGTGCTTCTCGCTCTTCCACTCGGCACTCTGGATCTTGTCTCCAAGCTTCATGTTGGCCTCCTTTATTTCACTGGTTCGAACATGTCTTTGGCCGCGCCACATTCCGGGCAAGTCCAGTCTTCTGGCAACTCCTCAAACGGCGTGCCCGGCGCAACACCATTGTCCGGGTCACCAACTGCTGGGTCATATACGTAGCCGCACACTGTACACTCGTACTTGGTCACCTGATTGTACCTCCTTGTAAGGCTTACCTCTTGCGGTCCCGGGCACTCTCCCGGTGAACTATTATAGCGCGCTGTGCATGCATGTCAACTGCCCCGCCAGATCGCGGGGCAGTTGGCGCGGTCAACCGACACCACACCCTAGGATAGCATCTTTACGCGCTCTCTTTGACAAAAAACGGCAACCAGCTACACTGCTATTGAAAGACATTACCATTAAGGAGCAGGCATGTCAGAACTAGAGTCAGGGCTGGCGGCATCGGGCAGACGCCTGACCCGGGCACGACGCACGGTGTTGCGCGTGCTCTCGGACGCGTCAGTGCCGCTCTCGCCTCGGGAGATCACCGCCGTCGGCCGCCAGCACTATGGACATCTGGGTCTCGTGACGGTCTATCGCACTCTTGAGTTGCTCGAGCTGATGCACTGGGTACGGCGTGTTCACGGCGCAGACGGGTGTCATGGCTACATGCTCTGCGGTCGTGCGCTCTCGCCCACCCTGGTCTGTCGGCTGTGCGGTCGCGTCGCGGAGTTCCCGGGCGGGCAACCACTGCGCAGCTTGATTGACCGTGTGCAGGCCGATACCGGCTTCCGTGTCGACGACCCGCTCGTGCAGTTGTCCGGCCTTTGCCCGGCATGCCAGGGTGCGTCTGGCGCCGACGAGGCCGACGAAGCGGCGCACCGGGAGAACGGCTCCGCGGAGAGCATCCACACATGATGCGTCGGTGGGTGTGTTTGGTCTTGCTTGGGGCCTGTCTGGTGGGGTGCCGCTCTGCCAGGCCTGAGCCGACGGTCGGGGTTGACGTACACGCTGCGCTGCTCAGCGAGGCTGGCTCTCTGCCCTCCCTCTCTGCAGTGCGTCAGCCTGGCGATGGCCGCTTGCGCATCGTGGCCACCACCAGCTTTGTGGCTGAGGCGGTCCGCGAAATCGGCGGCGAGCGCATCGAGCTGCACGTGCTCATGCCGCCGGGCACTGACCCCCACGCTTTCGAGGCCACCCCCCGTGATGCGGCTGCTATTGCTAAGGCCCAGGCGCTCTTTGCCAACGGCTTTGGGCTGGAGATCTCCTTGGAGCCTTTGTTGACCAACCTTGGACGGGACGTACCGATAGTCCCCGTATCCTATGGCCTTGACCCGCTCTACCTCCACGATGAGGATACCGGCGTGTCGGACAGCTCCGCCCACGCGCACGAGGCCGACGGAGAAATCGATCCGCATACCTGGTTTGACCCGACGAATATCATGCGCTGGTGCGACAACATCGTGTGGGCGCTGGGTGAGCTTGACCCATCGAATGCCGCATCTTACGGTGAGCGGGCCCAGGCCTATCGCAACAGGCTTCAGGAGCTCGACTCGTGGGTGCTTGTCCAGATGGCGCAGATCGCGCCTGAGCGCCGGCTTCTGGTAACAGACCATCTGTCGTTTGGCTACTTTGCCCGACGCTACGGGTTTCGCCAGGTTGGGGCCATTTTGCCAGGCTTCAGCACCCTGGTCCAATCCTCCGCCCAGGACATTGCGGCACTGATCGAAGAGATTCGCGAGCTTCAGGTGCAAGCCCTTTTTGTCGGCCGGGAGATGAACACCGACGTGGCTTCGCGCATCGCCGAAGACACAGGGACTGCGCTTGTCGTGCTCTACACAGGCTCGCTGAGCGGGGAGGGGGGGCCGGCCGCGTCCTATGAGCAGTTCATGCGCTACAACGTGACTCAGATCGTAAACGCCCTGCGCTAGCCGTTCACGAGAGGAATGAAGGCATCTGATGAAACTTCCGTCGTTCTTGCCGCGCCCAGTGCAGCACGACCGCGCCGCTCCCACGGTTGAAGCCATCGACCTGACCGTGCGCTACCCGGGACATGTTGCGCTGGACCACGTCTCCTTCCGTCTGCAGCAAGGTGAGCGATGGGCCGTGGTGGGTCCCAATGGCGCTGGCAAGAGCACCCTGCTCAAGGCCATCGTGGGGGTGATCCCGGCGTCCGAGGGCGAAGTGCGCGTCGCGGGACACCGTCCCGGCGGGCACATCTGCGTGGCCTACGTGCCGCAGCGCAGCCTTGTGGACTGGAGCTTCCCAGTCACCGCCGCGGACGTGGTGATGATGGGCCGGGCGGCCAAGATCGGCTGGCTGCGCGGCCCCGGGCAACGTGATCATGCTCTGGTTGAGCACTGCCTGCGCCTGGTCGGCCTGGAGCACCTGGCAGACCGCCAGATCGGCGAGCTTTCTGGTGGCCAGCAGCAACGTATGTTCCTAGCGCGGGCGGTGGCGCAAGAGGCCGAAGTCGTGCTGATGGATGAGCCGATGAGCGGGCTGGACATGCCTTCTCGTGAGGCGATCTTTGGCATCCTCGATGCGCTGCGGAGCCAGAAAGTGACCGTGGTGGTGGCCACGCATGACCTTGACGAGGCGGAGAAGCGCTTTGACGGCGTGATGTTGCTCAACCGTCGTCTGGTGGGTATGGGCAGCAGCACAGAGGTCTTTACCGAGGAGCTCCTCCGTCAGGCCTATGGCGGCCAGCTGCGCCTGCTTTCCGACCACACGGCCTCCATGGTCATCAACAACGCATGTGACGGAGGCGAGCAGTGATCGCGCGACTAGTGGAGATGATCCTGGGACCTCTGCAGTACCCTTTCATGGTGCGAGGGCTGATTGCGGCCACGCTCGTCGGGGCGACGTGTGCGGTGATGGGCAGTTACGTTGTCTTGCGCGGCCTGGCCTTCCTGGGTGATGCCCTGGCGCATGCCATCTTGCCTGGGGTAGCACTCGGCTACCTGGTTAGCGGCGGCGACCGCGCAGCCGTGTTCGTGTGGGCGTTGGCGACGGCCATTCTGACTTCTATCGGCATTGGGGCCATCAGCGAGCGCAGCAAGTTGCGTGAAGACACTGCCGTCGGCATCCTCTTTGCGGGGATGTTTGCCCTGGGCATCGCGCTCATGTCCACGATGCGCAACTATGCTGTGGACATAACGCATCTGCTCTTTGGCGATGTGCTGGGGGTTTCTGCGGCGGACTTGTGGTTCACCGCGGCGGTTAGCGCGGTGGTGATCATCCTTGTGCTTGCTACGTACAAGGAGCTCCTCATCCTGACCTTCGATCCGCTGCTGGCGGCCACGCTGCGCCTCCCCACCCGAGCCTTGCACTACTTGCTCCTTGTGCTGATCGCCCTGGCAGTTGTGGTCTCGCTGCGCACTGTAGGCATTGCCCTGATGGTGGCCATGCTGGTCACTCCGGCGGCTACTGCCTCGCTGCTCACGCGGCGCTTCGGGCGGATGATGGCCATCAGCGCCTTGCTTGGCGCACTCTCAGGCGTGATCGGTCTCTACGCGTCGTTCTACGTCAGAGTGGCCTCTGGCGCGGCCGTGGTGCTGACGTGCACAGCATTCTTCGTGCTGGCCCTTCTGATTGCACCGGAACGTGGATTGCTCTGGCGTCACCGTAGAGCGATGCCTGGAGAGGCTAACCAGGGCCAAGGCACAACTCTCTAGCGGGGCAGCTTGCTTGCCAGCTGAGGCAAATCGCTCGTTCAGCCCGCATATGCTATGCCCCTCGGTGGACCGTGTCCGCGTGCTTCTACAGACGAGGCAGGACGATTGACTGCTGGCCCTGGTACTTGCCTTTGCGATCGGCATAGGAGAGGGCGCACACCTCATCGGCCTCGAAGAACAGCACCTGGGCAATGCCTTCCCCGGCGTAGAGCTTGGCGGGCAGAGGCGTAGTGTTGCTGATCTCCAGGGTCACAAAGCCCTCCCATTCCGGCTCGAAGGGCGTGATGTTGACAATGATGCCGCACCGTGCATAGGTGGACTTGCCCAAGCACACGCACAGCACGCTGCGCGGGATACGAAAGTACTCTACGGAACGCCCCAGGGCGAAGGAATTGGGCGGCACGATGCAGACATCCCCACGAAAGTCAACCATGGCCCGGGTGTCGAATTTCTTGGGATCTACGACAGCCAGGTCACCTAGACCAGATGTGAAGATCTTGAATTCCTCGGCGACGCGGATGTCATAACCGTAGGATGAAAGCCCGAAAGAGATCAGCCCGTCGCGCACCTGATGGTCGACGAACGGGTCGATCATGGCATTTTCCTTGGCCATTGTGCGAATCCAAGTGTCTGGCTTGAGGCCCATGGTCAGCAATTCCTCCCCTGTCAAAGCATCTGCAGTGCATCGGTATGCTATTGTACTATTGAAGGGCTTGGCTGCCAATGCGAACCTGTGGCCGGCGGGCACGAGGGCAGGGATCACCGCGGCTCTGAGGTGACTTCAAAGCCAAGCACTCGGCGGAACCGTCGCAAGACCTTCAAGAGCTGACCCCCGAACAGAATTACGAGCAAAGCATTGCCAAATGCTCGCGTGGCGTCCCACAGCGCTGAGGTAGCCAGGTAGAACAGGCCATAACGCCGCAGAGCATCCGTCAGGCCGAGCCCTGCCTGCCAGGTTTGGTCTGGGGCAGACTGGGCTGCCGAAATGTAGGGCCAGAACCACAAATTCATGATCACCCCAAACACAAAGCCCCACGTGATCGTCCAGAGCACGAGCATGGCCAGCTCCGCCCGGCGATGGCGCGCAATGTCAGGCAGCCAGCCAGAGGTTAGGCCCATCCATCCGGTCGTGAACATCTGATAGGGCAGCCAGGGACCCACGCCACCGCCGATGAGCGCCGAGACCAGCAGCGATAGGGCACCCATCAGAAATCCGAACGTGCTGCCATAGACATAACCGCAAAGGGCAAGCAAGAAGAAGATGGCCGAAAAGCCTCCCGGCCCTGGCAGAGCGCGCAGCACGGCATTCACGGCCGTCAGCACGCCCAGCACGGCGACGGACCTTGCGCCCATCTGGCGGCTAGTGAAGCTGGCGACCACGGCACCTACGCAGAGCAAGGTGAGCACCAGCGTGATCAACGAAGCGTCACTCGAGTGCGCCAGCGCGGTCAGCCCGTCACCCTCGCGCTGCACCAGTAGCGGGTAAGCGAAGGCCGACAGCCCAATCAAGGTGGCCAACCCAAGGATAGCTGCCGAAAGCCAGCGTTCAGCGCGCATGGATGCGCCTTTCCAGCACGTCTGCGACGGTGCGGACGCTCGGATCGCGCCAAACCTGGATGACCTGCGAGCTAAAGCGCGGATTGTTCAGCATTACCTCACCGGTCTCTCCATCGGCCACGATGCGTCCCGCATGCAGGGCTATCACGCGCGTCGCGCATTCTGCCGCGAGCTCCACGTCGTGAGTGGCCATGATGATCGTGTGTCCCGCCGCGGCCTGCTCCTTGAGTAGTCTAGCCAACGATGCCTTCTCCAGCGCATCCATCCCCCTGGTAGGCTCATCCAGCAGCAGAGTCTCTGGCTCGGCCACCAGGATACTGGCCAGTGCAACCCGCTGACGCTCTCCTACGCTCAGTTCGCGCGGGAACCTCGCTCCCAGGCCTGTCAGCCCTAACCTGTCGAGCCAGAGCGTGTCGTCCGTCGGTGGCTGGCCGTGGGCACGGCGGGTGAACTCCAGCTCCTCGCGCACGGTGTCCGCAAATAACAGGGAACTGGGGTCCTGCGGCACATAGCCAACCTTTGCGATCAGCTCTGTGACCGAGCTCGTCCGTGTGTCCATGCCATGTACCAGCACGCTGCCCTCCTTGGGTTTGAGCAGTCCAACCAGATGCTTCAGCAGTGTCGTCTTGCCCGAACCGTTTCCTCCTGTCAGTGCGATCATCTCACCTGGGTAGGCTTTGAGGTCAACGCCGTGCAGCGCGGGTATCCCATCATAGTCATGCGCGAGGTTACGGACATCAATCGTCGCCATCGAGGCGGCTGCCTTGGAGCCGCCGATGGTCAAGGCCGGTCGAAAGTGCATCCCATCTGTGAAGCTGCTGGCCTCGTCCACCGTCAGCGGGATCGGAGTCCAGCCGAGCGCCTGCGCCAGCAGAACCAGCGGCGGTGCAAGAGGGATGCCCGTGAGCGTCTCGCGGGGAGGGCCGGCGAGCAAGGACTCGCCGGGTCCCGGGACGTAGATGACCCGGTCGACATAAGGCACCACCCGCTCGAGACGATGCTCCGAGAGGACCACGGTCAGCCCCCATTCGCGGTTGAGTTGTCGTAGCGTGGCCAACACCTCATCCGCTGCCAGCGGATCGAGTTGCGAGGTAGGCTCATCCAGCACCAGCA
>DIVN01000006.1 GCA_002435875.1 Anaerolineales bacterium UBA6131
TGTCGACTGCGCGGTAGAGGCGTGGGTAGGTCAGGTCAAACGAGTTGACATAGAACTGCCCCGCACTCGGTGTAGAGAGCAGCGAGATGGTGTTGTCGCCAGTGTTTAGCAACGAGACGGCAAATGGCAGGGACAGGTCGTAGGCTACAGGGCCATCCCACGATCCACTGCCGATGGGCGTGCCGTTGATGCTGACCTGCACACCCTGGCTGGCCACGGTGCCGTAGAGGTGGAGCACGAGAGTCGCCGAGCCGCTGTTTGCCGCATCAGGAGCAGAGACGGTGAAGCCCTTGGCACTCGAGCCCGAGACCAGGTCCCACATCCACAGATCAGCTTCGGGATCGGTTACAAAGGCCACTGCCGGAACCTGGTTGCCCTCGGCATGGGCAGTATCGTTGAAAGTCAATGCGTCACCAACCGGCGTCGGCTTGCGACCCGCATCGGCCTGCATGGTCAGGCCATTGCCCGCTGCCAGCCAGTAGACGTTATCGGCGCTGTAGATGCTCTGCAGCGCCTCTGCATAGAAGTAGAGCCCTGACAGATCATCCGGGACGACATAGGCCACGTCGGCGCCTTGCGTGCTCAGTTGGAGCTGGTGCGCGCGCAGCGCAGTGCGGGTCGATGGCGAAGATGTGCCCAGCAGGCCGGCGATCTCCGCGGCGTCCACAAAGTACAAGCCCGGCTCGCGAACGGTGATCTTGATCCTATCTCCTGCCTTTTTCGTGCGCTGGAGGCTAACGCCACCCTGCTCAGCCAGCCCAGTTTCAGGTCGGCTGTGCTGCGCCGAGACCTCGCGCCCCTGGGCAGCGAATGTCGACGACATTGACTCGCCGGAGCCAGTGGCCCGGACCACGTACGGTCCAAGGTGCACTTCCGCGCCGCCGAACTGTACTTCCACTAGATCGTAGCTATAGTCCTTGCCCGGTGAGGCGGTGGCATCCACAAAGCGGTAGGTGGCTCCGGCGGGGCTGTCCAGCATTGCGGGCAGCAGATCCTGGTTCAAGCGCACCCACTCACCCGTAGCCTCGTCCTGGCGCAAGAGGTTAAAGCCGAGTGTGCCAAGCTCGGAGCCGGTTTGCCACTCGACAACCACCTGACCGCGATCCAGGTAGGCCCCAAAGTGGGAGACAGCGACGAAGGTGGGGTAGATGACATAGTCCTCCACCTCGCCGTCTATTGCCGGCCCGGTGGGGCTGCTCACTTCCGACTCGACGGTGCCGAGTCGGAAGCGCGAGTAGAGGTAGCTGGGCACGGTGGCAGGCACGGTGCCGAAGCTGAGGGTGAATTCACCATATNNCATAGTCTGTCCCGGTGGGCACGGTGACGTAGGCAACCTCGTTGGCGTCGTTAAAGTCGCCATCGCCGTTCCAGTCCACATAGCCGTAGAGATAAGCCGTTACACCGGTCATGTTGGTCACTCGGACGGTGACTTCGGCGGTGGTCCCCGGCACCCAGTGGTCGGAGAGGTAGACGCCGTCCTCATCGTCGGCCAGCAGGCTAGGGATGCTGTCGTCACCCAGCGCGCCGGCATCGGGCTGTCCATCGGATTCGGGATCGACAACGCCGCCAAGATAGAGCGTCGTAGTGAGCGTATGAACCGGGCCGTTGCTGGTGCCAAGCGTGCCATATATGTCCGGCAGATCGCCCCAGTCATAGGCGGAGGTCTCGTTGGTTGTGCCAGTCTTGGGCGGCGAGTTGTGGCCAGTCACCGGCCACAGGGTGAACGGGTTGCCACCGCAGACCGAGACGTCGATCTTGCACTCGTAGATCATGGACCATTCCCACTGGTAGGTCGAATTGAAGCCAGTCCAGCCCTCGTCCAGGACATCGTTGTCGTTGTCAGCGTCCAGTGATTTGTAGGCAGAGGCTGAAGTCCGTGTGCCACCCAAGGTGATATCCCAGCCCAGTGGGCGGTACGCCTGCCAGTAGTTCAGGTTCCATTGCAGCGAACTGGCGCTAGTGATGAACGCCGGCGGAGGCGCGCTGCCATCAGGTCCGTAGGGATCTGACAGCCAGATCGTGTCAGCGAAGGAGTCGCCCGAATTCGGGTCCCACAGATAGTCCTGCTTCCATTCCCACTGGTCCCCTCCACAGAAGAGCACCCACACCGAGTGGTCCGAGTTAAGCAGGGCAGTAAAGTTGTGCTGGTTGCCATTGCCTTTCCAGCCAGCGGTCTGCACATACGCCTTGTCAGCAGCCAGCTTTGTATTGCCGAAGACATTGTCGTTGAAGGCTTGGTCAATTACCAGTGCGGCGTAGAGGTCCGTTCCATCCAGGTAGTAGTAGAGCTCCGACTCGCCAGGGACTCCGGCCAGCAGCGAGTAGCGCAGGTAGTCGCCGTCGCCGTAGAACAGGCCATTGACCGTCGGAACGCTGCCTTGCAGAAGCGCGCGGGCAGGCGGCAACGCGGCGGAGGGCGACCCTGAGCGGGTGGTACCCGTGGCTGTCGAGGCGGCAATGCCTACGGCGGCCACCAGCAGCAGGGCAATGCATATGAGCGCCGTGCGCAGCGCAGCCTGTAGCAACGAACGAGGCGTAGGACCGGTCATTCAGCACCTCCTGAACTCGCAAACCAGCAATGAAGAATTGGTAATGTCACGCCATCGCACCAGGGCTGACAACGCGGTAACTGGTAATTCTATCCAGGAACGTCAGGCTGTCAAATCGCGGCGCGACGATTCGCGCAGCCGCTGGAAGAAAACTCAGACCCACGCACATATTATAGCACGGATTTAGTATCAATGCAGTTACAATATGGTAACAGTTTCTCGGTGGCGCGCACCGGCTCGGGTTATGCTGGTCGCTGCGCCTGCGAAATGGCCGCAACCCAGAAGGTTGGGGAGGGCGGCAAAGCGCGTGGAGCACTGCGTCTGTCAATAAGGGACCGATCCACCCATCAAACGGCATCGCCAGCATCCCTGTAGGCGGGCATTCTTCAACTCTAGCGCCACTTGCACCAGTCAGACGATTGCCACTATCGGGGTCTTGTGGAACTTAACATACGGGCCACGCGAGGATGCGGTACTCGGAGCCTTTGGGTCAAGAGTGAGCTACCGGGCAGTCGCTTGTCCGGCAGGGCTCACGCAAGGCAGTGCTGTGCGTACTCTTGGAATCGTGAATTGCCCTCTGGCGTGCCAATATCGACGAAAAAGCCCGCCAGCGGGCAGGCAAAGAGCCGTCGCCCCGAGGCCAGCAGCCCGGGAAGCACCTCGCGCTCCAAAGAGGCAGCGCGACCGGCAGGGATGTAGTCCAACAGTGTTGGCTGGAAGACGTAGGCTCCGGCGTTGACCCAGCCCCATCGTGCCGTGGACTTTTCGCGAAAGCTCTGGACGCGCAAGTCATGGCCGAGCAAGAGCGTGCCAAAGCCGGAGGCGTTCTCGACAAAGACGGTGGCCAGCGTGCCAGCCATGCCGGAGAGGTGGGCGCGACGCTGGTGCGCGGCCACGACCTGCCCGAGATCGGCATCGAGGAACGAATCCCCGTTGAGGAGGACGAACGGTCCGTCCAGCAAGTGCTGCGCGTTGCGGATTGCCCCGGCCGTGCCGAGTGGCTCGTCTTCCACGGCGTACTCGATATGCACACCCCAGTCCTGGCCATCGCCAAAGTATTCGGCCACTTGAGCTGCACGATAGCCAAGGCAGAACACCAGGCGATCGAACCCCTGCCGGCGGAGCCGCTCCACCTGGTACTGCAGGAAAGGGCGTCCGGCCACCTTAGCCATGGTCTTGAGGCGATCGGCTACCACGGTCTGTGGCCGCGCATCCGGCCCGCCGGCGAGGATGAGGGCTTTCATGGGTTCCCCGGCCGGCAACGCAGGAAGCTGGCCACGTTCAAGATGGTCTCCTCAAGCGGTGTCGTGGACTGCCAACCGATGGCTGCACTGACCTTCGAGACATCCGGAACGCGTCGGAGGGTATCCTCGAAACCGTCGTCGTATGCCTCCGCGTAGGGCACGAGGACAATCTCAGAAGGGCTGTCGAGCAGCGACTTGATCAGGCGGGCAAGGTCCAGGATGGTGATCTCCCGGGTGGAGCCCAGGTTGAAAGCCTGACCGTATGCGCCAGGGCATGCGCTGAGCGCCACCATGCCCCTTACGACATCGCGCACGTCAGCGAAACAGCGTGTCTGGCGGCCATCACCGTACACGGTGATAGGTTGCCCTGCTAGAGCCTGCCCTACCATGCGCGGAACCACCATGCCATAACGGCCGCTCTGGCGGGGGCCGATGGTGTTGAACAGACGAACGATGACCACCGGCAACTGGGCTTCCTTGTAGTAAGCATAGGCGAGGAATTCATCCACGGCCTTGGATTCGGAGTAGCTCCAACGGCTGCGGCTGGTGGGCCCCAAGAGCCGGTCATCTTCCTCGGAGAATGGGACGCGCTCACTTTTCCCATAGATTTCTGATGTAGAGGCCAGCACGAGCCTACGTCGCAGCCGGCTACAGGCGCGAAGCACTGCGGCCGTACCCATGATGTTGGTCTCGATGGTGTGGATGGGCGAATTGATGACTGCCTGTACGCCGACGACGGCGGCGAGGTGATAGACGGTGTCGGCGTCCTGCACAAGCCGATCCAACACTGGCTGATGGGTGACGGTATCCACAACGAGGCGGAAGCGGTGTGCGGCCATCAGATGCTGTACGTTTTCGCGTCCACCGGTGGAAAGGTCATCGAGCGCCACGACGTCATGACCTTGGCCTAACAGGTGCTCGCNNCCCCGCAAATCTGCGTGCTGGAGCCTGTCACCTGCCGTTGGTCGACAGGCTCCGCCATTCTGACGCGCTACCGAGTCAGAGTCTTGCTAGCCTTGCTGTAGCCGCACTGGAACGTCTCAGGTAAGGCCTCGGGTGCTGCGAAAGTCCGGAGCGCCAGTGTAGGCTAGCGCCGTTCCAGGTCACGCAGCTCAACCTGCACACTGGTCAGGCGCCCCAGCATCTCCACCAGGACCAAAGCTCGCGCTTTGGCTGAGAGGCGCCGCTCGAAGATCGCCTCCATCTCCCGCAGCGGTCCTTTGGCGATGCGGAGCCTGTCTCCTGAGCGCAAGGGCAGCCCTTGAAGGTAGTCTTGTTGGTTCTCCCGCTGCAGGCGATCGCGTAGCCAGCTGATGACCTCTTCCGGAACCACCGCTGGCCGACCGCCGAACTCGACCACTCTATTGACGCCAGGTGACCAGTTCAGCGAAGAGAGTGCGATCTCGCTCAGGTCGAGCCGCGCGAACAGATAGTTGGCAAAGAAGGGCTTCTCCCCTCTGCCCCCGCGGGTCCTTTTGTTCACGGCGCGAAGCGTCGGAAGGTAGGTCTCGACCCCTCGCCCATGCAGCATCTCGCTAACAGCAAACTCTTGGTGCGGTTTGGTATGAATGGCGTACCACTGCGATAGGGCTGGCCCCGGGTAGTTCATCATTGGCGCGATTATAACGTCCCCGCCCTGCTCAGGCAACCGACCAGACGTCCTTTCCTTGTTGCTGGGATACATTTGTCGCCCGTCTGGCAGGACACAAGTCGCCATAAGCTGCTATGGCAGGAGTTGACTGTGCTCGTCGGCGCCGTCTGTGTAAAGTGCCTGTCGCAGCGCCTGCAACTGGTGCTCGAGGGTGCGCACTCGCGTAGCAGTGCTCCAGAGCAGAACAAAGATCGATGTCCATACAACGGCACAAGCGGCAAACAGATAGATCATCGTACACCTCGCTTTGCATCCAGCAACTGGACGCGCAAGAGTTCCACATCGCTGGTCAGCTGCGCGAGCTTGATGCGCTCTTGCAGGAGTGAGCCATAGAGCAGAGTGAACGCGCCCAGGCAGACGAGGAAGGTTTGCAGCATCGGCGTGGTCAGGCCTATGCCACGGCGCTCAAAGATGACGGGGTGGAGACCTTGCCACCAACGCACCGACAGGAAGGTCAAGGGTACGCTGGCAAAGGCGGCAATGCCGTATACCGCGGCCAGGCGAGCACGCTGCTCTCCTTGCGGTAGGAAGCTGCGCAGCATGAGATAGGCGAGATAGATGAGCAATAGGATAGTGACCAGGATCAGCCGTGGCTCCTGCTGCCAGGGCCACCAGGCATTCCAGGTTGGCTTGGCCCATATCGATCCCGTGATGACTGCGATGGCGGTGAAGACGACGCCGATCTCAGCGGAGCACGCTGCGACGATATCCCAGTGCGGCTCACGGTGGCGCAGGTAGAGGACGCTGGCCACGAGCGTTACGGCAAAAGCCAGGAATCCAACCCAGGCCGCCGGGACATGCAGGTAAAAGATGCGCTGCGCATCGCCCATGGTCTGCTCCCTGGGGGCATAGAGCAGGGCCAGGTAGAGACCGGCCAACATGGAGAGAAAGGTCAGCCAGTGGAGGACCAGCGGTGCTGTCGGCGGACGATGGTGCGGTTCGGGATTGTTGCTCATAGGTCAATCAACCTTCCACAACAAACTCAAAGGTAAGGTACGCTGTCAACAGCGAGATGATGTCAAAGGCCACGAGCAGACGCCACCAGGGTGCAAGCGAAAGGCTGCTGGCGCCGTCCAGGACGCCGGCGGTCAGGCGTACGCTGGCCAACATCGCCGGCAGGAAGATGGGAAAGAGGAGGACTGGCAACAACACCTCCTGCGCTCGGGTGTTGGTAGCCATGGCGGCGAGCAGTGTGCCGACAGCAGCGAAACCGGTCGTGCCCAACAAGGTGACAAGCACGATCTGCGGGCGCAGCAGGTTGAGGTCGAGGATCATGGAGAACACGGGGAGCATGGCGAGGGCAGTGACCTCCAGAAAAAGCACGTTGGAGAGCACCTTGGCCAAATACAGGTCGCTGCGTTCCATGGGTGCCAGCAGCAGGCAGTCCAGCCGTCGCTCCTCCAATTCGGAAGACATGGAACGATTCAGCCCCAGGATGCCAGCGAAGGCCATGGTCACCCAGAGCATGCCGGGTGCAACCTCGGCGATCCTCTCCACTCGCAAGTCAAAGGCAAAGTGAAAAACGACCACGGCGAGCAGGGCGAAGACGAACATGGAGCTGAGCAACTCGCGACTGCGCCACTCGGTGAGCACGTCTTTGCGGACAACGGCCAAGAGTTGTGAGAGGTTCATGTGCTGCATTGCTCCGGCTTGTCGCCCTTGGCATGGCGCCAGTAGGCGTCGTACAACTCGGGCAGGGTCATCGAGGTGCTCTTGGCCTGATAGGCAATGCGCCCCTGCGCCAGGATCACCACCCGGGTGCCTAGCTCGAGCCCTTGCTGCAGGTCGTGGGTGGCCATGATCACAATCTGAAGCGGGTCGGCCATCTGCTGCAACAGGTCGTGCAGGATCCTCATTGCTTCGGGATCCAGCCCGACGAACGGCTCGTCCAGGAGCAAGACCGGTGGCTGGTGGATAATGCTGCGGGCAAAGGAAAGCCGCTGTCGCAGCCCGAGCGATAGGACCCCGGCCATGTCAAAGCGCCGCTCCTGAAGGCCAGTAGCCTCCAGCAACTGCCTGACCCTTTCTTGCAGGGGATGTACGCCGTACAGCTTGCCGAAGAGCTCCAGGTTCTCTTGGACTGAGAGGTGTGGGTAAATCAGGGGGCGGTCGGCAAGGTAGCCGATCTGCCGCCGCGCCGCCGGATCTCCATGGGCCAGAGGCACCCCGTCTAGCAACACGGCACCACGCGTGGGTCTCAGTAGGGTGGCCAGAATGCGCAGCAGGGTGGTCTTGCCTGCGGCATTGGGACCTAAGATGGTGAGTGACTCGCCGTCGGCGATCTGCAGGTCAATACCTCGCAGAGCATGTGTGGCCCCGAAGGACTGCTCCAGCCCGGCGATCTGAATCACCGTATCCTACCTGGCAAACCCGGGCCTGGCGCGCGGGCCACTCCCGAAGTCTAGCTCGGGCATGTTTCGGACCTTGCTGCTGAGGAGGGGCGCGAAGGCCACGCAGCGATTAAGGTGCCCAGCAAGAGCAATGCACCACCGATCCAGATCCAGTTTACCAGTGGGTTAATGGCGACGAGCAGGCTGATTACCCCGTCCTGGCTAAGGTTGTTGAGCACGACGTACAGATCATCTCGCAGGGTGCTGTAGATTGCCACCTCGGTGACAGGCATGTCGAGCGCATAGTGCAGGCTCTTCTCCACGGTCAGTGTGCGCCGGCGCGATCCGGAGCTTTCGATACCCAGTGTGGCGGCGATGCGCAGGCGGCTCTGATAGGTCAATGGCTCTGCATGCAATTCCTGCATGGTCAGGTCCTCATAGTAGATCGTGTAGCGAGCGACCTCTATATGCTCCCCGCGTCTCAGGTTGACCAGCGCTTCTTGTTTGTATGCGGTCGAGCCGGTGATGCCGATGGCGATGAGGACAATCGCCAGATGGACCAGTTGAGCGCCGTGGCGAGCCCGTGACTGGCGCAGCATCTGCAAGATCGTCACCGCGGATGCCCCTGATTGAGAGTGCCACCTGCGGAGGTCATGCCAGACCAGACTGACAATGGATGCCGCAACAAAAGTGCACGCGGCTACCGACACGAGAACAAAGACCTGACGAACTCCCAGGAGCAGGGCGAGGACCAGACTCGCAAGGGCCACCGCGACGAGCCTGATGAGGTGCGATTGCTCGTTGTGGCTCATACGATGCCAGCCGATGGCCGGACAGATGCCCATCAGGATGAGGATGGCCATGAGAAGCGGACCTACCGCACGGTTGTAGAACGAGGTGCTCAGACTAATCGAATTGCCGCGTATGGCCTGGACCAGGCTGGGGAATATGGTCCCCAGCAATACGGAGGCAGCGGCACCAACAAAGAGCAAATTGAGCAGTACGAGGCTCGCGTCGCGGGAGATCAGCGATTGTACTTCGCGCAGGTCACGCAATTCAGGCATACGACGGCGCATGAGAACGACCATGCTTACGAGAGCAGCGCCGATAGCTGCAACAAGCAAGTAGGCGATTGGCTGTGTCGCCTGTGCGAACCCATGCAGCTCGGAGATGACGATGCCTCCGCGGGTCACCAGCGTGGCAAAGAGGCAAGCGACGAAGCAGAGGGTGGCCAAGATGATGTTTGAGCTACGCTGCGTACCGCGCCGCTCCTCCGCCATTGCGGAGTGGACAAAGGCGGTGCCAAGCAACCAGGGGATGAGCGACGCATTCTCAACTGGGTCCCAGGCCCAATAGCCGCCCCAGCCCAACTCGACATAAGACCACCACGCGCCGATCAGAATACCAGCACCGAGGGTTGACCAGGCGAGCAAGTTCCATCGTCGGACGGCCCTCAGCCAGGCGGGGTTCAACTCGCCGCTGGCCAAGGCCCCGAAGGCAAAGGCGAACGGGACGGTGTAGCCAGCATAGCCAAAAAACAGCAACGGTGGGTGAATGGCCATCCCAGGATTCTGCAAAGCCGGTAGCATGCCAATGCCTTCGGCAGGCCTGCTGACGTACGTGACAAAGGGATTGCTGGTGACGATGAGCATCAGTGCAAAGAAGGCATTGGTGGCAGCCATGACCCCCAAGGTGTGTGGCCAGAGCGCCGCAGGCAGGTCCTGCGCTCGCATTACCAGCACTGCCAATACCGTCAGCAGCCAGAACCACAACAACAGCGAGCCTTCTTGTCCAGCCCAAAATGCCGAGATGGTATAGAGCAGGGGCAGATGGGTACTGGAGTGCTCATGGACATAAACTACCTGAAAGTCGCGGCTGATGAGCAGATAGAGCAGCGTGGCAGAGGCCAGGGTGGTAAAGACCGCGGTGGCCTGCACTGCGAGGCGGACAGCGCGCGTCGATGCGGCCGGCGCGCGGCGAACCAGCGCGATGCATGAGAGCAAAGCGTAGAGCGACGAAAACAGGGCCGCCGACAGAGCCAGAAATCCCACCAGAGGCATCTGTGTCATTCTTCCTGATACTTGGAGGGGCACTCAAGCAACAGTTTGTTGGCCGTCAGCGTCCCGCCGGCGAGGTAGCGGCCTTCCACAACCGTGCGCACACCATCGACCAGCAGATCGGGACGCACGCCTCGATACACCACGGGCAGGCTCCCGCCCTCATCGGAGATGACAAAGCGCAATGAAGTGGTCTGCGTGTCCCAGACGATGTCGCTTGCGTTACCGACGGCCCTGACCAGAGCGTTCGAAGGCCCGTTGGCGATGATCTGTCCCACCGGGGTGTAGGGCGTGGTGGCGCCGCGTAGCGTACTGATTAGCAGCCAGGCAAAGACTGCGATGATGATCCCCCCAGTGATCAGCAACTTGCTACGTCTGTTCTGCATGTACGTCATGGCGCTCAGGTGAGAACTCACTTTCACGGAGCTGTCAGGACGATGGTGTTGGGCCATACGTCATTAGGCCGCCGTGGAGTAGGCTCTCTCGGCGGCCTGCACGGCTTCTTTGGCACAAGCAGGGAAGCTTTCCGCGTTGAGCGTGGCGGCGAGGGCGGCCAGGAACGTGAGCACAACGGTGCGTGAAGAGTTAAAGCCCATCAAGCCGATGCGCCAGATGCGGCCCTTGAGTTCGCCAAGGCCGCCGCCAATCTCGATGTTATAGTCCTGCAGCAGGCGCCCGCGTACTCGCGCATCGTCAATGCCCGCTGGCACGGAGACCGTAGTTAGCGAGGGCAGACGATATGGCTCGCTGACGAGCAGCTGCAAGCCAAGCGCCTGTAGGCCAGCAGCCAAGGCGCGATAGTTCGTCTCATGCCTGCACCAACGAGTCTCGATGCCCTCCTCGTAGAGCAGGCGCAGGGCTTCACGCAAGGCATAGCACATGCTGATGGGTGCTGTGTGGTGGTAGAAGCGCTCCTGACCCCAGTACTGTCGCACCAGGCTCATGTCCAAGTACCAGCTTTGCACCGGAGACTCTCGCGAGTTCATGACTTGCTCGGCGCGCGCGGAGAACGTGATGGGTGCGAGCCCCGGAGGAGAGCCCACGCACTTTTGTGTACCGCTGTAGACGACGTCCAGAGACCAATCATCGACTTTGAGCGGGCATCCACCGAGTGAGGTGACGGCGTCGACCAGGAAGAGCGCGTTGTGCTCGTGCACCATGCGGCTGATTTCCTCCAAAGGCTGCAGAACGCCAGTGGAGGTCTCGGCATGGACAAGGGCGACAACGCGATAGTCACCCTGCTTCAGAGCGTCGTGAAGCTGTTGCTGATCCAGCGGTGTGCCCCATTGGGCATCGATGCGGGTGAGCTGGCCACGGCAGCGCGCCACGATCTCGCAGATTCGCGCGCCAAAGTAGCCGATGGTGCCCACGAGCACTTTGTCGCCAGGCTGGATGACCGAGCACAGGGCTGCTTCCATCCCGGCGCTGCCAGTGCCGGAGACCGGCAAGGTGAAGTAGTTCTCTGTCTGGAAGGCATACTGCAGGAGTTGTTTGGTTTCATCCATGATCTTGAGGAATTCGGGATCCAGATGCCCAAGCAGCGGCGCGGCCATGGCCCGCAATACGCGTGGGTCAACGTTACTGGGTCCCGGACCCAGCAGCAGCCTGGTTGGTGGCTGCAGATCGTGGTATTGGCGTGATGACATCGAGCATTGCCTCCAGATGAATTGTCTTGTAGCCCAGTGCGTGGGGCTGTTGCTTACTGGCTGACCTTGGAAGCCCGCGCAGCCTGGTTCATGCTGAGTATGGCCCGCAACGAGTTAGCATGGTCGGCGAAGTTGCTCACAGCGACGTCCGGCGCAAACTGCAAGAGCTCCTCTAGCTTGTGGGCCCCGGTAGCCACGGCTACCGTCCGTGCGGCAAAGAGCTTACCTGTCTGAATATCGCGAGGGGCATCGCCGACAATTACCAGGCCATCAGGGTGGCCATCGTCGCTGCGCAAATGTTGCAGCCTTGTGAGGAGCAACTGAACCAGGTCTGCCCGTTCCTGTCCCTCGTCACCGTAGCTGCAAGCGCTGAAGTAGCTGCTCAGGTGGGCGCGGTTGATAACCTCCTCGGCAATGGCGCGAACGGTGCCAGTGACCATGCCCAGAGTATGCCCCTTCGCTTGCAGGCTGCGAAGAAGCTGGCTGATCCCTGGTAGAACCGCCGGTCCCAGATCGGCGTCCAGGTGAGAGACCGTAACTGCAGCCATCACCTGCAGGGCAACCGGTAGGTTCGCTTCGGTGGAAGCGAGACTTACGCCGGACTCGGCAGCGATGGCCCGGACGATGTTGGGCTGCGTGTTACCCTGATGGATTCCCCGATATCCGTTTGGCCCAATATCGAGGCCATACGCGGCGTGCATCGCAGCACGTAGGCCTCGCGCCTGTGCCGCAGGGACAGAAATCAACGTGCCATCCATGTCGAACAAGACGATTTTGGGTTCCCTGTGTAAAGTCAAGCCAATCCTACTTCTGAGGTACTCAGACGGGCCGCATTGCCTCTGGCAGGCGCCATTTTACCTGCACAGGCATACTTTTGCGAAATGTGAGCTACCGTGTCGGCTCACCCCGAGTGATTTGCCTGGTGGGCATGGTTGGCATATGATAGGTAAAGCACTGTTGCTTTATGCCACAGAAGATCTGTGCGCCCGCGCTGGTACAAGGATGTCCCCTGATAGAAACGCAAGGAGAGGATCTCGTCCAAGATGAAAACACTGACCTTTCGAGCGGATTTGTGCAACGGCTGCCGGGTGTGCGAGGAGACCTGTGCCCAGACCTATTTCAAAGTGACGGACAATCTCAAGTCTTCTATCCGCATTTACGAGGCGGAGGGCACTCCACCACAATTCTCGGCTAACTTCTGCAACCAGTGCGGCGAATGCATCGACATCTGCCCAACGATGGCCCTGAGACGTGACAAGAATGGCATCGTCAGGCTCGACAAACGACTCTGCGTTGGCTGCCTATCGTGCGTGGGTTTTTGCCCCAACGCGGCGATGCGCATTCACGCCGAGCTCGCCGTACCCTTCAAGTGCGTGGCCTGTGGGCAATGCGCCAAAAAGTGTCCAACGGGAGCCCTGTCTGTAGAAGAGGTAGCAGATGCCGAACTGACCGTGACGGAAATCCGGCTTAAGGCGGTGGCAGCATGACATCCGTTCGTACCTCCAAGACTGGTCTGCAAGTGTTGGCTGAGTTTCATTACGTACCCCCGAAAGTGGAGCGTGGCTACGCCAACCAGACGCTCTACATCAACGTGTCTGACCACACCATCTCTGCCAAACCCGTCGATGAAAGGATGAAGAACACCTTCGTCGGGGGGCGTGGCTTTGGTCTCTGGCTGCTCTGGAACGGGGTCACCGAGAAGACGCGGTGGAATGATCCCGAGAACGAGGTGATCCTCTCATCTGGGCCGATCGGTGGGACCACGTCCTACCCTGGCTCGGGCAAGTCGATCGCGGTGAGTCTCTCCCCGCTGACGCATTCGGTGATGGACAGCAACGTCGGCGGCCACTATGGTCCCTTGCTCAAGTTCGCTGGGTGGGATGCCATCGAGGTGCAGGGCATCGCCTCAGAGGAGGTTATCGTCTTCGTCGATGGCAACCGAGGTCTGGTGCAGATTCTGGCTGCTCCGGAACAGGCCGACGATAGCTACGAGCTGCCCCGTCAGATTGTGGAGATGTTCGCGGACACGCCAGACGAGCGGGTGGGGATCTCTTCAGTTTCGTCCGGACCAGGTGCTGCTCACACTCTAATGGGCTGTCTCAATGTCAGTTTCTATGATCCCAGGCGTCAGTTCCCTCGACTCAAGCAAGCTGGACGTGGGGGCATAGGTACCGTGCTGCGCCAGAAGAGGGTCAAGGCTCTGGTAGTCAAGTATGTCGGGGTCAAGGCAGAGTCAAACGGCCCTGCCGATTGGCCAAGCCTGGTTGCGGTTGGCAGCAAGATGCACCGCGAGATCCATGATCAAGACCCGGTGATGAACGATATGCGTGGTGGTGGAACCACGATGCTCACCGCCATCATGAACAACTTTGACCTGTTGCCGGTCAATAACTTTCGTTTTGGCTCACACCCCGAGGCAGCACGCCTGGCCAAACCCGCGTTCCTGCCGTATCTGAGCCAGGGGATTCCCAATGGCTGCTGGTACGGGTGTACTCTGGCCTGCGCCAGCTGTGCAGAGGGCTTTGAGTTGCGCACGGGTCCGCTTCGTGGCCAAAAGGTGCCGATTGACGGACCAGAATATGAGACCATCGCAGGAATCGGCTCCAACTGCGGTATTTTCGAGCCGGCTGATGTGCTGGAAGCCAACTTCTACTGCGACACCTACGGCATCGACACGATCTCCTTTGGTACGGCACTGGCCTTTGCTATGGAGTGCTACGAGAGTGGTGTGCTGAACAGGGCCAGGACCGGAGGCCTGGAGCTGAACTTTGGCAATTCATCGGCCATGCTGGAAGTCCTGCATCAGATGGGTAGAGGCGAAGGTTTTGGGATGGTGCTTGGCCAAGGCGTGCGTGGCATGAAGGACTTGTTTGTCAAGAAGTATGGTGCGGACGTCCAGTTCCTCCAGGATATCGGTATGGAGTGCAAGGGCCTGGAGTACTCGGAGTACGTGACAAAGGAGTCCATCGCCCAACAGGGAGGCTATGGACTCGCGAACAAGGGGCCTCAGCACGACGAGGCCTGGTTGATCTTCATGGACGCGATCAATAAACAGATTCCCACCTTCGAGGACAAAGCTGAGGCGCTGCACTACTTCCCCATGTTCCGTACCTGGTTTGGCCTGAACGGGCTGTGCAAGCTGCCCTGGAACGATGTAGAGCCGGCCGACAACCGCAAGAAACACGAACCTCGCGAGGCGGCTCGAGTCCCAGAGCATGTGGGCAACTATGTCCAGTTGTTCCGGGCAGTGACAGGCCGTGAAGATGTGCAGGAGCCGAAGGACCTCATCCGCATGTCCGAGAAGGTATACAACTTCCAGCGTTTGTTCAACCTGCGCATGGGCTTTGGCCGACGGGCGCAAGATGCGGTGCCATATCGCTCGATGGGGCCGGTTACCGTCGAAGAGTACGAGTCGCGTGCTGAGCGCTATGACCAACAACTGGCAGAATTGGGTCTGGTTCCCGCCGACATGAGCACCGCGGAGAAGGTTGCCGCGCTGCGCGCTCACCGGGAAGGCCGCTACGAAGAGCTGGTCGACGCAGTATACAAGCGTCGGGGCTGGACGAAGGATGGCATTCCGACCCTGGAGACCGTGAGACAGCTGGGGATAGACTATCCCGATGTCGTGGCCTTGATCGCCAAACATAGCTAGCAAGATCGTACCTGCAGGAAGAGGCGTTGGAGATGACCAGGACCGTTGCGGTGTTACTGGTCATCTCTTTTTGCCTCGCAGCTTGTCAGTCAGAGCGGAGCAATAGCCCCCTGCCAGTACCGACTGTCACTCTTACGACTCCTGCGCCGACTGCCACAGCCGTGCCCCTTACGCCTACCCCCCTGCCCCCCACGCCTACACCCCTGCCTGTGCGTGTGTGGGTTAGCCCAGCGATACCAACCGCGGTGCGTGAGCAGATTGTACCTGCGCTGGCGCCAGGCGATTATGTGCCTGTGGACCGCCCTGATGGAGCGGACCTGCATGTCGGACCTGGACCTAGCCTGCCATTCGCGGAATGGGTCTATGCCCTGGTTGTGCCCTTCCCCACGCTGATTGATGAGGTCAGCCAGGACGCGGTTGTCAGCTTCTGGAACGGGGAGGTGCCCTCAATCGCGGGAAGTGGTGACGATGGTTTGACGCGGCTATACATCACGCCCGATGTGTTGGACGTTCTCAGTGAAGCCTGGGGAGCTCCTGGGGAAAGTGCGCCATTGACAGTGATAACACCGACCGAGTTGCTGGAATGCACCTGGGATGCGCGGCCTCACGGCTGGTCCATTGTCCCCTTCAGTGAGCTGCAGCCTCGTTGGAAGGCGCTAAAGGTTGACGGTGTGAACGTGCTGGACAAGCACCAGAGCCTGGAGAGATATGCGCTGCGCATCAACATTGGTGCTGAGGGCGTGGGCGCGGCCGAATTCGTACAGCGTATCCTCGCTGCAGCGCCCGACATCACCAATCGCGAGACAACAAGGATGACAACAGTGGTGATGACCGGGGTGACTGCCCTCGTGCGTGGCATTGCCCATCGCATGGAAGAGAAGGGCTTGCTCTACCCCATTGAGCGGATCGGCCCGTTGCTCACGGCCGCGGATATCCTGCACATCAGCAACGAAATCTCCTTTGCCAAGGGCTGCCCGTCGCCCGACCCGCAGTCACAATCGCTGGCTTTCTGCAGCGATCCGAGCTATGTTGAGCTACTCAAAGCGATCGACGTCGACGTGATCGAGCTGACGGGTAACCATGTCAAGGACTATGGCTCGCAGCCGATGCTCGATACGATCGCCACCTATCGCGATATGGGCTGGCTGTACTATGGGGGCGGGCAGGACCTTGCAGATGCACGCCGCTCCATCACGATGACCAACAACGGCAACAGCGTCTCATTCACTGGCTGCAATCTGGTGGGGCCCGAGTATGCCTGGGCAGACGTCGACGAGCCTGGAGCAGCGCCGTGCGACGAGGCCTACATGTCAGCAGAGTTGGCGAGGTTGCGAGAGGCCGTGGATGTGCCCATTGCCACATACCAGTACTGGGAGTTCTACCAATACGAGCCCACCGACCAGCAGAGGGTCGATTTCCGCAGGCTCGTTGACGCCGGCGCGTTGATCGTCAGTGGCAGCCAGGCCCACCATCCGCAGGCTCTCGAGTTCTACAAAGGTGGCTTCATCCACTATGGGCTGGGGAACCTGTTTTTCGACCAAATGTGGTCGCTCGGAACGCGACAGGAGATCGTTGATCGGCACCTGATCTACCAGGGTCGCCATGTGTCCACCGAATTGCTGACCTTCATGTTGGAGGACTATGCTCAGCCGCGGCCGATGACTACAGCAGAGCGAGTCGCTCTGCTCAAGGCCGTCTTTGCAGCAAGCGGATGGTAGGACCCAATGCAAAGCAGCGTCCGGAGCTGGCCTGCGCTGAGCGCCGAAGCACTAGAGTGGGTAGCCGTCTGCGCGGTAGATCACTTGGGCAATGTCGACCCGGAGGGCATCGTCGTTACGCTCCAGCGCCTCCCGGTTTTGCTCGATGCGGGCAGCCGCCTGGTGGAAGTATGCCCTGCCGATGGGCAAGGCACGTGACAAGTTCTCGGAGTCGCCCGACATGGACTGCAAACGGCTGAGCACGGCGGCCATGCCAAACGTATCGATGGCCATATCTGCCACGCGGGCGACAAGTAACTGACGTTTTGCCAAGTTTGCTCTGTGGCGTGCGAGCAGCTCTGTCGTGTCCCTGGAAAGGCGGGCAGTGGTTGTGCGGAATGTGCCTGCCATGTCCGCCAGCCGGGGGTCAGTTGCGCCTGTGAGGGCAGGCTGCTTCAGCGATTGCAGCTTGTGCGTGGCGAGCTTGAGCATACCCCAACGCGATTGGCTCAGTGCGCGCAGAGACCTCCGCAGCCCGCGCGTACCCTCTTCGAAGATGAGCAGGCGTAGGATCTCATTGGTCCCTTCGAAGATGCGGTTGATACGCGAATCGCGCAACACGCGTTCATAAGGGAACGGCTGCACATAGCCCCGTCCTCCGGCAATCTGCACCAGCTCATCGGCCGCGCGCCACATCGCTTCGCTGCAGAATGCCTTGGTGGCTGCCGCCTCCACAGCATAGTCCTTGATTCCGCGATCGACCATGCCCCCCGCGAGGCGCACCATGCTCTCACCAACAAAGATATCCAGGGCCATCTGCGCCACCTTGTCCTGGATCAACTCATAGGCGGCAATCTTTGCGCCAAAGGCCACGCGCTTCTGGGCCCATTGACTTGCCAGCCTCAGGCAGTACTTCATCGCGCCCACACAGGCAGCGCCCAGCCCGATGCGGCCCGAGTTGAGCACCTGCACGGCAATCCTGAACCCTTCACCAGGCTCGCCAAGAACGTTCTGATCCGGGATGTGCATGTCCTTGAACTGTAGCACTACCGAGTTGGTGCCGTGCAGGCCGAGCTTGGCTGCCGACGGTCCCAGCGAAAAGCCAGGTAAGCCCGGCTCAACGAGAAAGGCGGTCAGCGGCTTTTCTCCGTCGACTTCTGGCGTGGAGGCAAACACCGTAATCATGCTGGCGATGTCGCCGTTGCTGATCCAGATCTTGCGGCCGTTCATCCTCCAGCCCCCCTGGTCATGCACTGCACGGGTGTGCAGAGCATGAGCATCGCTGCCGGTCTGTGGTTCAGTCAAAGCGAAGGCAGCAATTGCTTTGCCCGTCGCCAGTGACGGGAGATAGCGCTGCTGCTGCTCTTCGTTGCCGTAGAGCAGCAGGCCCTTGAGCCCGATGCTCAAGTGCGCGCCAATTAGCAGCATCAGGGCTGGGCAGACCGCGGTCACCGCATCGATGATTCTGCCATACGCGGACGTGCTCAGCCCCAGGCCCCCGAACCGCTGGGGTATGGTGAGGCCGAACAAGCCCATGTCACGCATAGCCTGCATGACCGTCTCGGGAATCGTCTGCGTGCGGTCGATGGCGACCTGGTCGATCTTGTCTGAGGCGAGTTGCATCCAGTCGCTCAAGAGACGAGAGACGACGTCGGTTTCCGAGCTGTCCAGCTCAGGAAACAGGAAGAGAATCTGCTGATCAACCTGACCGAGGAAGAAGCCTTTCACCAGTGTGTCCAAGCCGTCCGTGGGAGTCATGCTTCCCTCCTATATGCAGGTGGCATGTGTATTGTTGCCCGGAAAGTGGTGCATGGGCTCCGGTGTGCCACGCGAGAGGCCTGGTACTTACGTGGCTAACCGCCCGGCAGATAGATTCTGAACGCGGCCTTGAACATGTAGTTCGTGCTGAGTGGGCGGTCATTCCACCCGCCGATCGCGAAGATGGCCGTCTCGGACTGGGTGCTCAAGGTGGCCGCGCCAAGCGTGCGCCACTCACCCAGTACGGGGGAGTCAAGTGGGCTCCATGAACCGAGGGCCAGAGAATATCGCTCGTTGTTCAGCAGCTCTGTGCTCCATCCCCCGCCAATCGCATACAGGTAACTGTCAACAGATACTGCGGCCAGGCCGCCACGCTCCTCGAGCATGGGCGTGAGCGCCGTCCAGGGGTGTTCTCGTGTGCCTTCTTTCTCTGGCTCGTACAGCTCAAAAGACGCTGACTCTGTCTGGCCATCAAAACCGCCAAGCAGATAAATTCCGCGGTCAGTGACGGCTGCCGCGCAAAAACCGCGGGGTTTCCTCATTGGGGTGCCTGACGACCATGTGTTAAGCGCGGGATCGTAAATGTAAACAGAGTCTACGTAGCGAATGCCGTTGTAGCCCCCCAGTACATACAGCTTTCCGTCGTACGCAGCGATGCCATAGGCAAACAGAGGCTCGGGCAGGGATGCTACCTCGGTCCAGGTATCCCTTGCGGGGTCATATACCTCCACTTCCGCGCTGGCCTGTTCGAGCGCACCGTACCCCCCGGGAACGTATATGAGATCGTTCAAGGCAGCTGCGCCGATGTTGAGAACTGGACGGGGTTTGGGTGCTCCGCGGATCCAGGTATCAGATGCGGGATCATAGATCTCCACTGCACCGCTAACGCCATCGACCGAGTCTCCACCAATGGCATAGATCCTGCCCTTCAGTGCGACCACGGCCAGTCGCGCCCGGGCAGTTGGCATCTGTGCTCTGGTCTCCCAGCGCGAGATTGAGGTGCCTATGGCGTCGCCCACCGTTCCGGCGGCTGTGTCGGTGAACGGGTTGTTGGCGCGCTCGGATGCCTTGGGCGATGGGGTTGACAGCGCCAATGCTGCGGTCACGATGGTGAGTGAAACAAGGGCGACCCTCTGCCAGGTGGGGATGCGCAAGCGCGGCATCACTAGCTGTTCGGGCTTCGCGTCCTCGCTGGCGGCAGGAACAGGCATCACCCAGCCTGCGCGAACAGCGTACATGGTGGCTTCTGTGCGGGATTCGACGCCCAGCTTTTGGAATATGTTGCGAAGGTGTACCTTGACCGTGTTGGAGCTGATGAATAGATCGAGGGCAATCTGCTGGTTCGTGGCACCTGTGGCCACAAGCTTGAGGATTTCCAGCTCGCGTTCGGTCAGCGAAGAAGGTGTAGGGGCGTTTTGTTCCATAGCTGCAGGCTACTTGGACCCAATCCAGAGGCTGCGAGGGGGCACGCTTCTTCCTCGGCGTATGTCCACAAGGAGGCCAGCATCTTCTAGTGCTCTGAGCTCGTCTGGGTGACAGAGTACGGTGGCGGCCGGCATGCCGAAACGCTCCTGGTAGCGCGAGAGTCCGTTACGAACCACGGTAACCGCGTCGTCTCCTGCACCAATCACGATCCAGAGATATGAAGGGCCGGTACTGAGTGCACGCCCACGATTTGGGGGCGATCTGGTGGCTTTGGCTTTGGCGACGGGACGGCCACCTCGGCCTCTGCGGGGCGACATGGAGCTATCTAGTGGTTCGGGGCCAGTCGATCCGGGCGCATCTGATCCCGACTCGTCGTCCCGTTCGACCAGCTCCTCGGCGTATACGTCCACAAACGCACCGTCTTCCGGTGGTGCCGTGACGTCTGGTGGTGGCTCTGGCGCTTTTGTAGTCGACCCCAACTCCGATACCACGGGCTTTCGTGCAGCCGACACGGACACTTGCTCGACGGCGAGTCCAGTTTCCTGCGAGATGGTAGTGGGCATCGACGCCTGAGCAGGAACAGGTGGTTCACCGGTCACGGGTTGGTCTGCAGCGGCTCTGTCTTCTGCCTCCGAATCTAGCGGAAGCACGTCAGCCGCCGCGGGTGCTGCCTGTACGCTCGGCTGAGCCGGTACAGGAGTGGCGGCCAGGTCCGTTGCTACAGAGGCTGGCTCTTGTGGCGCTGCGGATACTGCAGGGCTGCGTCGGAAGGGCGCTAGATCGTCGATCTCGCATATTTTGCCACCCTCTACCACTACAGGTTTGCCCCGGCGTGCCCTGGCGATGGCTTCGCCGATGGTGACACCCGGCTGTGAAGTGGCAGCTTGCTCACCGGAGGCAGGGGGCGCTGGTGCGGTGGAGAAGGCTTTGGCGGCGTCTGGCTGCGTTATGATGTCTTCCCAAATCCGCGCAGATGTCTGCGCATCCGACCCAGTGCGGGTACGGTCGGGTGGCGGTGAGGGCTCGGGCGGGGTCAGTGCCTTTTGCACAACCTCAGTCCAGGTGCGTGTCTGCTTCGCGCGCTCCGCTTGCCAGACACTGACCTCTTCTGCGCTGGCGGGACCGACGGGACTGCCATCTACAAGCTTCACCCATCGCCCCGGTCGGTATTGGTGGTAGGTGATTTGGGCCATGGCCAATTGTACCGTGGTCGACATCTAAATGCAATCACATCTGCGAGAGTGGAGTAGGTGGCTTGGGAAAATGTGATGTGCTTTCATTGCTGGCGCGGCATGAGCCTACGCGCTCGGTGCGCGGCCGGTGGATGAGGGAAGCAAGCGCGCCTGGAGGGATTCGAACCCACGGCCTTTGGTTTCGAAGACCACTGCTCTGTCCGCTGAGCTACAGGCGCATTTACGATGACGTCCATTATAGGCCGTGACCAGCAACGGTCAAAAGTGCAACTGGCCTGTCAGGAGGCGATGGTCGGAGGTTTGATTGCCGACGAGGTACTATCCATCCTTGTACATAGCCATGTAGGCTTCAACGACCTGACGAAACAGGGGGGCGGCACGCGCGCCGCCCTCTCCACCATGCTCTAGCACAACAGCTACGGCGATGCGCGGGTTGTCGGCGGGAGCATAGCCCACAAACCAGGCGTGGGTCTCGTTGGGTGGCGCTTCGGCAGTACCTGACTTGCCGGCCATAGGGATCCGAGCGCCGACAAAGGCACGAGAGGCAGTGCCATACGTGACGACGCCCTCCATCGTTTCGCGTAACAGCTGCAGGGTCGACGCCTGCACAGGCAGCTGGCTGGTCACCGGACTTGGAAGCTGCACGGTGTTAGCGTCCTCTATGGGAATCAGGCGCTCTATTAACCCTGGTGTGCGCAAGGTCCCGCCATTGGCAACGGCAGAGACCAGGTTGACCATTTGCAGTGGTGTAGCCAGCACGTCACCTTGGCCGATGGCCATGTTGGCGGCATCCCGTAGAAGCCATTGCTGTTCTGCGCCAGAGTAGTTTGCTGCTTTCCACGTAGGATCTGGTATAAGGCCAGCCGCCTCCGGCAGACCCTGCAGGCCGGTGGGCGCACCGAGCCCAAAGGCCCTGGCATAGCGCGGCAAGACATTGGGATCATGTGCATTGAGCGCGCTGCCGACCTCCCAGAATACTGTGTCACAGGATTGTACCAAGCCGTTGAACAAATCCAGTGTGCCGTGGCCTGTCTTGAGCCAACAGTAGCGGGGCGTACCTGTCCCCAGGCCCTCCCATGCGCCGGCACAGAAATAGGAAGAGTGTCGCGTCAGGCCCAAGACCTCTATTGCCGCAGAAAAGGGTATGATCTTGAAAGTCGATCCAGGTGGGTAGAGACCGGCGACTGATCGATTCAGAAATGGCTGTTGTGGGCGGGACAACAGTTCTTGTCTCTCGAGATCGGTACCGTTGACGAAGGTGGCTGGGTCATATCCGGGGTAACTCACCATCGCCAGCAGTCGCCCGGAGTCCACACCTTGCACCACGATTGATCCAACTTGTGTTCCCAGGATTTGCTCGGTGGCCTGCTGAAGCTGCAGGTCGAGAGTCGTCTCGATGTGATATCCGGCTTGCTTCGGCCGGCTTCCCAAGGTCCAGACGATGCGCCCTTCGGGGCTGATGATGGCCAGCGTGGCCCCCCGCTGACCTGCCAGGTATTGCTCTCCCCATCCTTCCAGACCCACCACACCAATGACGTCGTTCTCCTCATAGCCCTGCGGTTTGAGAAGCTCCAGCGCTTCGGCATCCACTGCCGCCATGTGGCCGATAGTGTGCGACGCCGTGTCGCCTGCCGGGTACGCCCGTTGGCTCTTGGTGCGCCAGGTTATTCCGTCGATTTGGGCGAGCTCAGGCTCGTACTTCTGCCATTCACTTTGGCGTAGCGTGGCGATGGGCATGAACCAGTCGGGACGGGCAGCGCTGGAGTACCTGGAGCGGATCGCTTCCTCGGAGAGTGTCAACAGCTTGCTGAGAGTGCTGAGGAGGAGGGGCTCGTCTTTGATCTGGCCTGGGACGACGCCAAGCTCGAAGAGCTGCTCCTCCAGGGCCAGGGGCTGTCCATTGCGGTCGTAGATGGCACCGCGCTGAGGGCGCTCGATGAACATATGCACGAGGTTGTCGTGGACAAGCAGTGGAAAGATGGCCTCTGGTGTCCAGTCGATCAGCCATTGCCGTCCGTCAAACGACAAAAGGAGCGAGTTCTCCGATCGTATTTGCCCTACCAGGTGTGTGTCTATGGTGAGATTGAACGCAATCTGGGCAGTGTCGGTAAGGACGCGCTGCGTCTGCGAAATACCAGCGGTCAGGTTGACGATGCCGGCCTCGTCGGCAATCGCCTGATGGCGTCCGACAAACCTGTCTGCGGAGATCTCCGCTCTGGCCGCGGGCGACAAAGCTGAATACATCTTGACATACGCCCCCTCTTGCCATGCGCGCAGGTAATCGCGCCCGACCGTCTCGGCGTCGGCCAGGGAAGGCGTTGGGGTAGGCATAGGCGTTGCAGTGGGAGTCGGCTGCGGCGGGGCTGAGCAGGCGGAAAGAAGAACGGCTGTGAGAGTGCAGGCCGCAGCGCACAACTGACGTATCAAGACGTCGCTCCTTGTCCCATGGTCATGGATCTCCTAAACGCTGCTGCCATTATAGCTGAGCAGGTGACGGGGCGAAAGCAGGTGCGAATCCGGCGCAGTGATCATCGTCTATGGTGCGTTGGCGTCTGCTGGTGCAGCGAAAGCGGGCCAGAGTCATCAGGCGAAGGCGATGCCAGAATCCGTTCGGCAGCAGCTACGACTGTCTCTGGCTCGATGTCTTGCATGCATGGATGCTCGGAGAGCTCATCTTCACGGTAGTCGAGCCGATTGCATGGCACGCAAGTCCGGCCAGACATGATGGCGATGTGCTTGTCGTTGCGTGGCCAGGGGCCGAACTTGCGAACAGAGGCTGGTCCATACAAGTGTACGGTCGGCGTGCCTACGGCAGTGGCCAGGTGAAGCGGACCGCAGTCCGGGCCGATGACTAGGCGCGCACGTTGGAAGAGTGCGGCTAGCTGCCCGAGGGTCGTGTCGCCGGCGACTACGCAGGCACGCTGCCGCATCCGGGCGCTGACAGACCAGGCGAGGTCCAGCTCAGACATCGAACCCGTAATCAGAATCTGGGCATCATGCCGCTCCGCAAGCAAATCGGCGACGCTGGCGAAACACTCTGGCGGCCACAGTTTGACCCGAGCACCTGCTCCGGGGTGAATGATGACCGCATCGCGTCGCGCATCCATGCGGCAACGCGCCAACAATGGACGCACATCCTCGGTGTCTCGGTCAGACACGGCGAACGCCAGCCGATAGTCGATCTGTGGGACGGCGGGACCCAGTTGTGCCACAGCCATCTGCGCCAAGCTTAGGTTTTGCTCGACTTCATGCTGTTCGGTTGCGTACGGAGACATGCGGGTGAGGAAGGGCTGGCAAACTGCCACCTCGTGGCCGAGACGATGCGGGATGCCCGCCGCATGGGCCAGCCATGCTCCCCACCAATGGTCGAAGCGTAACACGATGGCCATATCGAAGCGCTCTTTGCGCAGCACCCGGCTCCAGTGAAAGAGCAAGCGATAAGGCTCGACCGCTGATCGTTTGGGCTGTCGGCTGAAGCCAGGAAATGGGCAGACGATCAAGCTGTCAAGGTCGGCGTTACCACTGAGGACTGCTTCGCCCCACGGTCCCACCATTGCCGTTAGATGTGCGTGGGGCATTGCCTTGCGGAGTAGACGCAGCGCGGGCGTAGCAAACAGCAAGTCGCCGACATGGTCAGGACGAATGAGGAGGATGCGAGGCTCGGATGGCTGCACACGAGGCGTGGCAGGCTGGACAGCCCGATAGATCGATCCTGCCATCCGCAGACCGTACAGGCGCAGGGTACTACGATTCATAGACGTGATCCATCTCTTGCGCGATCACGCTCCAGTCGAACTTCTCGACCACGAGACGCCGCGCCGCCGCACCGAGCTTTAGTCGGCGATCGGCATCGTCCAGCAGGGAGATGACCTGTTGGGCGAAAGCTTCCGCTGTATCGGCAATCAGCAGCTCTCGGCCATGCTGGACCGGGATGCCCTCACAGCCCAAGGATGTGGAGACGATGGCCTTGGCCATAGACATGGCCTCCAGGACCTTCAGGCGGGTGCCTCCCCCTGCCAACAGAGGGGCGACATAGACCGATGCAGCAGCGACGTAAGGGCGAACGTCGTTTACGAACCCGGTGACTTCTACCCCCGGCATATCTGTCAACGCTTGCAGCCTGCTGTGCGGGTTCTTGCCGACGATCTGCAGCACGGTATCCGGTCGAGCCCGGCGAATGATGGGGAATACGAGGGAATAAAACCAGAGCACAGCGTCCACGTTGGGCCGAAAGTCCATCTTGCCAGTGAACACCAGCGTGGGTGCTGTAGATGTGGTCGGATCATCGGTAGGATGGTGATAGCATGTGTCGGCACCGTTTGGAACGACAGTTGGCACGAGCCCGAGGCACAAACTCGCGAGGGTCTCGGCATCAGCGGGCGAGCAGGCCAGCACACGATTGGCCTGGCGACAGAAGGCAGCCTCATAACGGCGAAGCTTTTGCCACTGACCCCAGGA
>DIVN01000062.1 GCA_002435875.1 Anaerolineales bacterium UBA6131
GCTTTGGCCTGGTTGCCGGCCCGCTGCTCGTCCTCCTCCTACCGGTCAGGACAGTCGTGCCCATGCAGACGATACTGTCCTGGATCATGGCTCTGTCCGTGCTGTATGAGGTGCATACCTGGATTAATGTGCGCGACGTGCTGCCTCTGCTGGTGGCAGGCATCCTGGGGGTGCCAGGGGGCACTCTCCTGCTATTGTTGCTCGACGCCCGCACCTTGAAACTGCTCATCGCTGCAGTCAGCATTGCAGGCGCGCTGGCGATGGGGTCGGGTCTGCGCTGGCGTCGACAAAGCAGCCGCGCTGACATGGTCGGGGTGGGTCTACTCAGCGGCCTGTTGAGTGGTAGCATTGGCATGGGCGGGCCGCCAGTGGTTCTCTTCTTCTCAAACGAAGCCTTGCCAAAGCAGGCCTTTCGCGCTACGCTCTCCTCCTTTTTCTTGACGATCGGGGCGGTCAGCCTGCTAGGCCAAGCTGTCAGCGGACTTGTCAATGCCAGCGTTCTAAGTGGGGCGGCCATGCTCTTCCTGCCGGCCTGGTTTGGCAACCTTTTGGGGAGACTCCTGGCGCACAAGGTGGATGAAGAGCTTTTTNNGCGACCAGTGTCATCGTGGTGCTGTCGTCCCTATAGTGGCGGTACCTCTGCGCTGCGCAAGCGCACAGCGGCGCCGACGCGGGTGTTCTACCCCTCACTTCTCTTCATGGTTGATCTCGGGGCCATCCACCAGCGCTGTGCCGCGTTTTCCGGATTTACCGGTTCGTGCTAGAATAGCATTTCAATCAACGGGAGGTGCCAAGATTCATGTCCAGACCGACGCTAATCCACTTTCTCCGGCACGGGCGTGTTGAGAACCCGGACAATCTCTTCTATGGGCACCTGCCCGGATTTGGCCTCAGCGAGCTGGGTCGCGCCCAGGCTCAGGCTGCAGCAGGTGTCTTGGCCAAGCGACCGCTGGCCGCCATCTTCGCCAGTCCTTTGCAGCGCGCTCAGGAGACCGTAAAATACGTATCCGCCTATCATCCGCACCTGGCCGTGCAGACCACCGACCTGATCATCGAGATTCGCATCCCCTTCGATGGGCATCCAGAGCAAGAGCTGGTCGACCGGGGGTGGGATTCGTTCGCGGGCAACGAACCGCCCTTCGAGCAACCAGCCGATATTGTCCGCCGTATGCGCAAGTTCATCGATCGCACCTTGGAGGATTACAGGGGATGCGAGGTAGCGGCAATCACCCACGGCGACCCGCTTGCGCTCACCATGCTTTGGGCGCTGGGGCAGCCCGTGCAAAGCAAGGTCAGGTTGCCCCTGTACAAGAATCATATGGCTACAGGGTCCATCACGACCTTCACATTTGACGGTGTCGATGGCCCACTGCCGCGGGTGCAGTATCGCTTCCCCTATGCCACCGGCGAACGGGCCGTCGACGTCACGGTGTCAAGCGTCTGGGGTGACCCGGCGTAGTCTCTCCTGGCGGAGAACGTGCCGGAGTCGAGCAGCGCCTACTCGCGCCATGACCGAGTGGCAGGAGGCAGCATGGAAGGACCGACACTCCCGGATCAGCATTGGAGCGCGCGTGCCGCAAGACAATCGCGCTTGATGCTGGCCGTCGCCACGTCGATTGTCCTGGTCTCGTGTGTCCTGTTTGTTTGGTTCGCCCTCTATCGAGACTCCTGCACCGGAGGCCTGGACCGGGCCCCAGAGAGTGTGCTGCGCAGCTATCTTGACGCGATCGTCAACGAAAAAGGACAGAGGCTAACCCGCTGTTGGGAAGCACAGGCTTTTTACGACCTGGACGCTGGGTGTTCGGACATCTGCTTGGCACGCATTCTGGGTACGCACTTCGAGATTGTCAGCCTCGACCTTAGCGAGCCTTATGCCGAGGGCAACCGCATGCGCATCCGGGCGCTTGTCACGGCCTCGTGTCCTTCTGAAGAGATACTCCATAGTGGCGAGATTGTGCTGGACTCTACAGGCTGGAATGCACCGTGGCGCCACTGGCGCATAGTGAGCAGCACGTTTGGCGGCTCGGCAACTGCACCCTGGTGCCGCTAGGCCGCCAGGGGCCATTTCATTTCATCCCCAGTCGCTGGCCCTTCTCGAGCCTACTGACCGCTTCCGCGGCCCTCCTCTCGCGCGTCTCCCTGCGTTTGGCATCAGCAATCCAGCCTGCGTACTGACGGCGGTGGCTGGGCGCCAAGTGTTCGAACGTACGTCTGGCCTTTACGTTCTTCTCCAGAGCTTCGAGCAGCTCAACCGGGATCTCGTCGCGTGCGCGGGCAGGTGCAGGGGGGTCCCACGTGCCCATGGCCTTGGCGGCCTGCCCCTTGGCCAGTCCCGCCGGTATCATGCGCCCTTCCGTGGTAAGCCTTTGTACCCGGTTTCGGTTGCTCTGTGACCAATGGCTCTCTTGTTTCCGCGGAGTGAACTTGACGGCGTAACGCTCGGAATCAATCTTCTTGATGATGCTATCCACCCACCCAAAGCAGATCGCCTCATCAATCGCCTCCTCATATTCCATGGAGGGCTTGCCAGTTGCCTTGCGGAAGAAGACTAGCCAGATCTCGCCAGGTTCCTTAGCGTTGTGCGCTTCCAGCCACGAGTGCCATTCGAACGCGGTGGTGGTATACAGCAGCTCCATGGATGCCACCTCCTACTCGCCAGTCCGAGCGACCGTGTCTTTGTCCGCAGTACCCTCATCTACGCGTTCCGTCTGTGCCACCTCCGCTAGCGCCAGACGCGGGTCGTCTGCGGGCTCCAACCGCAGGTCCTCGTAGCCAAGACGCTTGGCCACGAGGCGATAGTCGAAGTTGCATTGAGCGTCCGCGCCGTCCAGGGTCACACCGCGCACCGTGAACGACGTGGCTGTCTTCTTGCTCACGAACAACAGGACAGGCTCGTCGCCGACCGGCGTGAGAAAGACCTGATAGGATTCGCCAAGGTTGACCGTTTGGGCGAAGACGGGATCGATGGACACCGTGCCTACCCCTCCCGTCAGTGTGCCCTGGCCGAAATCCTCGAAGTAGTTCCCGGCGCTCTCCACCGCGTAGAGCGTGCGCCAGCCATAGTCCTCAGTCTCCACAATGGCGGACTTGGTGCCCGTTCCGGCCAGACCGCCGACATAGTAGACTCCATACCCGCTTGGCGAGTTTGTCACGCCGCGGACACCATAGTTCCTACCGCTGCTGGCATAGGCGAAGCCCATGACACCGATCCCAGACGTTGAATCGCTCTCACCCTTCACTCCGATTGTGGACCCGCTTGCTGCCGTGGCGTATCCGAGCACGCCCTGGCCCTCTGGCGAGTCACTCTGACCCTTGACCCCGTAAGTGGAGCCCGTTGTTGAGTATGCGTAACCGTACACGCCCTTGCCATCACTTGACGCGCTGTCGCCACGCACTCCGTATGTCTGACCGACCGCGCTGGTCGCCTTCCCGTACACCCCACGGCCCGCGCTCGAGGCACTCTGACCCCACACGCCCCAGCTGTCGCTCGTCGCCCC
>DIVN01000204.1 GCA_002435875.1 Anaerolineales bacterium UBA6131
CCATAGCCCTGACCGATGACGGCATTGTATGTGTCGCCTGTGACCCACGCCTCCCCGTAGTTGAGGCGCTTCCAGCGGTCGTCTGGGACCAGCCCTGGGGCTTCGCCAGGCAGGGTGATTCCGCTCGGCTCACCGAGCCCGAAAAGACGCGCATAGGCTCCAAGGCGATCGATCCCGAGACCGAGGAAATCCTCAAAGCCCCCGCCGACCTGATAGAAGTAGATGTCGCATGACTGGGCAATGGCGTCGACGATGCTCAAGGATCCATGACCCCACGGAGTCCAACAGACAAAGGTCTGAGCTCTGCTCAAGTCGTCTGGAAAGAACTGGTTGGGCAGCAGCATCTTGCCCTCGCAACGCAAGCGCGTTGCCGATGTGATCACCTTCTCCTGCAGAGCGGCTGCGGCAGGGATCACCTTGAAGGTTGACCCGGGCGGATACTGTCCACTAATCGCATGATTGACCAAAGGCCGCTCGGGATTCTCACTGAGCTCAGTGTATGCCTCTACAGAGATGCCCATCGAGAAAAGGTTGTTGTCGTAGCTTGGCAACGATACCATGGCCAGCACCGCGCCAGTCGAGGGCTGCATAGCTACAATTACACCTGCGGTTGAGTTGACCCGGAACATCGCTTCGCGCAGCGCAGATTCGGCTGCCCGCTGGAGATCCAGGTCGAGCGAGAGCACCAGGCTGTGGCCAGGCACGGGTGGGTCGATGGCCAGAATCCCGACTTCGCGTCCATAGGCGTCGACCTCGATATGCTTCAGGCCTTTGGTACCGCGCAATTCGCCCTCGAAGGTAGCCTCCACACCCATCAGGCCAACCTGGTCGTCCAAAGCATAGTCGCTGGAAGCCTGGTTAATGTACTGGTCAGAGCGCTCAGCGGGAATTGGACCAATGTAGCCTAGTACATGCGACGTGGATGAGCCGGTGAGGTATTCCCGGCGTGGCTCTGCCTCCACAAGCACACCGGGCAGATACAGATGCTCTTCCTCAATCAGGAAGGCAACTTGTTGATCTACACCGCGTCGCAGTGTTGCTGGCTGGTAGGGGCTTTGGGCGCTCGCATCGACGATCTCCATAATCGACGGCTCATCGGCTGTCGCGACAGGGCCAGTGTCTTGGTGGACCGGCATTCCGAGCAGTTGCGACAGGCGGGAGAGCATCTCCTGCAGCTGGGCTTCGTCCTTTGGAAGCTTCCCCGGCACCACAGAGACGTTGTAGGTGGGCACGTTGCGAACCAACAACTGGCCTTTGTTGTCGTATACCACTCCACGTGGTGCAGCAATTTCGACCACCTGGTAGCGGTTGGCATCTGCCATTTCCTGATAGGAGGACGACCGCACCACCTGCAGGCGCCAGATGCGCAGCTGCAGTAGCGCGACAGCACAAGCTATGGCTGCACGGAGGAGCACAATGCGCCAGTTCCGGTCCATGGTGGCCAGCATATCAGATCGCCCGGCCGTAGATGGTACGCTTATGCATGCGCAGCATCATTGCATAGGTAGGATACATCATAATGCCATTCAGCAGCGCAGCACGCGGCGCAATGTTCAGGTAGGCAGATTGCCATGATATCGGTTGTCCGGAGGCACGCAGCAGTCCCCACTGCACGCCATAATACACCAGAGTAGCAGCGGCGCCCGCTACAAGCGGTAGCCAAAGCGATTCTCGTGCAACTGCACCTCGCGTCCACCCCACCATTGCCGACGCCACAACCATTGAGACAGTGATAGCCCCAAAGGGTCCACCAGAAAGCCAATCAAGCAACAGTCCCCCAATAACGGTCATAAGCAAGGACTGGCGCGGGTCGCGCAGCAGGCTCCAAGAGACGGTTACCAACAGCATGAGGTCAGGAGTGCTCCCAAGCGGAGAGACTCTCGACAAGGCGCTGGTCTGCAGTAGCGCGGCTGCCAGTAGTAGTGTAATCGTCAGGTACGGGCTGATGGCTGTCCTCTCTCTGTTCCTGTCTATGGCGCAGCATCAATAGCTGTGAAGCTGAGGACAATAAGCACCACCTCGAGCCGGTCAAAGTCTACTGCCGAGCGGACTTGCACCTGTTGGAAGAGCTCAACGTCGCTGCGTTCTGCTGAGATCACCTCGCCGATCACCAAGCGCCTGGGGAAATTGCCGCCAAGCCCAGAAGTCAACACAATGTCGCCAACCTGGACGTCCTCGGACTGGGAAACGTACAGCATTGCCAGTCCGACCCGCCCTTGACCCTGAATGACTCCCGGTGACCGCGAACGCTGGATCAAAGCGTTGACCATGCTCGAAGAATCGGTAAGCAACATCACCCGTGCTGAGGTTGGGTAGACGGAGGTTATCCGTCCGACCAACCCCCGAGCGGTGACAACTGGCATACCGACCGCTAGGCCGTCATCAGCCCCTCGATCGACCATAATGTAGTGCAGGAGATTGCTCGAGTCGTGGCCGATCACCTCTGCCGCGAGAATTTCGTACGTGGGGTTGGCCTGTTTGAATCGAAGCAGTTCCCTAAGGTTCGCTCGTTCAATGTCGGCCTCGCGCAGGTTCACGTTCTCAATCAGCAAGCGATCGACCGTAGCCTCGAGCTCGGCCACCCGCGTCCGAAGTGCGCTGACGGAGCTGAAGAACTCCAGAGTGTCTCGGATTCTGCTGCTTGCCCAGGTGAGGCTGTACTGAAACGGGGCCAGGGCGGTGGCTACGGCATCTTCTAACGGGCGGATATACCCAGATGAGCTCAGCAGGACCACGATCACAAAGCCGGCTGCTATGGTTAACCTGGGAGACTTGATGCGTATGCCTGGTGGGCTCAACCAGTCACCTCGCGCGTGAGTGCGCCGACGTGTTCAGGTGTCCTTGACACAAAGCTGCTGCGAGCAGTCGACCTGCAGGGGGCCTCAGGAACGATAGCTCGGCTGGGTGACTGACAACACTCGCTGCAGCTTGTCCAACTGCTCAAGAACAGCCCCGGTCCCACGCACGACACAAGTGACCGGGTCGTCCGCGACGTAGACGCGCATTTTGGTTTCCTGTGTGAGGCGCTCGGCAAGCCCCTGAAGCTGTGATGCCCCACCTGCAAGCGCAATACCCTGCTCAATCAGGTCGGCGATCAGCTCGGGCGGCGTATCGTCGATAGTTTCTTTCACGGTTGCTACGATGGTATTGACTGAGCCTGCCAATGCCTCACGAATCTCTACGCTGCTAACCTCGATGGCTTGCGGCAGCCCGGTGATGAGGTTGCGACCGTATATGGTCATGGTCTTCTCATCTGGCAAAGGACACGCGGAGCCAATAGCGATCTTGGTTCGCTCGGCCATGCGCTCACCGATGAGCAGGTTGTACTTTTGCCTGGCGTACTGGATGATCTCCTCGTCCATTTCGTCACCGGCGATGCGAATGGAACGGCTGACGACGATGCCTCCCAACGAGATGACCGCCACCTCAGTGGTACCGCCTCCAATGTCAACAACCATGCTGCCCATCGACTCCGTCACCGGTAGACCCGCACCAATGGCGGCGGCCATGGGCTCCTCAATGAGAAATGCCTCGCGGGCCCCAGCACTTAACGATGCGTCGCGCACGGCTCGTTTCTCCACTTCGGTGACGCCGCTTGGGATGCCGACCACCACGCGTGGGCGTGGTAGCGGCATACGTGTGCGCTCGTGCGCCTTGTGAATAAAGTAGTGCAGCATCTTTTCGGTTACATCAAAGTCCGAAATGACCCCATCCCGTAGCGGCCGTATGGCCACGATGTTGGCCGGTGTACGGCCAATCATCTCCTTGGCTTCAGCGCCGATGGCCAGCACGCGTTTCGACCTCTTCTCGATAGCGACAACCGAAGGCTCTTGAATGACAATCCCTTGACCTTGCACGAGCACCAAGATCGTTGCAGTACCGAGATCAATGCCCATATCTCTGGAGAAAAGTCCCAGCAGGGCGTTGAGTGGGCTCAACACAGAATCTCTCCTCTACCTTATGACCGTGCGGCGGTACACACAGGGCAGGTCCTACTTGCTCTTGTCGGCTTTGCCCTTCTCGGTCTCGGCCTCGCCCTCTTCTTCCTTCTTCTCCCTGCCTATGATCTCGACCTCGGGCACACCAGCCTCTGCTGCTGCCTCCTCAACCTCTTCCTCTTCCGGCAGGAGCAGCTTGACCACAATCTCGTCCAGGTCCGTCAGGATTTCTACGGCATCGCTGAGCTGGGCCTTCAGGTCCTTGACCAGTATCGTGGCGTCGATCTGTTGCAGGCTTGACAGGTCAACGTCGATCTGCGGGGGCAGGTCGCCTGGCAAGCATTCGATCTCAATGGTGTCCAGCCCCTGAAACAACAGGGCCTCGCCCCGCTTCACGAGGCTTGATTCGCCCTGCAACTCGATGGGCACCTCGGCCGTAATGCGCTCAGTCATGATCACTTCGTAGAGGTCAACGTGCTGCAGCGCGTGGCTGATCGTGTCTCGCTGCAGGTCACGCACAAGCACCATCCTGGGATCAGACACGCCGTCGACGCTAAGCGTAATCAGGCGGTTGGTGCCAGCTTCGCGGAGCACCTGCTGTAGCGCACGGGCCTCGATCTGCAGGCTGAGCGGCTGGGTCTTGTGACCGTAAAGTATGGCAGGTACCTGCCCCTGGCGACGCAACTGGGCCACTTTCTTGCCAGTCAGCTCGCGCGACTGGGCAGTCAGGTTGATTGCTTCCATATGGTTCCGCACTCTCCTTCGTAACAACGATAAGACGCCAATCGGCGTTCACAAGTTCGCGCTGTATCCGAGCAATGATACATCAGAGACGGGGTACTGTCAAACGAGGGCTGTTCTTGCGCCAAGAGACGGTTTGCTATTGGCCCTATCGTCGAGGTATGCTAGCAGCCTATGATAGCTCAGCTGGGTTGGTGAACAATGCATAGCACTCAGCCATATCGTCGAATCCTGCCGCGGGCGGTCATCCTCCTTGCCTGTGTTGGTCTTGCCGCAGCTGCGACTTGCGCGAGTCGGCTGTGGTCCCTGCAGAGTAGCTGGCGTCGCGGAGTAGAGGTACCTGGCGCTTGTGCAGCATCGACGGCGAGCGTACCCCAACTGGGCACAAACGTGCAGCTCGAGCAGTATGCATCGGATGACAGTCTGGACAAAGCTCTGAGCACCGTGCGTGAGGCAGGCCTTGTGTGGGTGCGGCAGCACTTCCCGTGGTCGGAGATAGAGCCTGAGCCGGGGGTCTATGAATGGTCCGAATGGGACCAGATTGTCGCCGCTGTCGGCCGCCATGGGCTGCGACTGATCGCAACGCTGGATACTTCACCTAGCTGGGCTCGTCGGCCGCAGGATATGGCCAACAAGTGGTCTCCTCCGCAGTACGTGACCACCTATGCGCTTTTCGTGCGCGCGTTTGTCCAGCGATACGGGAGCGTTGTAGAGTGCTACGAGGTGTGGGATCAACCCAATCTGTATCCATGCTGGGGCGAGAGTCCAATTGACCCGACGGCCTATGTGCGCCTGTTGCAGGCAGCCGCCTCCGAAATCCGACGGCTGGACCCCGATGGCCGCGTCCTCACCGCCGGCTTGGCCCCGACCACCGAGACTGGCGGACGCAACATGAGCGAGGTGCTTTTCCTGCAGCACATGTAC
>DIVN01000170.1 GCA_002435875.1 Anaerolineales bacterium UBA6131
CGGCGTTGTGGGCGATGCTCAGACCGAGACTGCTCTTCCCCATGCCCGGGCGCCCCGCCACAATGATCAGGTCTGATCTCTGCATGCCTCCCAGCAAACGATCCAAGTCGATAAACCCAGTAGGCAGGCCAACTACTTCTCCCCCATGGCTGTGTAGATACTCAATCCGATCGTAGTACTCCGTCAGCAGACGTCTGAGCGGCACAAGGTCATGAGAGACGCGCCGCTGAGAGACCTCGAACAACACCTGCTCAGCCCGATCAACCACCACATCCACATCTTCAGCTTCCTCATAGGCAAGGCCGGCGATCTTGCCTGCTGCTTCGATAAGCCGGCGCAAGACTGCAGTGCGCTCTACGATGTGTCCATAGTGCTCCACATGCACTGAGGTAGGAACACTGTTGATGAGCGAGGTGAGGTAGGCAGGACCACCGACAGTCTCCAACTCACCGCGGCGCTGCAACTCATCGCTCACCGTGAGGAAGTCCGCGGGCTCGCGCCGCTCGTGCAGATCAAGAACTGCCGCATAGATCTGCCCATGTGCCTCGCGGTAAAAGTCATCGGGTTGCAGGAAGGGGGCCACCTTGATGACGGCATCATGATCAATCAGGAGGCTGCCCAAGACGGATTGCTCAGCCTCGATGTTCTGCGGGGGCAGTCTGTCACTCGTCATGTTGGGTCCTGTCCAGGATCGTCAAGATCAAGTGTGTTCACAAAATCACGGAAAGGCTTCAGTTGCGCCTCTTCCTCCGGTGAGATAGGCTCCAACTCAGGGGCTCGCACAATGCCAGCTTGCGCTATGACTTCATCACTTGCATAGATGGGGACACCGCACCTGACGGCCAGCGCCATGGCGTCACTGGGTCTCGAATCTAGTTCCACGTGACGACCCCCAACATCCAAGACGATGCGCGCGAAGAAGGTGTTGTCTTGAAGCCCGCTAATGAGCACGTGTGAGACGCTGCCCTCCAGAGCGCCAATGGTGTTCTTCAGCAGGTCGTGGGTCATGGGACGCGGTGGATCGACACGCTGCAGAGCCATAACGATCGCGTCCGCCTCGAAGGGCCCTACCCAGATGGGAAGATAACGGGCTGCCGCAGTATCTTTCAACAGGATGATTCGATGGTGTGAGATCAGGCTTACTCGAACGCTATCGACACTGACAGTGATCATCAGCGCAGACCTCCATGAGGTCGGCTCGCATGCCCAACGAACGAGGACCTCCGATATCAAAACAGGGCATCTGGCCACGATTATACAGGAGCGCAGCCCTTGGGCCAAACAAGCTGTCGAACTCAGCCTCGGCCTATGAGGTTGGCACAATCCAGGCGTAGGAGTACAATGCAGGGCATATCGAACAGGAGGACGTCATGACCTTGCCAGTCAATCTAGAACCCATTCTGCGCTTCGTTCTAGTACTACTTGGTGCATACGCAGTTTTGTTGCTGATGGCCCTGGTGATGTGGACCGTGCGGGATGTCCGCTCGCGCACCCGTGACGTCTTTGCCCAGATTCTGGCCGCACTCCTTGTGCTGATCTTCAACCTGCCGGGATTGTTGCTATATTTTGTGCTGCGCCCGCGTACGACACTGAGCGAAGCCTACGAGCAGGCCTTGGGACAAGAGGCGCTGCTTCAGGACATAGAGGAGCGCTACATCTGCCCTTCCTGCCGACACAAGGCAAAGGCGGAATACCTGCGTTGCCCATCTTGTGGCGAGGTCTTGCGCAAGCGCTGCATCCACTGCGGCCAGATCATCAACCTCAACTGGGCGATTTGCCCCTATTGCGGAGAAGAACAGCAGCCAACAGACGCGATGAGCAACCCGCAAGTGAGCCCACAAGAACCCACGCGGCAGTGAACAGACGCGCTTCATCCCCCAGATAGGACTGGACGTCGATCAGGGGCGTCTTCGCTTTGCCTCGCGAAAATCGGCGTGCGCGGGGATAAGCACGCCCCCACTGGTCTTCCTGGGACCTTGAGCCTCCGATTCCTCAGCAGTCTTCGCCTGTTTCGCGCGCTCCTCAGCGTCTTTTGCTCTCTGCTCTTGCAACCGTTTTTCCGCCTCAGCCAGAATGCGCAGAGTACTTGAGGGATCGTAGTAGATGCCCTTTGTCGAGTCCAGCTGGCCGTTTGCCGCGAGCCGCAAGAGGCAATGGTTGAAGAGATATCCATGCCGAGACAAGAAGCTGGGCCATGTCTCATCTGGATACATCTGCCGATGTCCCTCGAATGCCCGAAGCAGGAAATCGCTGAGTTCAGGGCCGATCGAAGCAGGGAGGAGCAGTGAGGCCCAAGCGAAATGCGCTGACGGAGACGACTCCAGTACCCGCCCGAGGACCAGATCACCCGGCAATCCGAGGCGGCCTATGCCAGTCTCAAGCATGTGCACTTCGATATTCTGCAACATGTCGGTGAATGCTGTCATGCCATCGCCAACAGGGCCATTCAGGCGATAGAGGCAGATGAAAGACCTGGCCCATGCCGCCAGACGCGCCCGCTCCGCAGGCAATAGACTTTGTCCCGTCTCTCGCATGAAGCGCTCAACGAGTTGTTCCCTGCTCCCTTCCAGCCGGTAGTCGTGCACGTACCAGTCGAAGAACCGTCCAACCTCCTCGCGCGGCAAGTGCATCAAGCCCTCCATGCCGTAGCTGCCATTCCAAAACAAGTTGGACGCTGCCAGCAGCTGGGTGCGAAATTCAGGACGTTGCGCAAAGGCCAAAAGTCGGTCCAGCAGGTCTTGTTCACCCTGACGCCAGGAGCTTTCTCTGATTCTGCGCGCACGGTCTTTGCCAAGACAACAGGCCTTGTACTTTTTGCCACTGCCACATGGGCATGGGTCATTGCGTCCAACTTGAGGCATTTGCTCCGAACCCCTTCCGTTAACCAGCCAGCCAGCGAGGCACATAGATGACTAGTGACAAGAGCGCATCGGTGACGACAAAGATCAAGTACACGGCCAGAAGAGATGAGTGGTCACGGCGCCGCTGGTAAACCGCAATCGCGGCCAGAGCCAGCAAGAGAGTAACAATAGGTGTCCCGAGCACCGGAATGAATTGCAGGTTCGCTGGCAGCCGGTCTTGAAACGGGGCATAGAACAGGGGCGCTGGCAAGAGGAAAATCTTGGAGCATAGGTACAACACGATCGACACGACCAGTGCGATCTGTGCTGGTCGTCGGTCCAGGCCTCCTTCTACCTTGATGAAGTAGAACAGGATGATCCAGACAAGCGAAGCAAAGGTCCAAAGCAGAAAGACGGGCGGAAAGAACCCAAGAGCAGGAGCCAAGTTCCAAAGCAGGTCAAGCACCGCCAGCACACGGTCCTGTAGTGATACCTGGTCGAGAGCCATGCGAGCGGCTGTAGAGGTGCTTGCGTAGAAGACCTGGTAGCGGCCAAAACCAGCCGCTACCAACCAGACCAGGTGTACGTTGCCGTCCTCGTCCACTGCCGCTGTGGGTCGCAGAGACCCGTCCGCATCTGTGGGCAGCTGATAGCCAACTGGCTGGCCATCGCGATAGATAGCCCAAACAACCTGGCGGCTTGATTGCCGCTGTGTGGCCACTTCTCCAATGAAGAACACTCCCGTTTCGGCACCTTGCGAGGGCAAAGCCGAGGGCATGTACAAAACAAGAGTCGGCCAACCTGCCTCTGTCGATGCCAGATGCTGGTAGGGCAGTTCGCCCTTGACGGAGGTGTACGCCGGTCTTGCCGCCGACGGAATGACAATCTCGATTGGGTCAGCTTGGCCGGGCTGACTCAGGGGAAACGCAACGTAGTAGGAGCGGGCTTCACCAGGTCCTAGTCCTCCTCCCCGTTGCTCAAGCGACCAGAAGAGATAAACGGTGGTCTCATCCAGGCTGATGCTCGGTGGATAGGAGACCAGGCCTGTTGCCGTTTTGTAAGAAGCCACCCGAGTCTGTCGATTCAGATGTCCCTTGGCGGGATCGAAAACGCCGTAGTACACGTCGCTGATACGCGACTCGGGCTCTACCACCCAGCCCAGATGCAGCATGCCATCCGCAGCAATGCTGGCAGTGGGACTCTCTCCCCGCGCAACCAGCAGCCGATCCGGCTCCTCCAGCGTGCCGTTCCCGTCCAAACGCAGGTAGTGGAGCCCTCCTGCACTGGGAATTTCATCAGCCCAAAACACGTAATGTTGCCCGCTCTGCCCGGTCTTTGCTTCAAAGTCGGCTACCTGGGCACCAGCGGGCGAGATCTGCGTTGGTGCGGTAAGCAACTCTCCCCTAGGATCAAGGCGAGCCACAAATATTGCTCTGGGAAAACCGGGATTGTCCGTCCACAACGCGCACAGAGACCCATCGGCATTGAGCAACAACTGTACGTTGCTGGGATGAGAGGTGGGCACGGCGAGTTGTTGATCAACATCTGCTTGGCCTGCGGCGTTCAGCCGAACGTACTGCAAGGCATTGGTCTCAGCAGCTACCCAAATCGCATGTACGCGGTCACCTTCTGATACGATGTGAACGGGCTGATTCAGGGCCGCGAACCCGAGCTGTTGGCCGCGACTCCATTCGGGAAGCACCTTCGGGGTTCTGGTCGTTTCTACCTGGCAGCCAGCCAGCGCCAAGGCCAGGATTCCTATTATCGTCAGGATAGTACATCGCTTCATCATAAAGCCCCCATTCTGCGGTTCATAAGCCTATTGTAGGCTGTTGAGCCCAGCCGCCAAAGCTGTGCAACGCCTACGCCCGGCAGGTGAGCCAGGCGAGAGCCATGAGAGGGCTACATGAACGCTGATTGGAGTCGCACACAACCGGGCGTATAATCTTGTGCCAGGGAGGAATCGATGCGTAGAGTGAGGATCCGCGCTGGACAGGTGGAGGCGATCGCCGAGCTCAACGATAGCAGGACTGCGCAAGCTATCTGGAAGGTGTTGCCGATCTCGGCGAGTGTCAAAACCTGGGGAGATGAGATATACTTTGCGATCCCTGTTGTGCTTCCGCAAGAAGACTCTCAGGCAACTGTGACTCTTGGCGACTTGGGGTACTGGCCACCGGGGAATGCTTTCTGCATCTTCTTCGGGCCTACACCAACCAGCCAGGAGGACGAAATCCGCCCAGCCAGCCCAGTCAACATCTTGGGACGCGTTATGGGTGATGCTCGGGCTTTTCGAAAGGTTCGCGATGGCGCACCCGTCTCTGTCGAGAGAGCAGATAGCGCGTAGGGGCAACTCGTGCGCGAGGCATCGATGTGGGGCCTGCAAGACGGACTGCCAACCGCGATGCTCTGGTCCGCTTGGTACTGAGAGGATTTGACGATGACTGCAAGAACGATAGTACTCGCTGGTGCGCCTGTGCTGCGCACAAAAGCAAAGAAGGTTTCCACATTTGGCCAATCCGTACATGTCCTGGTTGAGGACATGTTCGAGTCTATGCACAGGGCCAATGGACTGGGCCTTGCTGCACCTCAAATTGGCGTCCCATTGCGTGTCATCATCATTGAGATGCCGGAGGAAGTAGACGAGGAGGGGACAGTCATTGCCCCCGACGAGCGGTACGCGTTCTGCAATCCTGAGATCATCGAAGCCCACGGCGAGGAAGAAGACGAGGAAGGGTGCCTCTCTGTACCCGATTATGTTGGCCTGGTGAAGCGTGCGACCCACGTCACCGTCAAGGGCCAGGATACGAATGGACGTCGAATTCGCACCAAGGCCGAAGGACTGCTCGCCAGGGCCTTTCAGCACGAGATAGATCACTTGAATGGGACTCTGTTCATTGACCGCGTAGAGAGCCAGGACAAACTGCGCCGCAAAGTACCGAACAACGGTCCCCGTAACGTCGAGCAATAGCGGCAAGATCCTGCAAAAGCGGGCCGCGGTTCCCTTGCTCGTTTGAAGTGTCCACCGGGAGACCCGGCCATTACAGCTTTTTGGAATTGCGCTCCGACCCATCCGGTCTTGGGATTTGCGGATTCGCATAGCAGTATAGACAGCCGTTTGGGCAACGCATGCCATAGGATCCGATGTCGATACTGGTTGTGCACCCGCACTCTCGCCGTTGTCCACTGTCTTTGGTCATCGGTGCCTGCAGCCCACGTGGATGCAGTTCTGACAGAAGGCTTCCATCTATGCATCGAGAGTGCTGAAACCCCGCCTCTTCTAAGCTAGTCTGGCTGCATGCGTAGAGAGTCAGGCCCAAGGAATGGGACGATTCTGCAAGGTTGCCAGCGATCTGCAGTCTTTCTTCTAGGCCAGGGCTATACCAGCGCCACGCACCCCGTCTGTGCATCTTGTGATATAGGGTGGCGAAGGAGACCCGCACCGCCTGCACTCCGGTTTGCGCGATCGACCTGAAGATAGGTTCTGCAGCGCGCAGGTTGCTCCGCACCTCATCTCCGTCGTACCAATGGATAATCGGATCGTACCGCAGGGAAACGCGGCGGGCGTCTCCGACCAGCTGGACAAGATCACTGATCTGAGCGACGGCGACTTGCCATGGTGGGATTGCCGGCTCCAGGGCCGTGCCGCCCAGCCCAGTAATCGTCAGATGACAGAACAGCTGCTCATAGCGTCTCAGAGTCCCCCGTAAGCTGCAGGCATTGGCCAGCAACGGCCCATAATCCTTCGACCAAAGTACCAGAGAGTGGACATCTTTCGGCAGCAACGAGACAAGGCGGGTTCTGCCGCTGTACGGCAGCTCAACCACCACGGATCCGCGAATGACAGCATCTGCCAGCCACTGAGGATAGCATCGCGGTACATCGGTCCGGCGTGAAGCGGAGATAACCTGTGGCCCTGTCAGTGGTGTCATGAGGCCATTATAGAACGTGACAGTCCATTGCCAAGGGCCGCCCGCACCAGGTATAATCGAAGCATATCCTGGCATGTGCCCTGTGGGGCAGGGGCTGCGGCTGATCACACTGACGCAATCACGGCAGGCTTTCTCAGTCGCCACCCAATCCGCATATCGGGAGAAGACGGCAAAGCGGTGCCGGGATCAGTGTGCATGCTCTTGATCGAGAAGGCCATGGACTCGCCGGTCTTCAGGATCGGCTGGNNGGGGCCACACGGCGCAATCCAAGCCACAACGATACGAAGGAGGGCGACGATGGCAGTAGAACTGGGCATTGTGGGCCTGCCAAATGTAGGCAAGTCAACTTTGTTCAACGCCTTGACGAAAGCGCATGCTCTCGTTGCCAACTACCCCTTCACGACGATCGAGCCAAATGTGGGGGTGGTAGCCGTCCCTGATGAACGTCTGGGGCAAATTGCGGCCATTGTACGTCCCGAGAAGGTGACACCCAGCTCGATGCGCCTGGTAGATATCGCCGGCCTGGTCAAGGGCGCCAGCAGCGGCGAAGGGCTGGGAAACCAGTTCCTGGGTCATATCCGCAATGTCGACGCGGTGGCCATGCTGATCCGCACCTTTCGCGATCCTGATGTCCCCCACGTGACACCGGAGCTAGATCCGGTGGCAGATGTTGCGACAGTCAATCTAGAGCTCATTTTGGCAGATCTCGCTACAGTGGACCGTGCACTTGCGACGGCGAGAGATGCGTCCAAGGGCAAGCCAGTCGAGCGCGGAGCAAGCACCGCACCACTCGACTCCTTGCTGGCACACCTGAACAGCGGCCTTGCCGCCCGGATGCTCTCCAGAACCTCCGACGAATGGGTTGCAGCTTCTGCGCTCAACTTGTTGACCGCAAAACCAGTGCTCTACGTGGCCAACGTCGGGGAAGCCGACCTGCCCGATGGTGGAGAGATGGTTGGTTTGCTGCGCCATCACCTTGAGCCAGAAGGCGCCGAGTTGCTGATAATCTGTGCCCAGTGCGAGTCCGAGTTGGCCGACTGGCCACCAGCCGACGCACAGGCATATCTTCAAGAACTGGGGCTCAGCGAGCTTGGTGTCCATCGCTTTGTGCGAGCAGGCTACCAACTGCTCAATCTGATTACCTTCTTCACCTCCACAGGAGGGAAGGAAGTTCGAGCCTGGCCGCTTGCACGCGGCACGACCGTTCTCGAAGCCGCGGGTAGTATACATAGTGACATGGAACGGGGATTCATCCGCGCCGAGGTCGTATCGTACCAGGACCTGACACGGACTGGCTCATTGGCGGCAGCAAGAGATAGCGGGCTCCTGCGGATCGAAGGACGCGACTATGTCGTGCAAGATGGGGACGTTATACACATCCGCTTCAATGTCTAGCGCATTCCCAGCGCACAAACCGCGGGTTTGACAAAAACACATGGCTGTGATAGCATAGCCGATACTGAAAACCAAACAGATTCGGACGGCGAACTCTTATCGAGAGGGGTGGAGGGATCGGCCCTGCGAAACCCCGGCAACCAAGTTAGTCGGATGGTCCACGGTTAGGTGTCCTTCTCAGCCAACCGGCCATCTATGGTGCCAACTCCGCCAAGCCACTGCTGTCAATGGTGGCTTGAAAGATGAGAGGAGGGTAGATGCCTTCTCTCCTATCGGGAGAGCTTTTTTTTGCCCGTCGAAGGAGGCTAGTTGCGCACAATCGAGTGGCATAACAACCAGGTTCGCCTGATCGATCAACTGAGGCTGCCCCAGGAATTCGTTGTGCTGGAGTACGCGGACTATCGCGGTGTTGCAGAAGCGATCAAGAGCATGAAGATCCGCGGAGCGCCTGCAATCGGAGCTGCAGCAGCTTTTGGGATAGCCTTAGCTGCGGTGGCCAATTCGAACAAGCCGCGTACAGAGTTGTTGGCGGCCATCACCCGTGCCTCTGACGAACTGGGGCAGACACGACCTACGGCGGTCAACCTCTTCTGGGCGATTAGGCGCATGAATGAAGTAGCCAACAAACCTGACTGGAAGACTGGCCACGATCTGGTCGATGCTCTGGTAGACGAAGCCAAGCGCATCGCCGACGAAGACGTAGAGATCAACAAGCTTATGGGAGCACACGGAGCCACACTCATTCAGGACGGCGACAACATTCTGACGCACTGCAACGCAGGGGCATTGGCCACGGTGGACTATGGCACCGCGCTCGGCGTAGTGCGCTCCGCACACGATCAAGGGAAACGCATCCATGTATGGGTCGACGAGACACGACCTTTCCTACAGGGAGCACGACTGACCGCCTGGGAACTACTGCAAGAGAAGATAGCATGCACTTTGATCACCGACAACATGGCAGGCCATTTCATGTCGCGAGGCAAAGTGGATATTGTGCTTGTGGGCGCAGACCGTGTCGCAGCAAACGGCGATGTGGCCAACAAGATTGGCACCTACTCTTTGGCTGTGTTGGCAAGAGAGAACGGGGTCCCGTTTTACGCAGTTGCGCCGACATCTACAGTCGACCTGCATATCTCAACCGGTGAGGAGATTCCGATCGAGCAGCGCTCACCCTCCGAAGTAACGCATATCCGCGGGCTGGCCATTGCAGCTGAGGGTGTGTCGGCGGCACATCCCGCATTCGACGTCACTCCGCACCGCTATGTCACCGGAATCGTGACCGAGGCCGGCATCGTTTACCCACCATACCGCCAGGGGTTGCAGAAGGCCAAGAGTGCCTCGTCTGCACCTGTTCCACCCACCAGGCACAAGGAGAACGACTCAAATGACCAAGAAGATTGAGCCTGAGTGGCTACCCGCCGCTATCGGCAGTTTCCCGTTGCTGGACGTCGCGCAATCGTGGGCGTGGATTAACGACAACTTTTCCCAGATTCCCGTCTGGCCGCAGCTTCCGAGACGCAGCTACCTGGAGAATATGTACGCGCAGTACTCCGAGGGCTTTCCAGGCATCGTGGTCGACCAGAGTGCGGAGCGAACCTATGTAGACCGCAGAAAAGACCTGGACAGCAGCCTGGAGAACCTGTACCTGGCATTCCTCCAAGACGATCCAGAGTACGGCGCCATCAGCAGAGACTATGCAGCCGGCTTGCACGCCTTGCTAGATGATCCAAGAATTCTGCGCAGTGAGCCGGTCGCGCTCAAGGGGCAGGTCACTGGTCCAATCAGCTGGGGATTGATGGTTGTTGACGAGAGCCGGCGCCCGCTGCTCTACGATGAGACACTTGCCGATGCTATTGCCAAGCATCTTCGTCTCAAAGCGAGCTGGCAAGAGCGAAAACTCAAGGCGCTGGCGCCTCAGACGATCATGTTTGTCGACGAGCCCTATATGAGTTCCTTCGGCTCTGCATTCATTTCTCTCAGTCGTGAACAGGCGTTGACCCTGCTAGAGGAGGTTTTTGCAGGCATCGAGGGCATCAAGGGCGTACACTGCTGTGGCAATACGGATTGGTCGGTGCTGCTCGAGACCTCGGTAGACATACTCAATTTTGACGCCTATGAGTACGCCGAGTCCGTATCGCTTTACCCAGAGGCACTGGCTTCCTTCTTGGAGCGTGGAGGCATCATCGCATGGGGTATCGTGCCCTCTAGCCCGCTGGTCGAGGGCGAGACCGTAGACACCCTGGTCGATCGTCTACACACCGCAATGGACCTGCTAGTGCAGAAAGGCATTTCGTTTGACCGCCTGATCACCTCGGGACTGGTGACGCCGTCTTGCGGCACAGGCTCGCTCGATTCCCCTACGGCTGAGCGCGTTCTGGAGCTGACTGCGCAGGTCTCGCGCGAAATGCGCCGACGCTATCTCCCAGGATCCTAGCCGTGGCCACGAAGTGCTGGCCTACATGCTACCTGCAACTAACATGAACGTAGGGAGTTTCTCTTGAGCATTCTAGTCGTTGGCTCGGTGGCGCTGGACTCGATTCAGACGCCTTTTGGCAAGGTGCGGGAGGCACTGGGGGGCTCGGCCACATACTTCTCCGTAGCTGCACGACTGTATCACCAGCCGGTGCACCTGGTCGCCGTAGTCGGCACCGATTTCCCGCAAGCGCACCTCGACTCTTTCAGGAGCTTCAACATCGACATCGCCGGCCTGCAAGTCGCCGAGGGGCAGACATTCCGCTGGTCCGGTCGATACGACTATGACCTGAACACCGCCGAAACCCTCGATACGCAACTCAATGTATTCGCGTCTTTCCACCCGCAGTTGCCGGAAGAATACCGTGATGCCGAGTACGTGTTTCTGGCCAACATCGATCCTGTGTTGCAGCTTGAGGTACTATCGCAAATCAGACAACCCAAGCTCACAGTGCTTGACACAATGAACTACTGGATCAGCTATCGCAAGGATGCGCTCACCGAGGCGATTTCGGCGGTAGACATTGTGCTCATCAACGAAGCAGAAGCGCGTCAGTACGCCAACACCTTCAGCCTCGTTCGAGCAGCCAACAAGATCCTCAGCCTAGGGCCCCGCGCCCTGGTCGTCAAGAAGGGGGAGTACGGCGCGATGCTGTTCAGCCGTGACCTAGATCCCAGGCAGGGGTGTTTCTTCGCACCTGCCTATCCACTGGAGAAGATAAACGACCCTACAGGCGCTGGCGATTCGTTCGCAGGGGGCTTCATGGGACACTTGGCTGCATCAAAATATGCCCCTCCTCAGGCCAAGGGGCAGATGGCTGATGTGATCCGCAGGGCAATTGTCCACGGCAGCGTCGTTGCCTCCTACACGGTGGAGGACTTTGGGGTGAACCGCCTGCGTACAATGACTCTGGAGGACGTCACAAATCGTTATAGTGACTTTAAGCGCTTTACGTATTTTGAGCCCGTCTGTCCCGTGGCAGATGGTTGCGAGCGCTTGGCCGCGATGGGAGGATGGACTAGATAACAATACCCTGGGCGCACGGCTGTGTCCGGACTTGTCACAGCCGAACGACCCACACTGCTGACAAGTTACAAAGAACAATCACTATACCACAAGTGGAGGCAAGGAATGCGGAACATAACGGTCGAAAGCCTGAACAACACTCCGGTGGAGCAACAGGCAGTTGAGCTCGTCGAACGAAAAGGCATCGGACACCCAGACACTATATGCGACTCGATCATGGAAGCCACATCAGTGGCGCTCTGCCAGGAGTATCTCAAGACATTCGGCAGGGTCGTACACCACAACATCGACAAGTGTCTTCTGGTCGCAGGGAAGACGTCGCCACGAATCGGCGGAGGCAAGGTCGATGAACCAATGCGCCTGGTCTTTGGTGACAGGGCTATCTACGAGATGGACGGCAAGAAGGTACCGGTTGGCGACATCGCGGTGGCGGCAGCCGAGGAATGGCTGCACAAGAACCTGCGCTTTGTCGAGGCCAAGCAACACGTGATCTTTCAGAACGAGATCAAGCCCGGCTCTCCAGAGCTAACAGATATCTTTGACCGAGAGGTCATCGGCGCCAATGACACCTCGGCGGCCGTCGGGTACGCCCCCCTCACCGAGACTGAGCAGATGGTACTGGCCACCGAGCGATACCTGAATTCGGCTGAGTTCAAAAAGTCCTATCCTGAGGTGGGCGAAGATATCAAGGTAATGGGCATGCGCCGTTTCCGTGACCTGACCCTAACCATCGCCATCGCCTTCGTGGATCGCTTTGTGCCCAGCGAGAAGGCGTATTTCAGTCGCAAGGCCGAGATCAGGGATGCCGTCCACGATTTTGTGACCAAGCAGGCCCACAATTGCCGCAGCATCACCATTGATGTGAACACGCTCGACGTTCAGAACCGTGGTGAAGATGGCATGTACCTCACGGTACTGGGGACATCAGCTGAGGGCGGAGACTGCGGTCAGGTTGGCCGAGGAAACAAGGTGAACGGGGTGATTGCCCTTAACAGGCCGATGAGCACCGAAGCGGCGGCAGGCAAGAATCCCATCGCCCATGTGGGCAAGATCTACACGCTGCTTACCCACGACATCGCACGCAAGATTCATACGAATGTGCCCGGCGTGAATGAGGTTTATGTGTGGCTGTGCAGCCAGATCGGGCATCCCATTGACAGACCATTGATCGCGTCTGCGCAGCTGGTTCTCGCCCCGGGCCTCAAGTTGGAGGCTGTGGCCAAGCCAGTGGAAGAGATCATGGAGCAAGAACTCGCGGACATCTACAAGTTCACTGCTCGCTTGACCAAGGGCGAGTTCTCAGTTGCCTAAGCCCACGTCTGACCAGAAAGGGATAATCGAAACCGATATGACCGATCGCAAGTATCATGTAAAGGACGTCTCGCTGGCGGACAAGGGTGCCATGCGCATCGAGTGGGCCGAGAGAGACATGCCGGTGCTTCGCCTGATCCGAGAGCGCTTCGCCAAGGAGCGCCCTTTGCAGGGCAAGCGGATTGCCGCCTGCTTGCATGTGACCACAGAGACTGCCAATCTTATGCGCACACTGCGCGCTGGTGGCGCCGATGTGGTGCTCTGTGCTTCCAACCCTTTGTCAACGCAGGACGACGTTGCTGCGGCCCTCGTGGCCAAGTACGAAACGCCGACCTTTGCCATCAAGGGCGAGGACAACGAGACCTACTACCAACACATCAGATCGGCCCTCGCCCATCAGCCTAACATCACCATGGACGACGGTGCTGACCTGGTATCCACGCTGCACACCGAATGCACTGACCTGCTGCCGCAGGTCATCGCGGGAACCGAAGAGACCACCACGGGCGTGATTCGGCTGCGAGCGATGGCAGAGAAGAACGTGCTCCGCTATCCGATCATCGCCGTTAACGATGCGATGACCAAGCACCTTTTTGATAACCGCTACGGCACTGGACAATCGACCATCGATGGCATCATTCGTGCCACCAATGTGCTGCTTGCGGGAAGAACCGTCGTGGTGGCGGGCTATGGCTGGTGCAGCCGCGGAATTGCAGCGCGTGCAAGCGGTTTGGGGGCCAACGTCATCGTCACAGAAGTTGCTCCCTTGCGCGCCTTGGAGGCGGTAATGGATGGCTTCCGCGTCATGCCCATGCTCGATGCGGCTCCTATCGGAGACATTTTTGTTACCTCTACCGGTGACACGAACGTCGTCGATCGGCAGCACATTGAGATCATGCACGATGGCGCCATCCTGGCCAACTCTGGCCACTTTAACGTGGAGATACACATCCCGGCATTGGAGGCTCTTGCCGTCGACAAACGCCGTGTGCGAGAGTTCGTCGATCAGTATACCCTAGCAGATGGCCGTCGTATATCTCTGCTGGGCGAAGGACGCCTCATCAACCTGGCTGCAGCCGAGGGGCACCCGGCAAGCGTCATGGACATGAGCTTCGCCAATCAGTCTTTGAGCGTAGAGTACATCGTCCAGAGCGCTGGCAAGCTGCAGAAGCAGGTCTACAGCGTTCCCGAGCCCATTGACCGGCAGGTAGCTGAACTGAAACTTGAGGCAATGGGCATTCACATCGATACCCTGACACCCGTCCAGAAGAAATACCTGGAATCATGGGAGGCGGGCACCTAGTACCCCCCGTCCTGGGATAGTCGCCGGACTCTAGGCAACGCCAGCCGAATAATCAGACGCAAGCCGCCCTGCACACAATGGACAGGGCGGCTTTGCCGTTGGCGGGACCTCGGATATAATTGCCGGGTGCAAGGGTCACTGGAGTACATCTAGACGGGCGAGCTCGCCAAGCCCGCGCTTGTTCAAACGCAAGCCTTCGGCTACCCACGTTGGACTATAACCTGATTGTGCGTTACGCGTTGGAACGAGAGCCATCCGGGAGGTTTGTTCTGAGAGCACTGATTACGGGCATCGGGGGATTCGTCGGCTATCACCTGGCCGAATACTTGCTTGAGCACACAGATCTAGAGATCTGGGGACTAGACCTGGCGGAGGGCCGTGTTGCTCCCCTTAGGCCGCGCATCACCCTGCGGATCGGGGACATCTTGCTCGACCAACCCAAGCTGCAGGACCTGTTTCGACAATGCTGCCCGGACCTGGTATTCCACCTGGCTGCTCAGGCATTCGTTCCTGCCTCCTGGGCAGACCCGTGGCATACGCTGGAGAACAACATCCGCGGCCAGCTCAATGTTCTGGTAGCGGCGGCGCAGCAGGCCACCAAACCGGCGGTGCTCGTTGTCGGCTCAGCAGACGAGTACGGGCTTATACCCACCGACGAGTTGCCGGTGCGCGAGACCAATCTTCTGCGCCCCAACAGTCCATATGCTGTGAGCAAGGTGGCACAGGACATGCTCGGCTACCAGTACTTTGCCAGCCACAATCTCCCAGTGGTGCGTGTACGGCCCTTCAACCACATCGGCCCTGGACAGGCCCCTTCCTTTGTCACGGCCGATTTTGCGCGACAAATCGCCGAAGCCGAAGCCGGCCTGAGGCCACCGATCCTAAGTGTGGGCAACCTGGATGCCCGCCGAGATTTCAGTGATGTGCGAGACATCGTACGCGGCTACTACATGGCGATCACCCAAGGAAAACCAGGCGAGGTATACAACCTGGGGTCTGAGCGATCGCACTCGATCCGGGAGGTGCTAGATATCCTGTTATCCGTGAGCACCACCCACGTGTCAGTGCAACAAGACAAGTCCCGGCTACGCCCATCTGATGTGCCGGAAGTGGTGTCCGACTGCAGCAAATTTCGAGAACTTACGGGTTGGACGGTCCAGATTCCATTCGAGCGCACCTTGTCGGACATCCTGGACTACTGGCGCGCGCAGGTGCGCCACTAGGCAGGATTGCATCACGCTTTGCGCCAACCTAGCCAGGGCAGGCGTTGGCATGTTCCGGATTCTGAAGACAATAGGGGAGAACACGAGATGCCCAAGACCGCACTGATTACCGGGGTTACCGGTCAGGATGGCTCGTATCTTGCCGAGTTCCTGTTGGAGCAAGGCTACACAGTAATCGGCATGGTACGCCGAACAAGCACCGTCAACTTTGAGCGCATCCAGCACATCCAGGACCGGCTAGAGTTGGTCCAAGGCGACCTCCTGGATCAAACCTCACTTGTGGACATCGTCCGCGAGCACCGTCCACAGGAAGTCTACAACCTGGCGGCTCAGTCCTTCGTACCGACCTCGTGGAAACAGCCTGTCCTGACGGGTGAGTTCACTGCACTTGGTGTCACCCGTGTTCTGGAGGCCATCCGCATGGTAGACCCGACCATACGATTCTACCAGGCAAGCTCCAGTGAGGTCTTTGGCAAGGTTCGTGAGGTGCCACAAACAGAAAAGACGCCCTTCTATCCCCGCAGCCCCTATGGCGTGGCGAAGGTATACGGGCACTGGATCACCATCAACTACCGTGAGAGCTACAACCTTTTTGCCTGCTCGGGCATCTTGTTCAACCACACGTCGCCGCGCCGAGGCCTGGAGTTCGTGACACGCAAGGTAGCACACGGAGCAGCGGAAATCAAGCTAGGTCTGGCCAAGGACCTGCATCTGGGAAATCTAGATTCCCAGCGCGACTGGGGCTTTGCGGGAGACTATGTCCGCGCGATGTGGATGATGCTGCAGCAGG
>DIVN01000248.1 GCA_002435875.1 Anaerolineales bacterium UBA6131
TCCAATTCACGCTGAACCAAGACACCTCCTCGTACCGGTACTTCTCGATAGCTTCGTGCTACCAAGTATGACTGCAAAAAACCTCTCGCAATGTTCTCCTTGGGACACCCACTGACATAGATATCCCTAAAAGTCTGCCGTTCTACGAGATCTTTGAACTGGAGTATTTGCCTAACCGCCTTATCAATGGGTTGCTGCTTGAAAAAGGACAGCAACGTGTCGCCCATCTCCTTGAAGAACAGGTAGAAGGGCTTCCAGCCACAGACAATTCGAACGTCAACGGGCTTGTCTGAACTGATCAGAACATGGCGGACCTCGGTGTAGCCAAGAACATGCTCATAGTCGAGTAATGGACTTTGCCCCACAGTAGTTACTCCAAGCCAGTTCAGCCTGTCGCTTTCTCTCGCGAAGATGATGCTGAGTTCCATACCATCGTATTCACCATGCCATTCCTGTATCTGGCGTATGTCAGTGACGGCATGCCCTGCAAAGGCGAACGGCGAAAGGAGGGATTCGTATTGGGTCGCCTCCCAATAGAGACTTATGACATGCCATACTTTTTCTGCTGGAACATCGAACCGTTCGCTTAGTATCTCGGTCTCGAAAGACATACCGGTCACTCCAGAATCAAATCGTCATGTTCCCTGTTGATCTCATCTTCGCAAAAGATGGTCACGGCGCTCCACAGTAAGCTGTGGAGCGCTCGATACAGTGAGAGTGCTTGTTCGCACGAAGAATGTAAATATCTCGGAAGCAAGGCGCCTGTGTTCTTGTGAAGTAGGGTGAAAATGGATTTCCGTCTGGTACTGAGGCCATTGGCCAAAGTGGTTACGATACTGGAAAACGATCTCGGCCTCAACACTTTCCAGGTCGTTGATCTCTGAATCTTCAGTCACATCCTGTAGGCACCAGATGAGAAGGTCAGCTGAACTAAGCTCTCGGCGCCAGGCATAGCCGTGGTAGCCACCAGTCCCATCCGCTTTGAAGCCCACCCGTATCCTCGCAGCCATTCCTTGAACGGTTTGCCCAATGTAGAAGGGTCTCCCTTCAGCAGCGAACACATACACCTTTGGGCCGTGGCAAGTGACCGGCGACTGAAAAGTGTCACCGCCGGAGCTATTCCTGACCCGGTAATCTCCTCCGGCAACAAACACTTTGAAATGATACGGACCTGCAAGTCTCATAGGTCATCTATCCTCTTCCGAGTGGCTGCCGGGTAGTAACAAGTCTATTCTCACTTCACTATACGTACACGATGCAGCAAGTGTCTCCATATCTCTGTGCATTATAGGCGGCATCATATCCCCACGTCAAAGCGCCTTGACGCCCGCCGCAATCCTTGTTACCATACTCTTCAATCTGTGGTCAGCCCGACCCGTCGGGTTCAAAACCCGACCTACGGACTATCTCGCTTGGTCGGCAAGAGCCACACGCCGTCTGTTCTGCAGAAGCGAGGGAATAGGCCGCCTACCCCTCCCCCACATCCTCGCCCGTAGAGCCGAACAGCGCGGCCAGGTCGTCCCGCAATTCCGGGGGGCCGATGAGGATCAAATCGTCGTCGGCGAAGAGCCGCACATCGCCGTCGGGGTTCGAGATGACCAGCGAACCTCGGTTCACGGCCAGCACGGTGAAGCCGTACGTCTTCCGCAACTCGATCTGCGCCAGCGTTTTGCCCGCCGCGGGGGATGTCTCTGAAATGCGCACCTTGCACACCCTCAGGTCGGGCATGTGGGCCTCGAGGCCGGGGATGGACACCGACTCCAACTGGTGCGTCTGCGGGTCGTAATGCCCGCTCAGATCGTTGACCAGGGTGCCCTTCCACAGCGGCACGCCGGTGAAGTACGCGGCGCGGCCAATCATGTGCGCCCCCACCGGCGCGCTGATGAAGATGAACAGAATCGTGGCGACCGCGTGGAATGTGGTTACGAGGTCGTTGAAGTAGAGCGTAACGGCGAGCAGGATGGTTCCCACGCCGAGCGTGGCGACCTTCGTCGTCGCCGACATGCGCAGGAACAGATCGGGCATGCGCAAGATGCCGATCCCCGCCAGGAACATGAAGAATGCCCCCGTCAGCATCAATCCCATCACGATCAACTCACGTAGTGTCATATGCGTTTCTCTAAATAATAGGCAAAAGCAACCGTGCCCAGGAAAGAGATGATCGCCAGAATGATGGCCACATCTAGAAAGGCAGGCTGGTTAAAGCGCACCGCATACACCACGATGAAACCCATGGCAATCACGCTGATCAGATCCAGCGCAATCACCCGGTCGGGCAGGTAAGGGCCGCGCGCCAGGCGGATGAAAACGCTCACCAGCCCCAGCGAGAGCAGCACCAAGATCACAATCCACAAAGCCTCGATCATGGCTCGATCAACTCCTTCAGGCGCTCCTCGTATCCCTGGATCACCTGCTGGCGGAACAGCGCCTCATCTTTCAGGTACACCGTATGGATATAAATGGTGCGCCGGTCGCTGGCGATATCCAGGCTGAGCGTGCCAGGGGTCAGGGTCATCATGTTGGCCAGGAGGATGATGGCGGCCTCGCTCTTCAAGATCAGCGGCACAGCCACCACCGCCGGGCGCAGTTTCATGCGCGGAGAGAGGATAATGCCCGCCATGCGGAAATTGGCGAGCACCAGGTCGAACAGGAAGTACAGAGCCAGTTCAAGGATGCGCGGGATTTTCTTGAAGTATTGCCCCGATTTACCCCGCCCCGCCACCACGTATAACACCAGGTAGCCCAGCACAAAGCCAAACAGCAGATCCACCGGCTCGAAAGAACCCGTCAGCGCCGACCAGGCGATGGCCAGCAGGATGTTCAGCAAGAGCAGGCTCATGGGGCGCCTCCCAGGATGGCCTGGATGTAACCGGTCGGGTCGGCCAATTGGGCCGCGGCCTGACTGGCCAGGTTTAGCAGCGGCTCAGCCAGCAGCCCGCTCAGCACCGAGAGCAGCACCAGCGCCGCCGTGGGCGCCCACAGCCATGCCGAAACCGGCTTGGGCGGCCCGACTTTGCTGTCGGCGGGCACATCTTTCCAGAAGACCTCATTCCACACCTTGGTCATCGAATACAGGGTCATCAGGCTGACCCCCAGGGCCACGGCCACCATGAGGTACTGCTGCCCATCCAGGCCGGCGATGATCAGCGCTAGCTTGGCAAAGAAGCCCGAGAGCGGCGGCAGGCCCGCCAGCGAGAGCGCCGGCAGCAGGAAGAGCAGGGCAATGCCAAAGCGCCCGGCATACAGCCCGCCCAGGGCTTTGAGGTTGAAAGAGCCACCCACTTTCTCCACAATCCCCGCCACCAGGAAAAGGGCCGTCTTGGCCAGGATGACGTGCACCATGAAATAGATGGCCGCGGCCAGGGCCGGCTGGCTGAACATGCCCAGCCCCATCATCAGGTAGCCGATCTGGCTGACGATGTGGAACGAGAGCAGGCGCCGCATATCCATCTGCGCCGCCGCGCCAAACACGCCCGTGACCATGGTGAACCCGGCAATGATCAGGATCAGGGTGTGGGTGTAGGCGGTATCGTGGATGAAGAGCAGGGTGAAGACGCGGAACAGGGCGTAGACCCCTACCTTGGTGAGCAGGCCGGAGAACAGGGCCGTGATGGTCACCGGCGGGGTGTGGTAAGAGGCCGGCAGCCAGAAGAACAGCGGGAAGAGCGCCGACTTGATGCCGAAGGCCACCAGGAACAGCACCGCAATCAGCGTGACCTGGTTGCTGTTGGGCAGGCTGGGCAGGCGCTGGGCCAGATCGGCCATGTTGAGCGTGCCTGCCAGGTTATACGTCAGCCCTACGGCTGAGAGGAACAGCGTGGAGGAGAGCAGGTTGAGCACCACGTACTTGATGGCCCCCTCCACCTGGGCGCGCTCGCCGCCCAGGGCGATCATCACGAAGGAGGACATCAGCATCACCTCGAACCACACGTACAGGTTGAACAGGTCGCC
>DIVN01000165.1 GCA_002435875.1 Anaerolineales bacterium UBA6131
AGTCGTGGTACAATTCTCTTGTAGGTTGTGCGGCTTCACCGGCCAAGTACAGTGACCTACGAAGGAGTGGACCATGCAGAAGCAGATAGACGACTTCCTGACCTCGCTGGAGGTGGAAAAGGGCTACTCTGAAAACACCCGGGTGGCCTACAGGAACGATCTCGGCCAATTCGCCAGCTTCCTCCAGAGCCAGGCAGGTACCGAGATCCACAGCTGGACTGCAGTCCAGAAAGACCAGCTCATCGCCTACATCCTTCATTTGAAGAGTGAGCAAGAGTACGCGTCAACTACCGTCGCCAGGAAAGTTGCGGCCATCAAGTCTTTCTTCCACTTCCTGGTTGCAGAGGGTCTGATCAAGGACGACCCTACGGCGACTTTGGACTCGCCACGGGTGAAAAAGTACCTTCCGCGAGCGATTTCTCAGCAGGATGTTGAGAGACTTCTGGAAGAGGCTTCCAAACAGGACTCGCCGCGCGGCCTGCGTGACCGGGCCATCCTCGAGTTGCTCTACGCTACAGGCATGCGCGTAAGCGAGCTGGTCTCACTGGACGTCGGCGACGTAGACCTGGCATCAGCCAGCGTGCGCTGCTTCGGCAAAGGCGGCAAGGAGCGCGTCATCCCGATCTATGAGCGCGCCGTACAGGCGGTTGAGGCCTATGTTAGCCAGGGGCGCGTCCAGTTGCTGCGGGAGCCCTCCGAGAAAGCCCTCTTTCTCAACCAGCGTGGCGAGCGGCTCACCCGACAGGGGCTATGGTTAATCGTCAAGGGCTATGTTAGGGATGCCGGCATCGAGGTTCAGGTCACCCCGCATACCCTGCGACACTCATTTGCGACCCATATGCTGCGCGGAGGCGCCGATCTGCGCAACGTCCAAGAGCTACTGGGCCACGCGAACATAGCTACCACACAGGTATACACTCAGGTAAGCAATGAGCGGCTTCGTGAAGTCTATGACGAAAGCCATCCGCGTGCCAAGTAGCGCACGACACACCCTGATCGGCCACGCCTAACGATGCGCTGAGGGACACCAGGCAGCCGTTGTATGAGTGTATGCGACGCTTGGCCGCGTTCGTGCACAAAGCAGCCAATCATACGCGAATGGTATCGCTGAGTGCCAACAAGGCTCGACGACATGAAGGACGCCTCCGCTGCAGTTGCGCGATGGCATGGCGCAAGACCGCGTGTGTCTGGAACTACAGGGGCTGGAAAGGGGTCGCGACTCTGGGAAGTGTTCACGTGTCGGTCTGCCCGTAAGTCCAGGCAAATTGTGAGTGTCATTCTGGCGCGCGCCGGCACTGAGCGCGCCCAGTTGCAGGGGCACGCTCGCAGCCAGTTCTTGTACAGGGGGTAACCAACGGTAGTCGCGAATGAGTTGGGATAGACTAGTAGTGTTGGTGGAGACCTACTTCGCATGGCTCAGTGCGGCTGCAGCGATGGCACTCCTGCTGGCCTTGTACGAGTTTCGTGGAGCCAGCAAGAGCGCTACCGAGACCGTCTTCGCTTTGGAAAAGGAGCTTGCTCTGGCCCGTGTCAAGCGCGCGCGAACTGCGCTCGTTGCTGCGGTCGCTTTCGCTGCCCTCTTGGCGCTCTGGAAACTGCAGATCTTGCCTGCTCAACCGATACTGCAACCACAGACTGCTACACCAACGCGGATGATGTTCGAACCGCCCACAGCGGTTCCAGCCACACCAACAGCGACAATCACCCGCAGCCCGACCCGTCGCCCGCCAACTGCAGCCCCCCCCACGGCGACTGCTTCACCGACCGTAGTACCCCCGCCCAGCTGCCCACTGCCAGGTGTCTGCATTACTCAACCACGAGCCAACCAGACACTCGATGGCGTCATGTCCATTCGGGGCACAGCCAACATCGACAATTTCCAGTTCTTCAAGGTTGAGTACGGCATGGGTGAGAATCCACAATCTTGGCACAGCATTGGTGACGTGCGAAGAACACCTGCGATCGGGACAGAGCTGGCACAGTGGGACACAACGGGCTTCCCCAATGGCGTCTACCACCTGCGCCTCACGGTTGTGGACCGCAGCGGCAACTTCCCGCAGCCCTTTGACATACGTGTAGTACTGCGCGGTAGCTGAAGCGCCCCTCAACGACCTTTCGACGGCTCTACGTATCTTGGGCGCGCCGCGCCACCTGCGCCATAGGCCCGATCCTGAGCACTTGGCCGAGGTTCCCCACCAGCAATCCAAGCCCCAACGCCCAGGCACGCACATACAATGCGGGCAGCGAGAGCAAGGCTATGGTACGATCCCTCTGCCACGCCTTGCGCAGAAATGGCACGGCCGTCAGAACAAAGGCACCTATGCAGCCCCCCAGGAGCAGCAACGCTCGCGGCTCGCCAATCGCCAGCAATCCAAGGAGGGCTGACAACGGAGCCAGAAGCATCTGCAGCTTGACGTCAGCCGGCGTATGGCTGTCCTTCCATGTCTTTGCAGGGTGCAGCCGCAGCACGAGAGTCTTCCAGTACCCTATCTTGAACTTGCGTCGGGCATAGCGCAGCCAGCTCTCGGGGTGGTGGTGATACACAATCGCGCAAGGGTTGAACACAAACTTGTGACCGGCCTCTGCCAAGCGAAACGATAGCTCCTGGTCTTCCACCGAGGCGCACGGGAAGCGGGCATCGAACCCGCCAGCGGCCAACAGCACTTGGCGCCGGTAGGCCGCAGCATAGGTGTCGATAAAGTCGACATGCTTGCTGCGTGCAGTGTGGTCGTAGCGATCCTCATACTCAATCTGGATAAATCGC
>DIVN01000188.1 GCA_002435875.1 Anaerolineales bacterium UBA6131
TGATCGGCCCGAATGGCAGCGGCAAGACGACGTTGCTGGACATCATCGTGGGCCGGCAGGAGCCCGATGACGGCAGTGTACGCCTCGCCGCAAACGCGCGGCTCGGCTATCTGGAACAGGGGCTAACCTTTGCCCAGGGCGACACCGTCGGGGAAGCCATCCTCGGCGCCCAGGGCGAGCTGGCCGCCGCACAGCGCAGGCTGACGGACTGCAGTGCAGAGCTGGCCAGTATGGGCCAGGCCGATGCACAGGCGGTACAGCAGTTTGCGGATGCGCAGGCCCACTTGGAGGCGCTGGGCGGGCTGGAGTTTGGCCGGCGGGCGCGCACCATTCTCGATGGCCTGGGGTTGCGGGAAGTGAGCCTCGAGAGTCCCGTTGCACCGTTGAGCGGTGGACAAAAAACCCGCCTCGGGTTGGCCAGCCTGCTGTTGCGTCAGCCCAGCCTGCTGCTCCTGGACGAGCCGACCAACCACCTTGACATCGCGGGCCTGGAATGGCTGGAGGAGTTCCTGCAGCACTTTGCCGGAGCCATGATCGTAGTCTCCCACGACCGCGCCTTCCTGGATCGCACAGTGCAGTCGATTCTGGAGCTCAACTCTCTGACCCATCGCATTCGCCCTTTCAGCGGCAACTACAGCGAGTATGTGCGCACTGTGGCCCATGAGCGCGACCGCCAAGCGCAGGCCTACCGCGAGCAACAGGAGTACATTGCCGATGTTACAGCCGCCCTGCGCGGCACCAAAGGGCGCGCCAAGCGGACGGAAAACGCCACCATCGACTTTTACTACCGCAAACGAGCCAAGAAGGTGGCCCGAGCGGCCGTCGTGCGCGAGCGGCGCCTGCAACGCATGCTCGACTCGGAGAAACGTGTCGACAAACCGGCGCTGACGTGGAAGATGAAGATGGACCTTGTCGATACGCCCGTCAGCGGGCAGAAGGTGCTGACGATGGAAGATGTAGGCCACCGTTTTGGCGAGATGTGGCTCTTCCGCGGCGTCAACATGCAGTTGCAGCGCGGCGAACGCGTCGCCGTGATCGGCGCTAACGGCAGCGGCAAGAGTACCCTACTCAAGGTTGTCGCGGGCCAACTGTGGCCACTTGAGGGTACAGTGCGCCTCGGCACCCATGTGCGGGTGGGCTACTATGCGCAGGAGCAAGAAGGTCTCGCTGAGGAGTCAACGCCGTTCGAGGAAATCCGCTCCGTGTCGCCGCTCTCGGACACGGAAGCGCGCAACTTTCTACACTACTACCTGTTCGCTGGAGACGATGTCTTTGTACCGGTTGGCGACCTGAGCTATGGAGAGCGTGCCAGGCTGGCCCTGGCCAAGCTCGTGCTCGCAGGTAGCAACCTGCTGCTACTGGACGAGCCGCTCAACCACCTGGACATCCCTTCGCGAGAGAGCTTTGAGCAAGCCCTATCGTCGTTTGAGGGCACGGTGCTGATTGTCGTGCACGACCGCCAATTCATCCGCAACTATGCGCAGGCGTTGTGGTCGCTGGAAGATGGCACAGTGCGGCGTTATGTAGAGCTAGATGCTGTGAATCGCAACCGCGGAACAGAAGACCACGAGGCATAGCGGCCCGGCCGGCCCCCAACCTCCCACCTCAGCTGAGGATCCACTCTTCGTACAGCGGCCAGAGATCCTCCCCTGACACCTGCTCCGCCACGCGCAAGAGGTCGTCTGGTGTGGCCACCAGATACTTGCGATCGTCGTAGTAGGCCTGTAGAATCTCGACCATCTTCTGATCGCCCACCTGACGGCGCAGGGCCTGGAAGAACAATGCTCCCTTGCCGTAGACCAGCGGCACGTACTCCGCGCGCTCAAACTCAGCGACCGGCCGGTAAACCACGCCATCTTTGCCTTCCTTGAGCAGCTGTTCATACGAGCGTGCCACCCAGGCGGAAAACGCGGATTCGGCGCGCGAGCGGCCGTAGGCATTCTCATAGTAGTAAAAGATGGAAAAGTTGGTCAGGCTTTCATCCAGCCAGGGCATGTTGACCTGGTCGTTGCCGACCACGGCGTACCACNNCCCGCCGCTCTCATAATAGCGGGTATCCAGAATGACCAACCCAGGGTACTCCATGCCTCCCGTGTTGACTGGCGCCTCCACGACGTCGAGCTCAGCGTAGGGGTAGGGAGCAAAGGTTTGTTGGTAGGCGCGCAAGGCGTCACGGGCATAGGCCAGCACCTGCTCGCCCACGGCCTGATGCTCGGGGCGGTAGTAGCTGTTGACACGCACAAAGCCGACCGTAACCGTGCTCACACGCAAGCCCGGCGAGAGGACGAGCATGAAATCGCGCATAGGACCCGTGCGCGAGACCCAGGTGGTGGTGCCATCGCCGTTGTCGCGTTTTTCCGTCGAGCCGGAGGTTACCACCACCTGATCAGAAGAGACCGTGAGCTCAACGGTGAAGAAACTGGTCTCCGAATAGGTTGGATCGCCATAGTCCGGGGCAACGGCAAGGTTCCACCCGCCAGCTTCGTGCACCGCAGCGATGGGGAAAAAGCTCGAAAGGGAGAGCACTCCGTCCTGCAGGCGGTAGGTGCCCGCGCCAGGGACCTCGCCTACGGGCACGCTGACATCGTACTCCAAATGAATGTCGGCAGACTGCCCGGGCAACAGGGGTGTGGCCAGAGCCAGGCCAATCGCGGTGCGCTCGGCACGGTACTCGCCCTCGACGCTCTGTCCATCGACCTTGATCTTTTCGAAAGTGAGGGCGCTGCCGTAGCTGGGGCGATTCGGCATGAGCCGGAAGTAGAGCTCATCCAATGCCACACCGGTGCGATTGATGTACTGGACATCCTGAATGGCATAAAGCCGCGGCGGGTCGCCGGAGACATCGACGAAGGCCTCAATGCGGTAGAACGCCACAGGCTGAACTTCCCGAAGATCGTCCACGGCACTGGTCTGCATGGCTATCCTGTGGCTGGTTGGCTGGCGCCAGGCAGGCAGCGGCACGGGTGTCCGGGTGGGCGTAGGCGATGGCTCGGCTGTCGGCGATGGCACCAGGGTCGGCGTGGCAGACGGCGTCGATAAGGGGGGCATCGTCGAGGTGGGCTCACTCACGGGCTCGGGGGGGGCAGCAGGCTGTGCGCATCCCCCAGTGTGCAGGAGCAGGGCAAGGCAGAGCGCAAGCGCCAGATCTGACCGAGCTGGTCGCCAGCGGCGGCGCTTGAGGCGGTAGGTTGACTCGATCACGGATTCCCCCAACGCGCACCCAGCCAGACCATGTAGAGCACATTCGCTCCACTGAAGACGGCGGTCGGCATGGCGGCGGTGCTGCCGAACAGAGCAAGCGTGACCGCCGCAGCCAGGCTGGTATTCTTGATCGTGCCCATGAGCACCCAGGTGACGCGTTCAGCGCGCTGCAGGCCCAGGTGGCGCAGGCCCCAATCGAGCACGATTGCAAGGCCGATATTGCAGGCGAAGGCGATCACTGCACAAAGGAGTAGCAGCCGAGGGTCGGACAGCATCAGATCGCGGCTCGAGCCGATAATGGTGAACATCACCAGGGCAAAAGACCAATTAACCACGGGCCCTCTCCAGCGCTTGAGGGCAGGCTGCCAGCGGTCGGAGGTGAGCAGGCGCGAAAGAAGCAAGGGCAAGATCACCAGACGCACCAGGATACGGACAAGCTCAGCTGCATCGACATGCCCCGTCCCCAAGAGCCGTAGCACCATCCAGGGAGTCACGGCCAGGCTGGCCACATACGAGCCAAACAGGCCAATCAAGGCGGAGGTGGGATCACCGTGAAGCACATAGCTGAAAGGCACAACGCCGATGCCGCACGGCACCGCCGCCGACAGAACAAAACCCGGCCAGAGCTCGGGGTCAGGCAGGAGCCAGCGGGCAAGCAGCAGCGTGAGCGACCCAAGCAGGACATAGTTAAGCAGCAGTGAAAAGAGCACGGCGCGCAGGACCATACGGCCTGAGGAAAAGGTGCGCAGCGAAACCTGAACCACGGACACCGTCATGGCCAGCATGAGGGCCGGCATGATGAGGCTCTGGGTGGCGCTGGCGGCATCGCCGAGCAGCAGGCCGAGCACGACAGCACTGAGCAGCAGAAAGTTGCGATCTAGGAGTAGTCTGAGAAGGCGTTTTGTCACAGATCTCAAGTCAGTGTACCATGTTCGCGAGCATGCCTGAACCAACTAGCACCGGCAGACCTGGTCTGAGACTAAGTGAGGCATGGCTGACCCAACGCCTTTCGCGGGAGCCGCAATGAGCGCGCAGCAGACAATCACCAAGCTCTTGCATGAGCAGCCGTTGGCTGTTCTGGCCACCTATGGCCAGGGACAACCCTATGCCAGCCTGGTCGCCTTTGCCTGCGGGGCTGCCTTGGACCTGCTCGTGTTCGCGACCCTGCGCGCCACACGCAAGTTCGCCAACCTGCAGGCCAATCCGCGGGTAGCGCTGTTCGTCGACGACCGCACTGCTCCAGATGGCGGGCAGACCAGCGCGCTGACCGTGCTGGGCAAGACAAGCGAGGCCATGGGCCAGCAGAGGGACGCACTGGCCGGACTCTTGTTGGCACGCCACCCGGACCTCCAGGCGTTTCTGCAGAACCCCGACTGTGCGATCGTTCAGGTGCAGGCAGAGCGGTTCGTGCTTGCCAGCGGCATCGAGCGAGTGGTGACGCTGGACGCGCCTTTTCTGAAACCCTGAGCCGCCGCGGCTGTGCGACAGCACCTCATCCTCTTGTGAGCTAACAGGCGACTTGCTCACCAGCGATCGTAATGCACACGGCTGGCATCATAGCGCTCGGCGCGCGGCTTGGACTCAGCGGGATGTCCGACGGCGAGCAAGGCCAAAGGGACTACATGTTCGGGCAGGCCCAGCAGTTTGCGCAGGCCAGGCAGGCGTTCCTCACGCGGATAGATACCCATCCAAACGGCCCCGAGGCCCAGGGCATGGGCCGCCAGGAGCACGTTCTGCGTGGCCGCAGTACAGTCCTGCACCCAGAAGGCCTGGTGGGCCTCCTTTTCCAGGTCACCGCATACCAGTACGGCCATGGGCGCTGCCTGCGCATGGCGGAAGTTGGGGTGAACAGTTGGCAGGGCGTCCAGCACGGCGCGGTCGCGAATGACCACAAACTGCCAGGGCTGCTCATTGCCCGCTGAGGGAGCGGCCATCGCCGCGTCCATCAACTGTTTGACCACATCATCCGAGACAGGCTCGGAGGTGTACTTGCGGATGCTGCGGCGGGTAACGATTGCCTCGTAGGCTTCCATGTGCGTCGCTCCTGGACAAAGGTGTGGCATGCAGGCGACAGTGAATGCTCACCGCATGGGGGCCATGATACCACGCATCGACCCTGGCGACAAGCTCAAGTGGCGCCGGCGGTATCAGGAAGCGGCCTCGTGCGCCCTTGGACATGCACTGCTACGAGGCTATAATCGGTCGCGATGGCCAAGCCCGCCCGCATGGGCCCACGGCCTCGAGGGTTGATTCTGCATGAGCGATGAAGTGAGTCTGAGCAGCAAGCTACAGCAGGCGCTGCGGCTAGACAAGGCGGTGGGCCTGGTCTGGCGCAGCGCACCGCGGCTGATGTTGGCATCCAGCGTGCTGACCATGATACAGGGTATCTTGCCGCCGGCGCGCCTCTATCTGATGAAGCGCGTGTTTGACGCGGTGGAGGCCGGCCTGCAGGGCGCCGGCGCCGAGCCTGCACTGAGACAGGCACTCTGGTTCATCGCCGCAAGTGCTGCGCTAGCCCTTTTCTCCGCCCTGGTCTCCTCAGTATCGGAGATCGTCACGCAAGCTCAGGGCCTGGTGGTAACCGACAGCGTGGCCGACGTCGTGCACGAGCAGTCGATCGCGCTTGACCTGGCCTACTATGAAGATTCGAGGTATTACGACACGCTGCACCGTGCTCAGCAGGAGGCGCCCTATCGCCCGACGCGCATCCTCAACAGCCTCCTCCAGCTGGGCCAGAACAGCGTAGCGCTCGTTGGCGTGGCCGCCCTGCTCCTCCAGGTGACCTGGACCGTTGGCCTGGTTTTGTTGGGGGCGGCGTTGCCGGGTGCCATTGTGCGTCTGTTCTACTCACGTCGTCTTTATCAGCTGGAGCGCAAGCAGACCGAAGAAGAGCGCCGCTCGGCGTACTACCACTGGATGATGACCAACCTGAGCCATGCCAAAGAGCTGCGCCTGTTTGGCCTGGGCAATGTGTTCCGCGATCGCTTTCGCATGGTGCGCGTCAAGCTGCGCGAAAACCGCTTACGCCTAGCGCGCCGTCGCGCGGTGGGCGACTGGGTGGCGCAGAGCCTGGGCACCCTGGCGACCTATGGCACCTTCGCCTTGATTGCCGCTGAGGCCCTGCGCGGCAAGCTAACCCTCGGTGATGTGGTCATCTACTACCAGGGTTTCCAGAGCAGCCTGGGCCACTTGAG
>DIVN01000055.1 GCA_002435875.1 Anaerolineales bacterium UBA6131
GAGCAGCGGGCCGGCAACCAGGCCAAAGCCAAAGCCGGTCAGGCCGGAGGTCACGCCAGCAATCGCGATTGCCAAGATGGACAGGACATTCGAAGGCCAGGGAAGCAAGATACAAACTCCTGCGGCACTTACGCGCGCAAACCGCACTGCTGGTGGCTATGCTGCCGAGTGATGTGTGACAAGCACGCCAATGGCGGCTGAGAGCCAAACGTCTGCGTGCGTCCTTCGGCTGCTCAACCCAACACCAGGCGCTGTTGCGTGTTGCAGCAGCAACGGGCCTCTCGAACGGTTCGCGGTATGTAGCCTTGACGGTAGTACGAGTCCCGATTTTATCTGCATCTGTCCGAGCTGCCAAACCGCATGCGAGCGAGAGCCGGCAGCAGTATCCTGAAGAAGGTAAGGATGCATGCTGCGCAGCATCTGATTTGTACGGGTTATGCAGTACAGTAACAGGCGCAGGGAACAACCCTGATGTAGTGCCGACAAGGCACTAGCGATCACAGAACGGAGCGGATGTGTAAATGGAGTATACGAAGCTCGTCACTAGCAGCAGCCTACTGATCGGAATGGGTGTACTTGTGTTGGTTCTGGTCGGCCGCCAAGCCGCCAACAGAAGTAACCAAGCATTCGACGCCGCAACGACCGCTGACAGCGCGAGTCACGCGACTGATTCAAGCAGTCTGTCGATTCTCTCAGAAAAGGACACGGCAACAGTGAAGAACCCAATTCCACCCCTTGACGCCAGAGTGCCAGAGACTCTGGAGACTGCCACCTTTGCCATGGGTTGATTCTGGGGCCCGGACGCCCAGTTTGGGGGTCTGCCAGGGGTGATCCGCACAAGGGTAGGCTATGCCGGTGGAACCAAGAACCACCCAACCTACTACAATCTGGGCGACCACAGTGAGAGCATCCAGATCGATTATGACGCTGCGGTCATCTCGTACGGCGAGCTACTGAAGGTCTTTTGGGCGAACCATGACCCGACCTATCCGACTCATTCTCGACAATACGCTTCGCTGATACTCTATCACAATGAAGAACAGAGGCAGCTGGCGCAAGCGCAGAAGCTGCAAGTTGAGCTGGACTCGGGCAGAACCGTGCACACCCAGATCTTGCCGCTGGGAGAATTCACTCTGGCCCAGGACTATCACCAGAAGTACTATCTCCAATCCCGAAGGGCTCTGCTGAAGGAGCTAACGGCATACTACCCCAGCCTGTGGGATCTGGTTGACTCAACAGTTGCGGCGAGGCTGAATGGACTGGCCGGTGGTCACGTGAGCCCTGACCAGCTCGCGGCGGAGCTGCCCAGTTACGGTCTCTCGAAGGAAGGGCAGGAGCGAGCCACGCAACTGGCCCAATAGGTCTCGCTGAACTTTGGGGCCGGCCGTGCGTCTCTTTTTGTGTGGGCTGTGCTGCCTGGTCACGTCGTTCAGACTGCGCCGATTGAAAGCCACGGGTGGTATCTCTCTACAGGTTGGCGTGGCTTGGCCCCCGAGCTAGAATGCGGGCAGCTAGCTGAGGCGCATGCTCTGCGCGAGGCTGTGCCCTGGCAAGGAGGGAATCTCGGTGGGAAGGCCAATTGACCAGGTGCACGAGGGCCTGAACGGATTGCGAGCGCGGACGATGACCGGCGAGTATGCCATGCAATGTGTCGCGTGGGCCCCCGAGCCCCCTTATGACTACTATAGCCTGCCGGCGCATGAGCGCGCAGCGGAGGCTGCCCTGATGCTCCGGCCAGAGCACCTTTACCATGTCTTTCTTGATTTGAACAACGAGCCCTGTGCCTACTGCTGCTTCGNNCGGCCGGGAGGCGCAGGTTCCAGGTGGAGACTACTCGCAAGAGGCGGTCGACATCGGGTTAATGCTCCGACCAGATCTGACGGGGAAAGGCCTCGGTACGATCGTTGTCGAGCAGGCAGTCGGGCTGGCCAAGCGCCTGTTCCTTGAGCCGGCTGCGTGGCGGGTATCCATCGCCGAGTTCAATGCGCGAGCACAGCGTGTACGGAGCCGAGCGGGATTCGTACGCACGCAAGTCTTTGTCTTATTGGCCGACTGTTACGAGTTCGGGGTGTGGGCGTGGACAGCGGCGATCAAGGCGCCAAGCAGAGGACCCGCACAGGGATGGAAGGGTATGGGTCGGCGGCTGACCGGGCCAACCAACCGGCTGTGAATGGCCGCGCCGCGCATGCGGCGGTCCGCCACATCGCGGGCCTGTTTTCTCAGCGTGACCAGTAGTAGTAGTCCACCGTACCATACATGCGGAAGCCCAGCGACCGATACAGAGGGTAGCCCATGTCCGTTGACTGCAGAACCCCCATCTGATAGCCTATCTCACGACCATCCATAAGGGCGACCAAGGCCAGAGCAGCACCAACGCCCCCACTGCGGGCGCCTGGCACCACGGCCAGGTACTGCAGCGAGGCAACGCCTGCCGCGGCAAGAAGACAAGAAATCCCGACCGGCTCGCCGTCTATGTACCCGATAGTGACGCATTGTCGGCAGCCGAGCCAGATCGCCGTGCAAGGCCAGAATGGGGTCCGCCCACGACTCGGGCAGGCCAAAGCCAAGGACGATCGTCTTGACCCAGTCCCGCATGCAACGTCCATCCACCGCCTGTACAATGGTCAAGTCAGGCAACTGCATGCACAGGGTCAGCCTATCCAACTGCACCGCCATGCCAGGCGTACTCCGCTCAGTGCGAAAGCCACGCCGTCGCAGGATATCCAGCCACCCCTCTGCCAGGCCATCTTCCGCAAACCACCAGCTGAAAGTCGAGACGTCGTGCGAGCGCAAGTCCTTCATGACGTCGTCGACCACGCCCGCCGAGTCGGCGCCGGCAGGGATAGAGCAAAGCACGCCATTCAGCCAGGCATGCGGCACAGACGTACGCCAACGATAGATTCCCGAAGAGTCCAGGCAGACGGCAGCCCGTGAACGACTGAGGCAACGGAAGTAGGCATAGAGGCTCTGTTTGACCAGATCAAGAGCTAGTCTAGTGGGATCTTCGCCTGCCATGAATCGGCCATCCGTCGGCGTGACGTGAGCGCCATGCCGGGCGAGCGCCCGTAGGCGCAATAAGTCACCCCAGCTTAGCGGGCCTCACACTGCCTGTCAACCCAGGCGCGGTTGCCCAGCGCGACGCAAAGTGGCCTCAGCGCCTGAGCAGGGGCAGATAGAGTGAGAAGACCAGAGTATAGTGAGCGGTTATGTCCACCACAATGCTGTCGCCCCGGTCATCCGCGCTCAGGGTCACGGTACCTTCCTGCCAGCCTGGAGTCATCAGGGCAACTACTACCGAGACCTCGACCTGGGTGCCCACCCCACCCCGCGTCGGCGATGCAACAATCCAGGGTTGACTGCTGGTCAAGCTCCAGGACAGCTGTCGCGGGCCTTCGATGGAGAGTCGGTACGTGGCTACGACAGGGTCATTCGATCTAACGTGGAAGGTTAGCCTCTGCGGGTCTACCCGGAAGACGGCCGGGGCTGCCCAGGCCGCCTGGAGGATATCGTAAGCCCGAGACCCAACGCCAGGTAGGTAATCAGCAAGGGCAAGAATGCGCAGTCCGGTCCAGTCGTCGGCCTGTACATTGGGAATCTGCAACTCCCAGCGCCCTGCTGCTCCTGGTGCCAGCCCGTTGATCGGGACGGACGCCGGCGAGCCCACAATGCGGCCATGCAGACCCATCCCTCCGTCCTCATACGCCAAGGCGTGTACTGCGGCAGCGTTGGACGGGCTGAGAGTGAGCGGGCTGAGGTTCGTCAGTAAAACGTTGACCAGAAGCGAGTCATCCAGACGCTCCCAGGTGGCCCTGAGCTGCCCTTGCGCCGCACGGATCCGGGAGGTTTCGATCATACGTTGGTAATCAGCATTGTAGTCGACAGCGCCACAGCTGAACTCATGCCCGCTATCGACCATAACATGGGGTGCTGGTGCCAGACCCACGCCGAACGCGGCCCAGAAGCGACTGTGACGGGACATCGGTGCGCCATCGAGTGGGTATTTGAGGACTGCCACTGGTTGCATCGCATAGTCCAGTGCCAACTGATCGAGCGCTGCACCAGCGCTACGGGAGTTGTCTCAGGTGGGACGGAGGAATGCTTCGAGCACGACCAGCCTGTCGTTAGTCTGAGAGGAGTCGGACACGACAACAGTCTCGGGGACCAGCCCCAGGCCCGTGCACAAGATCATCACGCACGTCCATCTCTTCCAGCGCAGCCTGCTCATTGGACCACCTCCAACCGCACCGGTGCGACCGGCACTTGCGAATCGGCGGGCTTCAGGCCAATCAACTGCAATGCCATTGTATCATAGGGCATGGCCGCTGGCAACGTCTGGACTGCCTTGGCAAGCGAGGCTGGCACTATGTGCTGGTTTGGCGCAGCCCTGTGCGTTGCGTATTATGCCTTGGGCGCGAGCGTTGGCGCTGCTTGGCGCGCGAGCTCGTCACGTGCATGTTGCCTGAGCCCGGCCATGACCTCCGAAGGTGTAAGTCACAGTCAGAGCAGGAGCGACGAATGGATCGAGAGCGCGTGGCGCTCTTTGGCGCCTCAGGGACAATGGGATGGAAGGCATTCGAGGAGTTATGGCGGCGTCGCGAGCGCTATGACATCGTCCTCCTGCTTCGGCCATCGGCCAAGAACAAGGCGATGTTCGCACCCTACGAGCGCATGGCCGGCGTCGCCTCGACGGATGGCCCTGGTATCGTGCGGGGTCAAGGGCTAACGATTGTCTGGGGCGACGCAACGCGGTACGAGGATGTCGTTGAGGCGGTGCAAGGCGTCGACTATGTGCTGGATGCCATGGCCTATATCTCGCCGCAGGCCGACTATCACCCTGAGATCGCTTGTGCGGTCAACACGGAAGGTATTCGCAACATCATCGGCGCCATCGAGTCCCAGCCGGGCGGCGCAGAGCACATCTGTCTGGCGTATACTGGCACAGTCGCCGCCACCGGTGACCGCCTTCCGCCAATTCATTGGGGGCGCGTCGGTGACCCGCTCAAGCCCTCCATCTTTGACTATTACGCGGTGACCAAGATCGCCGGAGAGCGGCTTGTGCTCGAATCGGCCATCAAGCACTGGGTATCGCTGCGCATGACCTTCATCATGCCCACCTGCTACCAGGACTGCCTCGATCTGCAGGATCCCATCGCCTTTCACATGCCCATCAACGCCTGCATGGAGAACATCACGGACCGCGACGCAGGATTCGGGTTGGTCAACGTTCTTGATGTGGGGCGGGATTCCGACTTCTGGCGGCGTGTCTACAACATGGGCGGCGGCCCGCAAATGCGCTGCACGGCCTATGACTTTCTGAACCTCAACTATATGCTCAACGGCCTTTCGGGTGTGGAAGCATGCACCGAGCGGTGTTGGTACGCATTACGTAACTTTCACATGCAATTCTATCAGGACAGTCAGGTCCTCGAGCGCTATCTGCATTTCTGGCGCGATTCGCTGCAGAGCTACTGGCAGGCTGTGGCGCAGTCCATGCCGCTGTCCATGCGTGCCGTAGCCTGGCTCTGCCGCCACGCGCCTGCGGTACGGAAGCAGGTGGAGGCGGTCACCTATCGACGGATGCAGGCGATGGTAGAGAACCATCGCAACGGCACGGTGTATTGGTACCAACACCGCAACGATCGCCGCATCAGCGCATTCTTCAAGGACTATGTCACATATGAGGCCATCCTCGGCTGGGAACAAGACCTGCCAGCAGTGGACCCGACCCAGCCGTGCTCGCCGCTCGACCATGGCTACGACGAACGAAAGGCTCACCTGGATGTCAGCGACCTGCAGCAAGCTGCAAGGTTCCGCGGTGGGGAGTGCCTGGCAAAGACCTGGAATGGCGGCCGGTACTCACCGCTGACCTGGCGCTGTGCGTACGGACACGAGTTCGAAGCCAGGCCGTACACGGTGCTCAAGGCCGGACACTGGTGCCCACAGTGCACACCGCCGCCCTGGGATTATGACCGGCAGGCCCGCAGCAACCCGTTCTTCGCTCAAGTATGGTATCCCAACCATGATGCTGATGAGCAGAACTGCTACCCCGCCGATTGTACGCTGGACATCGCCAACGCCGATCAGGACTGACCCGCAGGAGCTTGAGCATCGATAGGCAGTGGCACGGCTCCCAGGGCAGTCATGCCTCGGTCGAGGATGTGCACCAGGTGACCGGCTCTCGTACTGGCCACCTGGACAGATCGCGAATTGCCCACCATGCCGATGCGCAACCAAGCGTCTTGTGGCATAGTGAGGTTGATCCTCGTGCCAAGATGCCTCAATGCAATCAGCCAGGGGTGCGAGAGGGTGCTTGGGGGGCGAAGACCATGAAGAACGGTGCGGTTCTGCTGATCGTGGCTGCGCTGCTGATACTGGTTGTTGCTACACTGGAGCATATAGGCTGCCTGGCGGCGAGATTGCGATGCCGGCTGCACCTGCGAAGCGCCAGACTGCCGCGTTTGCCGAGGGTCACCGGTGGGCATCTGCGCACGCCCATCCAGACAGCATGACCCCGGTTGTGCCGTTCGGGCTATGATCCGGTTGACTTGCCGGTGGACCGATCAGGAGGCAGCAGCCGCCAGCTTTTCATTCCATAGACAAGCATCTATCCAACAGTATCCAATACGCCGCTGTGCGATCGAGGCGCAGGCGCCACGTTGGCATAGCACGTGCCAGCTCGCAGGCGGTATGGAACAAGTTCTGCCGCAGCGGCCCCCTGTTGGCCACCACGCGGGGGTGCTCAGACAGCGCTTGGTACAAGGCTGGGGCCACTTCGATGGGCTGACAGCGAGCCAGCTCGAGTCCGGCGCATTTCTCCAGAAACAGGATGCCGGCGAGCGGTAGCTGCTCGGCCAGCCGCCAGGTGCC
>DIVN01000171.1:0-1815 GCA_002435875.1 Anaerolineales bacterium UBA6131
TGATTACCGAGAGCTCCCAGTTCCCGGCTCTGGTCTATGATAAATATGCCATCGGTATCATCCTGGAGTACCTGTGGAAGGCGGTTCCTTTCACTGGAGTCATCGTTCTGGCGGTGTTGCAGTCGGTTGGTGAGGACTACGAAAACGTGGCTCAGAGCCTGGGAGCCAACCGCTGGCAGCGCCTCTGGAATGTGATCGTCCCCCTGGCAACGCCTGGACTTTTGCGAGCTTCAGTCCTCGTCTTTGCGTTCACATTTGGCGCTTTTGAGGTTCCATACCTGCTAGGACAGCGCTTCCCGTCGGCCTTGCCGGTGCTGGCCTACCGCAGCTATCACGACGTGGACCTGAACGTGAGACCCGAGGCGATGGCGATGAGCATGATCATAGCCGTCTTGATCATTGTGCTGATTATGATCTACATGCGGCTCAGTGAGATGTACGTCCGTTCGGACTAGGCGGGCGCAGCATTGAACGACTGTGAGGTGGATGGAATGTCAAGAAGTGCTATGAGCGAAAAAGATCGCTCCCAGCCGAAGCAGAAGAAGCCGTTTTCCTGGGCGCAGTTTCTGAGTTCGCTGGTGGGTATTGGGCTGGTGATCACGATTCTAGCCCCCTTGTTACCGCAACTGCTGTGGTCGGTCGGGTTCAAGTGGTTCTTCCCCGACCTGTTGCCGCGAGAATTGAACCTGCGCGCGTGGAACTATGTCTTCTCCGATGTCTCGCGCGCGACCGAGGCTTTGTGGCAGGGTACCTTGATTGCACTGGTGGCGATGGTATTGTCCATGATCATCAGCGTGCCGGCCGGACGTGCTCTGGGGCTGTACAAGTTTCGGGGCAAACGCCTGATTGAGTTCTTGATTCTCGCTCCGACCATAGTCCCGGTTCTCGCTGTTGTCATGGGCATACACATTGCGTTCATACGCTACGGCCTGGCCAGTACGGTGTTGGGAGTTGTGCTCGTACACCTGATACCGACCACGCCCTATGTTGTGATGGTCATGAGCAGTGTATTTGCCAATTATGAGCCTGAATATGAGGAGCAGGCCAGGACGCTGGGTGCAAACCCCATCCGCACCTTTGTCCATGTTACTTTTCCCGCGATACTTCCGGGTCTGATGGTCGGCGGGCTGTTCGCGTTTATCATTTCGTGGGGGCAGTACATCCTGACCCTTCTCATTGGTGGTGGGACGGTGGTAACATTGCCCCTGCTTCTGTTCTCTTTCGCAAGCAGCGGCGATAACATGGTGACAGGCGCTCTCAGCGTGCTCTATATGGCTCCGGCGATTGTGTTTCTTGTCTTGACCTCACGGTTCTTGACCGGCAAGAGTGGAGTGATGGGAGGGTTTGGGGCATGACTCGGGTGAATCTCATTGCGCTCAACAAAGTATTCCACGGACAGGAGAAGGTAAACGCAGTCCGCGACCTTGACCTGGAGATCGCGTCTGGCCACATTACGGCGCTCCTTGGGCCGTCTGGCTGTGGCAAGACGACTACGCTCAAGATGATTGCGGGTTCGCTTACTCCTACCTCTGGCGACGTTACTTTCGACGGCAAGTCGGTGCTGGGTATCCCGGCCGAAAAGCGGGGAGCCGCGATGGTCTTTCAGAACTATCTCTTGTTCCCCTACATGTCTGTGGGGGAGAATGTCGGATTTGGGCTTCGCATGCGCCACGAGGATAAGACCGTCATTCGCAAGAAAGTGTCCGAGATGCTGGAATTGGTGCGGCTGCCCGGACTCGAAGAACGAAGACCCAAGCAGTTGTCGGGTGGCCAGCAACAACGCGTGGCTCTGGCGCGAGCCCTGGTCATTGGCCC
>DIVN01000171.1:1862-2986 GCA_002435875.1 Anaerolineales bacterium UBA6131
CTCATCGTTAGTATCCAGCGTGAACTAGGCATCACGACGATCTTTGTGACGCACGATCAGGAGGAGGCAGTTGTGTTGGCTGACCGGATCGCGTTGATGTTCGACGGGGTGCTGCACCAGTTCGACGAGCCCAACGTGTTCTACAGGCGTCCGGCGAGCGCCAGGATAGCGAAATTCTTCGGCGGACTCAACTTCCTCAAGGGTACAAAACGGGGCGAGCAGGTGGAGACTTGCCTGGGCATGATCAATACTGGCCCTCAGCCCATTGCAGACGGGCCCGTCATCCTCACGATACGTCCGGAAAACCTGCGCCTGGGTGAAGAGGGCGAGAACCAAGTGCGCTCGGTCATTCGCAGCCGAGTTTACTGCGGCACGCACGCACGCTACAAAGTCGAATCTGATGGATGCCATTTTGAGTTGATAACCGATGCATCCAGTATGCAATGCTTTCAGGAAGGCGATATGGTGCCGATCCGGTTTCCTCATGAGAGCATCTGGCTTGTGTCACCGGAAGAGTAGCCGCTTACACGACCGACGGGGAGAATCGCATGTATGCTGGCGGTCAGCCTATAGAAGATACCGCAGTGTTTGACAAGATCTATGCGTCCATGCTGGCGGGGGCTATCGGTGATGCTATGGGGGGGCCAGTTGAGGGCTGGCACTACGAGCGGATTGTGGCGACTCATGGGGTTGTCCGAAGTCTGCTCCCTTACAGTGACCCACCAGACTTCCACGCCCACTTTGCGACTGCGCCAGGAACCATCACCGATGACACCCGCTTGAAGCATATCCTGTGCCAGGCAATCATTGCCTGTGGTGGTCTTCCGCGACGCGGAGATCTGGTCAAAGCCATCGCAGACGCGTACTATGCGGCGCATACTGACCTGGAGCGCGGCTTCTTGGAGGAGTATTTGCTGGCCGGGATGCACGGCGACACGAAACTGATCTGGGGTGGGCAACCGACCAACGGCTTCATTATGGCCAATTCGCCGTTGGGCCTGATCTGCCCATGCGACCCGGAGGCCGCATTTGCACTTTCATACGAGGTTGACTTTATCAGCGATGGTTATGCCAAGTACTCGTCGGCCATCGCGGCAGCGGCAGTGGCAGCGGCGATGACACCT
>DIVN01000281.1 GCA_002435875.1 Anaerolineales bacterium UBA6131
TACGATAGAACGTCTCGCTGGGCTCTTCGCTCCAGATGCGTCTTTGGCTCAGATCGACGTGCAAGATCTTCCCAGTCCATCCAAAGGCCATCTTCACCTCCGTCGATGTGCCGCGCTGATCATGGCCAGCGCGGCGTCAACCCTTTCCTGCGCTCGAGCTGATCTACCTGGCACCTAGGACGGCAACGAATCGATCACCTTGCGCAAGCGGTCCGGGTGATCTGCGCTTAGGCCGTCGACGGGCATGGTAGTCAGGATCTCCTTCCACTCCTCTTCCTTCCGTGCTCCCCAGGGCATAAAGGCGATCCCTGCCGCGTGCAGCTCGTCTGCCAGCTCGGCCGAGGCGAATGGCCAGCGCGGCCGCATGACCGTGGCGCCAGTCGCCCTCGCCACTCCAACGGCGTCAGCCAGTCGGCAGCTATAGAGCGGCCCCACCGCTACGTTCGGTTCCAGGTCCTTGACCCGGCGCAAGGCCTTGTGGTCAAAGGAGATGGCCACCACCTCATCCACCATTTCCCGTTTGCGCAATAGGTCAACCAGTTTCTCCTCGAGCCCCGGGTACGTGATCCAATCCGACTTGATCTCAATCGCCAACCAGACACGTCCGTGCGCCCACTGCAGCACTTGGTCCAGCGTTGGGATCTGCAAGCGCATTCCCGCATACTTCGCATCGAAGCGTGAGCCGGCGTCCAATCCCTGCAATTCGCGCAGGGTGTGATCGCGTACAAGCCCTTTGCCGCTCGTGGTGCGCTCCAACGAGAAATCGTGGATCACGACGAGGTGCCCGTCGCGCGACAGGTGAATATCGAGCTCGAGGATATTGGCCCCCATCTCCAGCCCCTTCTCGAAGCTGAGCATGGTGTTCTCTGGATAGTACCCAGTCGCCCCGCGGTGGCCGATGAGCGAAATCGTGCCCGTCTTTTCTCTGCGCAAGTCAAGCATGCTATCCCCCTTGAGTATTGGGTTCGGCCTGGAGGTTCGGATCTTGCTCCAGGCTCGAGCGTTACCCTGCATCATCCCCTGCACACGTGGAGCCACAGGGGGCGGTTACATCGTGCGCGAGGTATCTTGCTGCTAGCGCGGGATCCAGTGGAAGTAACGATAGCAGTCCCCGCGGTAGCTCATACGCCCAAAGCCCAGGGCGGACCCATCCTGGAGGTACCATACGCGTTGCACCAGCACCATCGGGTCGCCCGGTGAGATGTCGAGCAGGCGAGCTTCTTTCTTGGACGCAGCAATGGCCTCCAGGCTCTCCTCAGCGCCGGCAAAGCGCAGTCCCTGACTCTCCACGGTGCGAAACAGAGACCCTCTTCCTTCGAGATCCTGTCGCTGCAGTCGTACGTTGAGGTCAGCGCGCACCCAACACACCTGATAGGCGACCGGGCGTTCGTCAGCAGTGCGCAGGCGCTCGTAGCGTATGGCAGCCGTGCCTACAGGAATGTGCATGTGCTGTGCTATTGTAGACGCAAGCTTCACCTGGCGAAAACTGAGCAGCCGCGCACTTGGCTTCTGACCACGCTGCAGCATCTCCTCGCTAAAGCTGTGCATCCGCTCGATCGAGGTCTCCATCTTGGACGCCGCGACAAAGGTTCCCTTGCCCTGGATGCGGCTCAGCAGCCCGTCGCGCACCAGCTCGTTGAGCGCCTGGCGCACGGTGGTGCGACTTAGCCCATAGGCTGCTTGCAGCTCGGACTCGGTCGGGATGCGCCCGCCACGGGGCCAGGTGCCGGATCGGATCGCCGCGGCTATGATCTGCTTGAGCTGATAGTAGAGGGGCAGGGGAGAGTCCCGCGCGACCTTCGACGTGGTCTCTGTGGGGAGCGACGCTAGCGAAGCGGAGATGGGATGCGAATCTACGTGAGCCAGGCTCATTGTCACCACTCTCCAATCACAAGCAGCGCTTTAATTGCTTGTCTGCCTGCTTGACATCTGTGGCCTGATGCTGTACAATACTCCACGAGATAACATCGTGTCATCGTGTTGTACCTACATTATACCGCAAACCGTCCATTGTGTCAATGTCCGTTCGACACTTGGGAGACCTGAAACAACTGCACGATCATTGAATGAGCCGACCGGCATTAGCCGGCCAGCATCCCGTACAGGTCCAAAAGGGGGTATCGATGTCTAGCGTACGAGCCGCTGTGATGACCGCTCCGGGCAAGATTGAGATTCGTGAAGTAGCGTGGCCCACCGTCCCCGATGATTGCTTCCTTATGAAAGTCGACGAGCTAGGTCTGTGTGGCAGCGATAAGCACATGTACCTCGGCCACATGCAAGTTCCTTTCCCCGTGGTCTTTGGGCACGAGGCCGTTGGGCACATCGCCAAGCTAGGCTCCAAGGCCAACGACTCGATGAATATCATCGGCGGGCCGCTACAAGAGGGCGACGCGGTAATCATTGTGCCCAGCTCGGATGCGTGCCACCATTGCACCATGTGCCTCCATGCTCCCGACCGCCCGTATCTGTGCCCCAACCGTGAAGTCCACGGTTTTCTCAACCTTTCGGGCCCCGAAGACCTGCGCGGTGGGTCTGCAGAGTACATGATCATCCGCCCGCGCTCCTGGGTTTTCAAGGCGCCGGCCGATCTTCCTGCTGAACGGCGCGTGTTGGCCGAGCCCGCGGCCGTGGCCACACGTGCTGTGGAGAAGGCACTGATGCCAGGCCTGCCTACCAGCGGCAGCGGATTGGGCATTGGCAAGAGCGTCGTCGTGCAGGGCGTGGGGCCCATCGGATTGCTGATCGTGGCCGTCTTGCGCTATGCTGGGGCTGGGCAGATCATCGCCACCGACTCTGTCAATAGCCGCCTGGAGATGGCCAGCAAGCTGGGTGCCACGGAACTGCTCAACATCACTTCCAGCAATGTGGCCCAACGCATGGAGCGTGTGCGAGCGCTGACGGAGGGCCTGGGTGCCGACGTGGTCATTGAGGCGGCCGGCGTGCCAGCCGCTTTCGCTGAGTCGCTGCAATTGGTGCGGCGCGGCGGCATCGTCATCGAGATCGGCCACTATACCGATTCGGGTGCCGTGGAAATCCACCCGTGGACCATCTGCAACAAGGACCTGGATGTCCGCGGCGTTTGGGCTTATCCGCAGATGCAATTCGAACCGGCTCTACGTTTTCTGGCGGGCTGTACTTTGCCCCTTGAGTCGATCATCAGCCATCGCATTCCCCTTGATGACGTCGCCCATGGCCTTGACTTGATGGGCACGGAGGGAGTGCTCAAGGTCGTCGTGACGCCCTGAGGAGAACCGTATGGTCTCTGATCCCGAAGCCGTTAGCGCGGTCCGTGCCGTACTGCAGGCTTTCCAGGATGGCTACGTCAAACGCGATCTGCGCACGCTTGATGCCTTCATGGAGTTGTTCGTGCGCGACGACGATCTGGAGGTGATCGGCACCGGAGCCATCGATCCCGGCGTCTTTGACTGGTGCCTGGGTCCGGCCGATGCGCGCAGGATCGTGCAGGTGGATTGGGAAGGCTGGGGTGACTTGCAGCTCGATGTTGCCGGCGCGCGCATCCATGTCCTGGGTGACGTGGCCTGGCTGGCGACGGCAGCCAACGTCACGCAGAACATTCCGGCCGCATCGGCCTACCAGGATTGGCGAGAGAGAGCGCGCTCCCGGCTCGAATCAGCCGGCAGCAGCGAGGCTTCGCTGCTGGAGACGCTGGCTGAAGCGGCGATCACCATCAACGACACGCGGCAAGGGGATACCCACGTCTGGCCACTGCGCTTCACTGCAGTGCTACTGCGCCGCCAGGGACGCTGGCTCTTCCATGGCATGACCTTTTCGTTTCCTACCGTCGCGCTGCCGGCCATTCGACGATCGTGATTGTGCTTGGCCGCGTGCCGACCCGAAGTACCGATGAGCTCGAGAGACATGCGGGAGGGGGTGGTTGGCGAAAGCATAGATGAGTGCGTGAACGCAAGAGATACTTGGCCGATTCACAAGAGGAGGATACGGATCATGAGTAAGTCAGCTTTGAGAGTCGCGTTTCTGGCGATGGTGGTGGTTTCGCTGATCGTGGCCTGCGCCCCATCTGCCACCCCGACGCCCGTCATCGTCAAGGAGACCGCGGTCGTCAAGGAAACCGCTGTGGTCGTGGTAACTGCTACGCCACCGCCCAAGGCCGAGACAGTGGATGTGGTTTTCTGGTCGTCCTTGAGCGGTACCCTGGGCGAGACCACACAGGATCTGGTCTACCGCTTCAATTCCTCACAAGACGAAGTGAATGTCATCAACGAGTACCAGGGCGACTACTACACCACCCTGCAAAAGTTCCTGGCTGGCATGGCTGCCAAGAAGGTGCCTGACATCGTGCAGTTGGATGGCATGTACACCCCCTTCATGGCCTCACGCGGCGCCTATGCCAATATCGACGCACTGGTCAAGGGACCGGACGGCATCGATGAGAGCGACCTGTTGGCAGGCTTTGCCGAAGGTGACAAGTACAACGGTTCTTACTATGCCTGGTCCTATGCCCGCAGCACACCGCTGTTGTACTTTAACACCGATGCCTTCGCTGAAGTCGGCCTGCCCCTCAAGGCGCCCGCAACGTGGGATGAGCTCGTTGCTGCGGCCCGCAAGCTGGTGAAGAAGAATGAGAAGGGCGAGGTCGTGCGCTACGGCTTCTCTCTGGCCCTGCGCAACTGGTGGTTCCTGGAGTCCATGTTCATGTCCAACGGTGGCACCATGTATGACGAAGCCACGCAGAGTGCGCCAATGACGCTCCCCGCCAATGTCGAGGTGATGAAGGCTATTCAGGACTTGATCAAAGAGGGCGTGTTCACCACCTCCAAAGACAGTGGTGCCCTCAGCACGGACTTTTTGCAGCAGAAGGCAGCGATGTGCTTCAAGTCGACTGCAGACCTTGCTGCTACGGTCAAGGCGGCAACCTTCAAGTGGGACGTAGGCTACATCCCCAAGTGGGACAACTATGTCGTCACGCCCGGTGGCTCGGTGCTGGCCATCGCTGCAGACTCACAGAAGAAGGAAGCGGCCTGGAAGTTCCTGAAGTGGATTACCTCTCCGGAGATCACGGCCGAGTACTCCATGCGCACTGGCTATATCGCTTTGCGCAAGTCGGCCCAGGAGACTGCCCGCTTGCAGGACCACTTTGCCAAGAACCCGCAGTTCAAGGTTGCGGTGGATCAGGCGCAGTATGCGGTTGGCTTGCCCCTGATCAAGGCTGTGCCCGTGGTCGTCGAAAACTTCTACAAGCTGCAGGAAGAGATCTTCGTCGGGCTTGCCCCAGTCGAAGCAACTGCCAAGAAGTACGGGGATATCATGACCGAGGAGTTCCAGTCCTGGCTGAAGGAACTTGGATAGGCCTCTAAGCTGAACCGAGGATGCAGGGGCTCTGGCCCAGAGCCGGGAGCCCCTGCGCGTTTCGGTCAATGTTCTCGGCGTAGCGGCTGATTCGGCCTCAATGTGAGGCATTGAGCGATTCTCCCCGCTAGCGTCGAGTTATCCGACTCGGCTCGGGCAGATAAGTTAGCGGTTATGATCTGAACGGGCCAGGCAGGTCAGTTTCGCGGAGCATGGAGCAGTCGTGAGTGCTTGCTCCATGCTGTCATTAGGCTTGATTCCTTGGAGGCTAGGTGTGGTAAACACAGTCAACACAGGCACGATGGTCGCTCCGCCGGCCAGGCCACGCTTCAGGCTGTCGCGGCGCAGAGCCCGCGACCTGCTCACCGCCTTTCTCTTTCTGCTGCCTTCGTTGGTCGTGTTCACGCTGTTCCAGTATATCGGTCTCATCTACAATTTCTATCTGAGCCTCACTAGCTGGGACTTTGTGAGCCCCATCAAACGCATGGTCGGCCTGGCCAACTATCAAAAGTTCTATAACACCGGCGCACTGTGGCTCCTACTCAAGAACACGACCGTGTTTTCCGTGGTCTCAACTGTGGTTGCACTCGTGCTTGGCCTGGGGTTGGCGTTGCTGCTCAATCGCCAGATTCGCGGCCGCAACCTTGCCCGTACCATTCTGTTCTCACCGTTCGTGACTTCGCTCTCGGCCTTGGCCATGCTGTGGATGTTCATGTACGACCCCATGTACGGCTTAATGAACACCGTCCTCGGCTGGGTCGGCATTGATGGCCCGGAGTGGCTCAAATCTTCCAAGTGGGCCATGCTGGCGCTGATCATTATGGATATATGGCGGACCTTCGGCTACAATATGGTGCTTTACCTGGGAGGCCTGCAAGACATCCCCGCGGAGCTGACGGACGCGGCGCAGATTGACGGAGCGACCAGCTGGCAGGTCCTGCGTTACGTGACCATCCCCCTGCTTTCACCCACCACCTTCTTCCTGATCGTGGTGCGCATCATTGCCTCCTTCAAGATCTTTACCGCGGTGTCGATCATGACCAGTGGTGGCCCGCTCGATGCTACCCAGGTCTTTACATGGCATATCTACCAGTATGCCTTCGTGTACTTCAAAGCAGGGTACGCGTCGGCCGTGGCCACGGTCTTTTTCATCCTGCTCATGATCCTCACGGTCATCCAGCTCAAGCTACAGCGTAGCTGGGTGCACTATTCCGGCTAGGTTTGGAGGTGCAAGTATGTTGAGCTCCCAGGTTCGCCCGATGCCGCGGTCAACGTCCAGAAATTGGGGCAAGATCGCTGCTGATGTGTTCACGTATGCGGCGGTCTTGTTCGCCGTGCTAAGCATCCTGATTCCTGCACTTTGGATGTTCTCTTCCGCGCTCAAGGGCCCCGATGAGCTCTATGTGGTGCCTATGCGCTGGATACCACAGAAGCCACAGTGGTCGAACTTTTTTGCCGCCTGGAACGCGCTGCCGTTTGGCCGCTTCCTCTTCAACACAGTTTTCGTGTCGACTGCCACGGCGGTCTTGCAGCTGCTCAACGGCGCTCTGTGCGCCTACGTCTTCGCGCGTATCCCTTTCCCTGGACGGGACTTGCTCTTCCTGCTCTTCCTGGGCTTGATGATGATCCCCGCGCAGACGATCATGATCCCGGCCTATGTCATCATGAGCAGGCTCAAGTGGATCAACACCTATTGGGCTTTGATTATCCCGCACATCTCGAGCGTGTTCGGCATTTTCATGCTGCGCCAGGCCTTTCTTGGCATCCCCAACGACCTGATCGACGCCGGAATCATGGACGGTGCAGGTCACCTGCGTTTGCTCTTTCAGTTGATGCTGCCTCTGACCAAACCGCAGTTGGTAACCCTGGGGCTGCTGGCCTTTACCGGGCAGTGGAATGACTATTTCTGGCCCTTGATCATGACCGATACGATGAACATGCGTACCTTACCCGTCGGTCTGGCGTTCTTGCGTCTGGTGGAATATGACTATGAAGGATGGGGCATCATCATGGCTGGCACCTTGCTGGTGCTGCTGCCCATCCTCATCTTGTTCTTGCTTGGCCAGCGCTACTTTGTAATTAGTGCCAGCCGCTCTGGCCTGCACGGCGTCTAGAGGGCGATTTCCGCATTCTGCGGCAATCGGCTATAATCGGCTTTTTGTGCGGGGGAAACCGCCCCGATCTCAATTGACCGCCGACGTCTCGTCGGTGTCCGCTGCGGCAAGGAGAAGCCGCTCTGTCAGAAGGTGGCCTTGCCGCCATACGTCGCCAGAAGGGCCCCCGGTCCGTGCGGGGGCTTTGGCTTTGTCACTCGGGATTCGCTGGCAGTCTCGTGCTGCCAAGATCATCATATTGACTCCAGGGAGGTAGCATGGGCGTGGACCAGCTCAAGAAGATTCGCAGTTTGATCATCGACATGGACGGTGTGCTCTACCGAGGGGACACCCCTATCCCCGGCCTGGTCGAGTTCTTTGACTTTATTCGTTCGCGCGGCATTCGCTATCTGTTGGCCACCAACAACTCTACGCGGCCGCCCAGGCTGTGGGCAGAGAAGCTGGCCGGCATGGGCGTGACCGTCTCGCCCGACGAGATCATGACCTCGGCTACCGCTACTGCCCAGTACCTGGTGAAGGAATACCCCGCCGGCACGCCCATGTACTATGTGGGCGAGATGGGCCTGCGTGAGGCTTTGGAGGAAGCGGGTTTTGTGATCGACGAAGACAAGGCGGAGGTCGTGGTCACAGGTATGGACCGAACCCTGACCTACGACAAGCTGGCCAAGGCTACTCTGCGCATTCGCGCTGGCGCCCGCTTCATCGGCACCAACCCCGACCGTACGCTGCCCATGCCCTACGGTGAGATCCCCGGCGCCGGAAGCATCCAGGCTGCGCTGGTTGTGTCCACTAGTGGCGTCCAGCCCTTTATCGTTGGCAAGCCTGAGCCTCACATGTTCGGGCTCGCGCTTGACAAGCTTGGCACCTCCAAGGCCGAGACCGCCGTGCTGGGCGATCACATGGATACAGACATGACCGGCGCCAGGCGCGCCGGGCTCTACTCCATCCTGGTGCTCACCGGCGTGGCCACGCGCGAAGAAGCCGAGGGCCATCCTTGCCGCCCCGACTTGATGCTGGCGGACATCACCGAGCTGGTGCAGGTCTGGGGCCGTGTGCTGGATAGCAAAGAATAGCACGTCCTTGCACCGGAAAGGTGCGATCGACGGTCGTGCCCAGGCAGGAGCGCAGACGCTTCTGGTCGCGGCTCCTGCCATGACTACCGACGAGGTCTCGGCAGGTTCTGCACATCCCTCGTACCGCGTGGTACACCTGTGAGCGCTGACCGCCGCTTTCTGCCGCACAACCCGCGCTGGGCCCTGCCGATGGCCAGCGTCGCCATCGGCCTGTGCATCATGGGCGACTCGCTGCTCTACAGCATACTGCCACTGGAAGCAGCACGTCTGGCCATCCCCTTGTCCATGGTGGGCGTGCTGCTGTCGGTCAACCGCCTCATTCGCCTGGTCTCGAATACGCTGCTCAGCAACGTTTACGAGCGCATCGGCCCGCGTCTGCCATTTCTGTTGGGCACCCTCGCGGCGGTGGTCACTACCACCATTTATGGGGTTGGCCGGGGATTGCTGGTCTTTTTCCTGGCGCGGCTGGTTTGGGGCGCCACCTGGTCGGCCCTGCGCCAGGGTGGCAACCAGGCACTGTGGGTCTTTGCGCAATCCGAGCGCGCCAAAATGGCTGGCGTCCTAGGCGGCGGCATCCATCTCGGCAGCACGGTGGCCGTGCTGCTCGGAGGATATTTGTGGGATCGCTTCGGCTATCACAGCACGCTGATTATCATCGCTGCGCTCACTGCCCTGGCTGTGCCACTGGCCCTCTTGATCCCCTGGGATCAGCGTTCCCAGCCCCGGCTGCGCTCGTACCGCTTGTCCGCCGGGGATATCAAGGAGGTTCTGAGCCAGCCGCTGTGGCGCTCGTTGCTGCTCGTGGGACTCTGTGACTCTTCGTTTGAGGGTGTCGTGGTGGCAACTACATCACTGATGCTCGTGCAGCGCATTGGCCCCGACCCCCTGATCCGGCTGGGCATCGGCGCTGGGTCGGCCGTTGGGGCCATCATGGCCGTGCGCTTCATCTCGCGCATCGTCTTCGGTCCCTTGTTTGGAGCCGTTGCCGACCGTTTCGGCCACACCCGCAGCGTCATCACCTTCACCGTGATCCTGCTGATTCTCGTCTTCGGCGCAGTACAGTCCACTGGTTGGTGGCTGCTGGCGCTGCTGTGCCTGGTCTTTTTTGTCAGCACCGGTGTTGGCGTGTCGCTCAGTGCTCTTGTCAACGGCACTGCGCTCAAGTTGCCACGCCCACATCTTTTCCTTGGTCTACATGCCAGCGCCATGGACGCTGGACTGGCCAGCGGCCCTATCTTGGCCTATGGCATTGGCGCCAGGGTCGGTTTGCCGTTCATGTACATGGCTGTCACAAGCATTCTGATGCTGGCAGTCATGAACTATTGGCGCACGCAGCGGCGTGCGGTGCCTGTTGGGGTCGCTTGTACAACCCGGCCTTGCCCCGGCCCAGCAGGCTGCGACAGAGATATACTTCCGTAAGGAGGATTACCCGTGCGCATCACCAATCTGGAAGCTTGCACGCTGGTCGTGCCTCTCAGGCAAGGCGTGCAATTCGCTACCCGCAACGTGGTGGAACGCCACTACAGTGTGGTGCGCGTGCGCACCGCCGAAGGATTGGAGGGTATGGGCTTCTGCTACGCCGGCAACCGCGCCGGCCACCTGACTACCCTCGCCATTCGCGACCTTCTCCGCCAGGTGGTGCTCGGCCGGGACTCACATGAGACGGAAGCTCTCTGGCAGGCTATGTTCCAGGAAAGCCTGCTGCAGGGCCGCCGCGGCGCCCTGATGCGCGCCATCAGCGCCATCGACCTGGCACTCTGGGATCTCGACGCCAAAGCGGCGGGACTCCCGCTATACCGCTACCTGGGTACCTTCCGCGACAAGACCGTGCCAGCCTATGCCAGCGGCGGCTATTACGCAGAGGGTAAGACAGCCGATGACCTGGGGCGCGAGGTGGCCTCGTACGTTGAGATGGGTTTCCGCGCTGTCAAGATCAAGGTTGGACGCCTTTCCGCCAGCGAGGATGCACGGCGCATCGAGGCGGCGCGCATGGCCATCGGCGATGAAG